>NZ_LBIZ01000116.1:0-439097 GCF_028128665.1 Bradyrhizobium sp. CCBAU 45384
GTCTCAACTGGCTACCGGCCTCTCGGCTCTTGCTCCCGCGCAGCGGGCTGGAGCGCAGCGACTTTGTGCATTGGCCCATCGCTGCGGTATCCCACGGCCGAGGATATGTCGGCTGTCAGGGGTAGACCGGGCCTAAGTTAAACCGAGCCATATCGTCGCGGTGGCCCCTGAGCGGAGTGGCCGGGCCAAGCAAAGGCCCCAGCCTTCTGGGATCGGGCTGGGGCCTTAGCAACTGGGTCGGTGGAGGCGAACCCGCTAACCACCGCCAGTATCACACGTGGTCCTTAACGGATTGGAGTATCCAAAATTCAAATTGCGACTGTCCGAAGTAGGACAGCACCGGCACGGGGATAGACCGTGACATGGATCAAGGTCTTTATATCGCGAGGGAACAAATGTTAGCTCGATGAACCGCAATAACCTCTATTTCTACCTCTCGCTGATCTGGCGGTCATCGCTGGCGTCGCGGTCTATATGCTGATGCCTTGAGGCCGCCTCACTTGGCCGCTCATTCATTCTCCCCCGCCGCCACCGCATATCAATCTTCGACCGATCAGGCGATGGGCGTAGTAAAAGTCTTCATAGATGTGCACTTGCAAATATAGCCAGACCAAACATCGCTGCAGCCAAACCAAGCGACAGGAGTAGCGCCTCTCGAAGCTCGTTCTTTTTCCGTGGTGCGTTCTGTGTCATCATCTGGGTAACGAATGAAGATCCAGAAGGTTCTCGCGGCTAGCGCTTGCGTGGGGGCGAACGAAAGTACGAAAGTGTACACAGGAGTCATTGAAGTTCGTGACGAAAATGGCCCTGTCATGCGCACTCGGTTCCAGTTCGACATCGAGCGCTTGCAGTAAGGCTACCTCAGTTGGCGGCATCTTCCATTCCAGCCCACGTTCACTTCCGCTGCTGGCCCGTGTCTGACCTTTGCTCAGAGCCCCGCAACGTCTGCTTCCTGAGGGTGACCCGAACAGAGCCATGCAAGCCGCCCAAGGCAGCCGCTGCCCCTTGGGCTGAGCGGACAGCTACATGATCGGAGGCGACTACTTTCGAATTCACGGCCCCTCCGATCCCGCCATCATTGGGCGCCGCCACAAAAATTCCCCTCTGAGGCAGTGCGGTGTGGTGCGCACCACAGGTGGAGTGTTCGCAGATCACTTTGCCCTCACTATGCTTGAGAGCATGACACCATTCTTCCGACGACAATCACTTATGGAAAAACTCGAAACCGAATTGGCCTCGCTGCGCACACGCGCCGCTGCCCTGAATAGCCGCCATTCCGCTGCGGAAGCGGCCCATGATGATGCCAAAGCAAAGCTCCAGCGTCATCACCTCGAAGCAAACCTCGACGCGGACGACAAAACTCGCGCGAAGCTGGAGGCGGCGGTCTCCAACTGCGCGGTGACCCGTGATGGTTACACCGACGCGCTCGCCGAGGTGAAGACCAAGATCGCCGACGCCGAGCAGAAGCTCGCGGCCGAGCGCGCCACCATCGAACGCAAGGCGGCGAGCGAAACGCTAGCGCGCGACCTTGATGCCGTCGAGCGGGCACTGCCGGATTATCTGGCGGCTGGCAAGCGCTTTGCCGACACCCTGGAGAAACTTCACTTCCACCCCGAGAGCGGCGCAATGGCGCTTTTTATCGGCAACACCGCGACGCAGGTCGAAGTCGCTGCCGGTTTCGCGCTCGTTGAGCTGCGCGGCAGGGTGGACGCGATCCGCGATGGCATCGCGCCGATCCCGGTTGCCATGCCGGTCTCCGCTTCCGTCTCGGCGCCTGAACCGTCACCCGCCATGACGGTGTTCATGCTCAAAAGCAGTCACTACCGCGACCATGACGGCCGCAAGCGGTTCGCAGGTCAATGGGAGGATGCGACAATGCCCGTGACCACTGCGCAGCGTGCGCTGCGCCAGGGCGTGGCGGTCCCGGTCACAGACGCGCGCCGTGCACAGCTCCGTGGTTCGCGCGGCGGAGACTTCAACCCGCGCGCGCCTGATGTCATCGATCTCGACGCGGTCGAGGAGGCCAAGAGCCTTCCCCACAACAATTCGGTGGTGCGCGAAGCCAGCTTCACTCCGCTGCCGACCAAGGCACCCCGTACCATCCTGATCGACGTGCCACGCTCATGAAAGCAGCACCGCCGGGCTGGCAGGCCCACCAGATCACGCACAGAGTTGATGGCTGGGTCGTCGATCCGGATGACAACGGTCGCATCCCGGCGGCCGTCGCGAACCTGATCGCGCGCGCCATGCCGGGTCTGCGCGGCTATTCAGTTGCCGATGTTCGTGCACGGATGCTCGCTCGCCAACGCATGTCCGATGGACTTTCAAAGCTCAAAAATGGGTAGCAGCTCCCGTTCGCCCGGAGGCGGCGTCGCGATCTTCAGCGCGGCGTCGGTGGCGTCGGTGGAAGGCGGCCAGCTCATCCCGTCCGATGAGCTGGCCGCAGGAGTGTAAGCATGAACAATGAGAACGCTGGTTTCGACGACGAGCATGACGAGTACGATGTGTTGCTCGCCGAGCTTGGCCGCACCGAGGAAGAGGACGCGCGGATTGCGGTCCATGAAGCCGGTCACGCCGTCGGCGCGCGCCTGCTCGGCAAACCGCTCGGTGGCGCGACAATCAATCCTGACCCGAACGGACAGTATGGCGGTCTCGTGTGGGGACCGCGCCACAGCGTCGCCTTCGGCAGTGATGACGACACCGACACCGTGCCAGAGTTGTGCGACAAGTTGCGGGAATTGATGCCGCAGGATGGCGAGGCTCGGGGTGATGTAGCGGATATGTATTTGCATGTGCTCGACCGTTGCATCGAATTGGCTGCGGCGTCTGTTGCAGAGCGCATGCTTCTGCCGGGTGAGCCTGCGCCGTCCGTGAGTGATGTCGAGCAAGCGGTTTCGCTCGCGTCATTGGTCTGCAAGTCGGCTGAGGCGGTCGAGCGCTTCCTGGCATTTTGCGAGCAACAGGCCCATGACCTGCTGCGCCCACACGGCCCTGTCATCATGGCGTTGAGCATCGTGCTCAAAATTCGTCGGAGCTTGACGGGCGCTGAGATCGATGACGTGATCGCAACGACGGTCGCCGGCCTACAGATGGCGGCCGAGCGCCAACGGCGGGCCGAGTGGCGCAAGGCCGAGCTGGCGGCGAGCCGCTTTCGTGCCGTGTGTTCACGCTGATGCCGCAGCCTTGCCATGATCTGCACCAGATCAGATGCGGTAATCGGCGAGTATCAAGGATCGTAAGGCACGGCGGATGTAACCAGTCCGACGATCTTGAAAGGCCCCGGCGAGCAATCGTCGGGGCCTTTTCCTTTAACAGTATCTGCGCGGCAGCCCCCCACCGAGCGCTGGTTAACACGGGCTGGGCCGATTGCCGCGCTTTCATGGTATGATCCTCGACGTTTCAAGCAGGAGGAAGTGAAATGATCGCTGCTAGGATAATCAGCATGGCTGTGCTCGCATCACTGTCCAGCACACAAGCGCAACAAACGACACGGGTCGATGTGTGCTGGGCAGTCTGCAATGACGCGTACAACCAGATAGCCCAATACTATATCGCTTCGATAAACGCGGCTCGCGGCACCGGCAACTTCGATCAGTTACTCACTGGGGCACGCGGATTGCAGCAACTGGAGGACCAACGCGCGGTCTGCCGCCAGCGTTGCCTCGGTTGTCCACCGGGCTAAAAGGCAAGCTCAGGGCCAATTGACTTAGGCGCGCTCGCTCATACTCGTCGGCTCTTTTGAAATTCTGTAGAAACGTAGAAAAGCACCCCGCACAAGATGCGAACAAACAAGAGCGGTTGCTTGAGACCAAGTGTCTCCGAACAAAGCACGATTGATGTGGCTGGTCCCCTACACCGTGACCTCTGTCCGCTCGCGGCTGCCAAAGCTAACTCGAAGTTCGGCGTCGTGCAGTCCAATGTTGTTCGACAAACGCTGCGAGCTGTTCAAAGGACGCGCACGGTGGGGAGGCTGCGGCGCGGCCTATAGCTCCCGCTTCATCGCCGGATGCAGCCGGTTCTTGACCTTGACCCAGTACTTCCTCCGACCGGCTTGATACGGCCGGTCGCGCCGCTTTGACACCAGTCCCTCCAGCCCCATGCGACAAGCGGCGCGAAACAGATCAGGCCCAAGCTCGCCTCGTTCGAAGGGATTGATGAAGACGCCTTCAGGTCGCCGCGCCAGCAGACGCTCTAAATTCGTCTTCCGCATCGACAGGGGTAGCGCGCGAAGGTCGTCACCACCTTCGGCGAGAATATCGAAGGCGCAGAACTGCACCTCATGGTCGTGCTTGCCGGAGTGCAGCGCATTGAAATCCGAGATGCCATCGACGCCCGGCACGACGGCTTCCATTGGGTGAATGGCCTGCGTTCATGGCGCGCTCAGCTTGGCTTCGATCAGCTCCCAGCGATCACGAAACTCAGTAACGTCCCATCCGCTCAACGACTTGAACGGAGGCAAATGCACTGTCCGCACGGTGGTTTCATTGCGCATTTGGCCTTTCGCTCCCGCTGTAGTGAGCCACTGCTGGTGCGCTCGGGTAACGTTCTCCGCCATAACTCTGTCAGGAATTACGTAATACTCGAATGGTCGTGCTGAGCCCGGCTCAGGAATTCCGCCAAGCACCCAAAAGAAATTATCGCCGAAGTTTCGTTCGGCCTTTTGTCCAACGCTACAGGTGCGTCGGCCAGGGACGAACGTCTTTACCTGAATATGGACGAACCGAGTGCCAGCAAGGTTGCTGCACAAGATGTCGGTATTGGGAGTATTGCCAAGGGTGACAACGGCACAGTAGCCGCGACGACATAGTTCGCCCGCAACAAAGAATTGGCTGGCGTTGCCTCGCGCGCTTTTGTCTGAGTTCACAGTGCGCCTCGGTGAAGGTGTATAATTATAGGAGCGCTAAAATCAGAGTTGACGATCATCCGCTCCGGTTGAATTCTCGCGGAAGCAAGGGGATTATTTTGATCATTTCGGTATGGAAACGCCGTTGCTGACCCATGCCCGGAAATGGCACGCCATATACCGGGGCGTTACTCCCAGCCGCTTTTGCCGCCGCTTCAACAATGCGCTTGATGCTGACGAGCATGGAAACGATGGCGAGCGGGCGATACGCGACAATGCGATCTCTCAAGCTACTCGTCGCGGCGACGCATTTTGCTCTACGTTCAGGAGGCGCCAACTTGTCCACCGGCGTGAGCACGAGATCATCGAGGAACCAGCCGAAGCTTTTAAAGCGACCAAGAAAATCGTCGCCTTCGCCCAGTACGGCTTCTGTGGCACGTTTCATGTGTTGTAGCATGGCGTTGTTGCCAAAATAGAAGAAGTCGCCACTTGCAGGCGCGCTCTCGCCGACAAACAGCGTGGTAATTCGCTCTGGACGATAGCTCGCCCGGATAAACTCAACGTCTATCATTTTCTAGCCGCGTCTCGAAACTGTGGGCGATTGTTCGCGCAGCGCAGTTACTGCAACAGCTTTGAAGAGCCGCGTAAGGCTAGGAGCTGGGGGGCTGCACATTTGCAGCCTTCAAGGCATTAGCTCTACGGGTCGCAACAGCCTTGCGAGCGGCCTCGCTACGCAACTTCGCTGCGGCGTTTGCCGCTCGTGTAGCAGCGGCCTTTTTGCCAGCGTCTTTCATGAAAGCATTTGTTCGCTTACCCTTCATCTCTTGCCAGTGAGCGCGTTGTACCTTCAACGCGGCAAGCGAAAACAGACCAACGTCATACATCCAGTGGTGGTGAGTGCATAGCCACGCGAGATTGTCTGGGTCATTGTTCGACGCTTCATGGTCCAGATGGGCCAGTTCTTTCCCGACCGTCTGCCCACACAGGCAGCAACCGGGATAGGGGTAATTTAAATCTGCAATTCGTCGTGCTTCAGATTGGTTGCGAGGCTTTTTTAACACCTTCATTGCTCTTTCCCTGCTAAAGTCCGCAGTCTGCCTGCCGCATCACATCGATAAAAATCGCGGGTCACCCTTCGCCCAACCAAAATGCAGCGTTCGGCCGTTAGGCAGCCTTTTGCTCACTAGTTGTCCCGTGTTGGCGATTAATCCGAAGAGTTCAACAAACGCCGCATAAGCATCGAACCACCTGTTCTCGGGCGAGAAGGAATGAACGATCATGGCAGCATCGTCGGCCTCGAACCTATCAGCTTCGAGGATAGCCGAGGCAGTACGGTGAAACAGTTGATAGTGGACATGATCAGGGGGCGGACACTGAACCCCCATTAGATCGCATAAGAATGCGAGCCGCTGCCGCTTTCCCGGTGATGGGTCCACGTACCAGTCGCGCAAGGTCTCACCAAACGGCTCATTGACCTTGCCTTCTACGGCGACGGCGATAGTTCGGTTCTTTGACTTCACCAAGGCGAAAACGTCCGTTTGGCTTTCGCGTCCGGCATCGCGCAATGCCACTTTGTGCTCCGGCATCGCTATCAGCAACTCGGTGTCCACTCCGAATAGCGCTCCGATTTCGGGCGGCAGCCCGTCAACGGCTTCCCAGCAATGCGCGAGTGTTCGAGCAGAATAGCCTCTGCGCCAATGCTTGATCGGGTCGGCCAGAAGCGCTTGCCAGCTTTGGGCGCCGGCCGTCGGCACATAGATTTTTCGCTTCATGTGCTTCTGCTTGTCGGCTATCTCTCGCGCAGCCAGGCTAAGCTCCAACTCTCTGATCTGTTGGATCAGCAGTTCTGCGATTTCATCGTACTCGGAGGACGACAGCGAATTCACGCCGCGCAATCGCATCTGATCTTGCAGAATGTTAGCCATCGTGGCTTTGACGCTCATGCGCCCTCGTCTGAAAACTAGATCGTCATAAAATCAATCTGAAGTAGATGCCAAAGAAAGCGAATGCGCAATGGCAGTAGAATTACGGACGCTACGTAACCGCGGGGCTATGTTCGCAGTGCAGCACGGGGCGCGAGTTATGGCGACCCAACCGAAGGTGTGGATTGCATGAGCTAGGCCCTTCGCCCGCGCGTTCGGGCGACGGCTACTTCTTCAACAGTATTCCCACCGACCGGGCCATTCGCCTCACCGATCCGGCGTGGCGGCCAAGTTCGGCGGCTATCCTCGACGCGCCAACCCCCTGCCGGGCGAGCCTGACCAATCGTTGGATCTCCTGCTCGGCCCATTGCTTTGGCTTCGGTGTTTTCATGATGCGGCGCTCGACCTGCACCAGTTAACCAGTGAGCCTAGCCGCCGACACTTGGGAAATTTACGGGTGGGCCTCCGCGCAGCCAGATGATAGGTCCTGCCACGTGGTCCTTTATCCACACCCACGATCACGGGTAGTTCGCCTACTGACCCCTCCCCAATGGATGATAATTTGCGTATCGACGGCCACCGCGCTCTCATTGAGCATGGGTAGCAAGTCACGAGAGACCATCTACGGGCGGCTCTGTCCGGGCGTCGGCAGAGCAACCGACGGAGGCGCGCAAGGTAGCCGACCGGCTTGCCTGCGAAGCCTGGAATAAGCGCATGCTCGCCTTCCAAGGACCGGCTCAGCCATCGCCAGCACTCGCGGACGCCTCAATGCCGGGTACATTTATCTAGAGGTCAAATACCTAGACTGCGACACGCATCGGGACCGTTGCGCTCGCTGTCGTGCGGCGGCCGAAGACGACATCAATCCATGAGCTGAAGCGTTATATGCGCTGCAAAGACTGCTCCGAGGTGCGCGGCTATCCGTACAAGCGGAGCCATCTAGTTGCGCTGCGGCCGGCTAGTTGCGCTGCGGCCGGCGAAGATTTCAGCGAGCGATCCGCCATCGACGTGGTGGTCGGCGAGCGCTAGATATGCTGGTCTGGCTTGCAGAGTAGCGGCGTTGGCGGCAAATGATCTATGTAGAGAGGTTTTCGAGGAGCGGCGCCGGTCGCCGAGTTGAGGGACTTATGTCGGGGCAATGGATTGGTAATTTCTCAGGTACGAATAGGGGGCGGGCCATCGTCGAGCTTGACGACAAAGGAGATCATTTCGAGGGCAATGCGTACGCGTTTTCTGATGACCCGCAAAAACTGCCCTCTTTGGTCGCGTGGGTGCGCACACCGAACAAGGACCCCAAATTTGATCTCGACTTGATAGTTCGCCCCTTCGTGAACGGGCGCATGGAAGATTGGGAGCAGATCAAGGCAGGCTTTCCGGGCGTTACTCTAAGTCCGCAGCTCAAGACGAGTTGGGACTTCAGCGGCGATGATCTTCGACTTACTTGGACAACTCCCCTCGGCACGAATGGGACCGCGCAACTACTCCGACTTCGGGCTTCCGACCCGAGCCAGCGAAAACCCATTGCAGACGTCAAGAGCTGGTCCGCATTCAGGGAGTTTGCGGCTTCTTTGGAGCCGCGTCGGTTCGTCTTCCGGGGGCAGCAGAGCAGTCTATGGAAGTTGGCAACGGCGTTTCACAGACACGGCCGCTACGACTTGATGAAGTTTACAAGCGAGGACATCCCTCTGTTACACGGCCATCTAAGTGGCCTGACTGCTCATCGCTTCTACCTCGAAAATGATCTTGAGAACGCGGCCTTTCACAGCCTTGCCCAACATCATGGGTATCCGACGCCACTGTTGGACTGGACCCATTCACCCTACATCGCGGCCTTTTTTGCTTTCCGAGGCGTTCGAAAGGCGGATCAAAGCGCTGACAAATTTGTTCGCATATTCGTGTTCGATTTTAACGAATGGCAAGCCGACCATGCGCGCGTTCAGATGTTGACCCTGACGCCTCCGCATCTAACGTTCCTTAAGGCGCTTGCGCTGAACAATCCCCGGATGATTCCGCAGCAGGCGTTATCGTCTGTGACGAATTTGAATGACATAGAAAATTTCATCGAATGGGAAGAGCGGCAGCGCAGCAAGTCTTATCTGCGTGTCATAGACCTGCCGACGAACGAGAGAATTCGGGCGATGCAAGAGCTCGCGATGATGGGTATCACGGCCGGGTCCCTCTTTCCGGGCCTTGATGGCGCGTGCGAGCAGATGAAAGAGCAAAATTTTGAATTGTGATGCCGCCGCCGCGCTGATCGCGGTGGAGCATCTTGAGGAGCTGCGGGAACAACATGGCAAGGAAAGAAGTGCAGAAGGAAGCGAGGCAAACGAGATGGCTGACCGTGGGGTTTGGGGCGGCTCTGATATTGATCGGTCTGTGCGGCTTTGCGGCCTCGCTGCTCAGCAAGGACTTGCTCCCGGCGATCGGCGGCACGTTTCTCGGTGCCGTCATCGGCATGCTTGTGGGCTTCTACGCGCAAGAGGCAGAGGTGTGGAGCCGGCAGGCAATGACGGCATCAGTCGCGGTGCTAACCGGGGCCGGTGCGGTAGCATTGCTGCGATACAACGCCGCTGATCCAGCAAGCGTATGGTTCTACCCAATAGGTCTTGTTACCGGCTTTGGGTTCGGCACTATCTGGTCAGACGTTGACGTTGAGGAAGACGAAGAGGAGGGCTGAAGCGGTAAGGATATGGCGTATACGCATAGAAGCACCTCCATTGAGCGACGCGCCCGGCTCGCGTACAATGTGCGCGCTACAACAACAAGCGGACGCACGACAATGCAGTTTAAGGACACGTTCGATAAGACGCGGCAGGATGAGCAGGCCGCGCGCGAACGCTTCGAGAAAGTGAAGGCCCATGCTGATGCCACGGCACCTTGGGGGGCACCATGGAGCCGCCGCGTGCCGGTCGGAGAAAAGAACGCGATAGGCGCGGGCCGCAGGCTTAACCGTGCTTTTGGGCAAGCAGTATCTTCGTGATTTCGTCCGCGCTTGGGTGGCGCATATCCAGGCTCGGCCGAATTCCCTCAAACGCTCGGCACATTCGGGGGTAACGTTCCACTGTGCGCGTATGGGCGTTGAGCGCACGGCCCTTAAATTCCGACCATCTCTCCAGGTCTTTGATCAAGACGCCTGCGATAAACGTATGCGGTTCGTGGTTGCCATCGAACCCGTGGAACTTAACGTCATCGCCGTAGGGCGCTGCTTCCGTCTTGACCTTCTTTTTGTCCGCTGCGGAGAGCTTCTTGTACCCGGCCTCGACAAAGGACCACATGTCGAGAATGTCGCAGGTCTCGCGGACTTCTGGCGGGTCTTCGCCTTTTTCGAATTGGATGCCATGATACTTCCAGTTGATGGCCCAAAGGTCGTTGTTGATGACCATCTTTTCGATGAACTCAGGGTCCATCTCGCCCTTGATCTTGAGGGACTTTGATAGATCAGCAAGCATCAAAATTATCAGCCGCTCTCCGTCCGACAGCTTCACGGCGCGTCTCCGTTGTTGGCCTTATAAGGCCCGCATGTTGCACAATTTGGACGTGCAAGACAGCGGAGGCACGCAATTATCCACCGGACGGTACGAGCCTTGCGAGAACATCAGTTGCTAAGGAAGTTATCCGCGCATCGCAACGCGCAACATGTCTTGGATGCGGCCGGGCGATTGCTCTTCGCTACATCCGTAGGAGTTGGCGAATGGCTTCGGGGGCAGTGGGCCAGACCGTAACGACTAGCGTCGCTATACCGACCAATGCGGCTATGGCCGCGAACAAAAGCGTCCAGAACGCGAAGCTAGAGTTGCGCCGTTCCCGTGTTGCGCGCTCAGCATCTTTGTCCCGCAGGAACCTGAGAGCGGCAAGGCGCTTGGGTCGGGGTAGATGCCGGGCCCGTGATAAATTGTATCGCGAACCAACTGTTCGCCGTCCGCCTCGAACTCCGCGCGCCACTTCGCTTCGTTTGTGCTTTCATTCACGCGTGACATTCGAC
This sequence comes from Bradyrhizobium sp. CCBAU 45384, assembly GCF_028128665.1. NCBI lineage: Bacteria > Pseudomonadati > Pseudomonadota > Alphaproteobacteria > Hyphomicrobiales > Nitrobacteraceae > Bradyrhizobium > Bradyrhizobium sp. CCBAU 45384. Next base: position 10,748 of record NZ_LBIZ01000116.1, read on the forward strand.
GCCAGCTAAAACGTGTATTGATAGCGCTCGACGTACCGATCACCCCATCTGGCTTCGTCCAAAACTGATCGAAGTGTCTCGCGGACATCCTCAATAGGGCACGGCCACCGCCCCCGAAGGGATAGCAACGTTGCTTTGGCGTAGGCGTGTCGCTCGGCTTCACCCTTGAAGCAGGACGCCAGCGTTTCGCCGTCCTCGCCAATCCTGATCGCCCCTGTTTCGATGGCGATACTGGTCAGAGCGCGGCGCATGTCTTCATAGGCTTCGAGATCACGTTCAACGGCACTCACCGGGAAGTCCCTTCAGTTGTGGACGTATCTCCCAAAAGTAGGGACGACCGGCGACGAAGAACCAAGGATATTCTCGGTCCTGCGTCACGCTACCTAGGCGCAGAGGGTGGCTGAGCCGAGACGCTAGGCTCTCCAACCCCGAGTAAACGGCGCCGGTCGCCATGGCATGTCATGCCAGTTCGGTTTGATGTTGACCGCGCCGCGTACACTTCAGAGCCCGAACCGACGCGCCACCAGGGCGGTGTGCGGCAATATGTCGAGGCACGTCGGCTGCGTTGGACACGCACCGTTGAGGCATTGGATTGAGCGCGTCACGTGTCCGTCGATCCAGTCGCGCGGGCTGCTGGCTTGGGGAGAATTTGGGGGCTACACTCTCAAGAGAATGAGGTTGTGACCCGAACAATATGGTAATATACTCCCAAATGGATGGGGCGAGATCCCTACGGCAGTGGAATTTGTGAGTTCTCATCCCCACCAACATAGGAACGGAGCACGATATGGCTAAACTGAGACTGACAATCCGCCCCGACACTGGGGCGATGGGACGCCGCATGACCGCCCGCATGATCGAGCTTAACCTCGACGACCAAGATGTCGCCGACGGGACGGGCTTGAGCAAAGACACGATCCGCGCCTACCGCAGACTTCCCGAGGCGCGCCCCACAGCCGAGAATGCGGCGGCGGTAGCCAAGGCACTCCGGTGGACGACGGACCAGCTCCTGCACGGCACCGATGTCGAGGTCTCAGCGGACGACAAAGCGGATTATGGGGACGAAGCGAGCCTCGACGATGCGATCGACCGTGTGAAGGCAATCGTGGCGGCCGGCTGCAACACGACGCCCCGCCGGGTGAGCGTGACAATCACCATCATCTGAAAAGCAATTTGAACGCCATTTAATTGGAGGTATTGAATGAGCCGCAATGAAAAATGGACCTTTGAGGCCCGCGATCTGTTTTACTCGATGCTGGTTGCCAAATTTGGCCCGCACAGCGAATGGGAGACGTACCACCGCCCCGGGCGCGGGCTCGACGATCAGTTCGACGCCTTCTGCGAGCGCTTCGCTGAACTGGTCGGCGCAACATCGATCAACGCGGTGAAGCAGCAACTTGCGTTCTCAACCCCGCTTCCGCCCGGGCACACTAGGCGGTGGCAACCGGGTAACGCACGCTCCGCCATCCTCAACATTGCTGCGGCGTTCAAGGCGGGCTTCGTAGGAAACGATGTGTTCCCGTCGCTGGTGGCGAGCGGTCCAGCGGAAGGGGAAATGCAGGAAGAAGGTGCCCCTGCGTGAAGCAAAATCTTAACCGGAGCGGGGATTGTCGCCTGACTGGCCAAGTGCCCCGCAAGCTAGGCTACAGACACCATAAACTCAGCCGAAAACTGTCGAGGGGAACGTAGGTAGCGCTCCCCCGCTACCACATTCCCGGTAAATCCTTGGAAATCCTAGTCTCACCCGTCCGCTGTTGCGCGCGAGGAATGTATCAATGATACAGGCGAACCTCTCAGGAACGGTCGTGAAGACCGGCCGGAACAACTGTCTTCAGGCTACACCGCAGTGGCCCTGGCGCCGCCGTTCAACTGAATGGTCTTCAACTCGCTCGCAGCGCTGCTCGGCCTCGGCGGCCGGCCACGCTGGGGCTGCTGATTGCGGGCCTTGTCAGCGGACGCGTGCAGCTTGGCCACGAAGTCCGGCTTGGCCGCGAGCTCGCTGACATGATCGACCAGCGCGCCGACATCGAACGTGTCCCGCAGGAAGTCCCAATCGGCATTCACCACGGCCTGTCCGACGTCCCGCGCGAGCGCGTTCTGCGCCGTTTCGAGGATCGGCGGTGAAAAGTTCGAAGCTTATATACAACCGGGGCTCTGGTGGGTTCGACCAATCGCAAGCGGTCGCTTTGCCATGCTCGAAATCCTGAGCGCCGATTGGGGGCTCGGCTTTGCGCTCGTCCCCTGCCACCGGTCTTCGACAAGCGCATTGGCCAACGTATCTCCGGCACCGAGTTAGATAGGGGCGGCACGATTGGAGCTTGGGATGAAAGCGCGGGCTGGGGTTGTGAGCTTAGTGGGGAGCCTTGCCAGTTGACGCCATTGGGCCGGATGGCGGACCGGCGTCGTCGAGGCTGATCGCCTGCCGCGCGCCCTTTTTGCGCTTGGCTTGGCTTCAAGCTTTCAAACGTAGCTCATCCCGAGCATTGAGCCCTCTATCTAAGACTTCAGCAACAGCCTTGCTGCGGATCTCTGAAAAGGCCCTGCAGCTCAAAGAAGAGCAGAAGATTGTAGAACTCACACCTTTGCATCCCGGCTCCCTAGCCGCCGCGGCCTTGGCCTTTGTGATGCTCTCAGAATATCGATTCAGCACGGTCTTGTACGCCACCGGCGGCGGCTTATGTGCTGATTGGCACTTGCTGGCCACGACTGCTATTTCGTCCAAAGCAACAACAACGAGAAAACGGGAGGACAGCATGAAATTCCGTCCGCTTCACGACCGCGTTGTGGTCAAGCGCATCGAAGCCGAAGACAAGACCACTGGCGGCATCATCATTCCCGACACTGCCAAGGAAAAGCCCTCGCAGGGCGAGATCACGGCGGTTGGTCCAGGCGGCCGCGACGAAGCCGGCAAGCTGATTCCGATAGACCTCCAGGTCGGTGACCGCGTGCTGTTCGGCAAGTGGTCCGGTACTGAGGTCAAGCTCGATGGTCAGGAACTGCTGATCATGAAGGAGAGCGACATTATGGGCGTTCTCGTCGATCTGCCTGCCGCGAAGAAGAAGATTGCCTAAGCACTAATCAGTTTTCCTCATCCTGAGCCGTCGGCGCAGCCGGCGTCTCGCAGGATGAGGCCCGCAAGTTCAAATCCCGCTCCTTGAGAGCTCGCCCAGGCGCGATCATGGGGATCTGACCAGTCGAAAACGGAGATCATGATGTCGGCCAAAGAAGTCAAATTCGGCGTAGATGCCCGCGACAAGATGTTGCGCGGTGTCGAAATTCTCAACAACGCGGTCAAGGTCACGCTCGGTCCCAAAGGCCGCAACGTCGTGCTCGACAAATCGTTCGGCGCTCCCCGCATCACCAAGGACGGCGTCACCGTCGCCAAGGAGATCGAGCTCGAGGACAAGTTCGAGAACATGGGCGCCCAGATGGTGCGCGAAGTCGCCTCCAAGTCCGCTGATGCCGCCGGCGACGGCACCACCACCGCCACCGTGCTTGCGGCTGCGATCGTCCGTGAAGGCGCCAAGGCGGTTGCCGCCGGCATGAACCCGATGGACCTGAAGCGCGGTATCGACCTCGCGGTCGAAGCCGTGGTCGCGGACCTCCAGAAAAACTCCAAGAAGGTCACCTCGAACGACGAGATCGCCCAGGTCGGCACCATCTCGGCGAACGGCGACCAGGAGATCGGTAAGTTCCTCTCCGACGCCATGAAGAAGGTGGGCAACGAGGGCGTTATCACGGTTGAAGAAGCGAAGTCGCTCGAGACTGAACTCGAGGTCGTCGAAGGCATGCAGTTCGACCGCGGCTATATCTCGCCCTACTTTGTTACCAATGCAGACAAGATGCGCGTTGAGATGGACGACGCCTACGTCCTCATCAATGAGAAGAAGCTGTCTCACCTGAATGAATTGCTTCCGCTGCTCGAAGCCGTGGTGCAGAGCGGCAAGCCGCTTGTGATTATCGCGGAAGACGTCGAAGGCGAAGCGCTCGCTACTCTCGTCGTGAACCGTCTGCGTGGCGGTCTGAAGGTCGCTGCCGTCAAGGCTCCGGGCTTCGGCGATCGTCGCAAGGCCATGCTGCAGGACATCGCGATCCTGACCGGCGGCCAGGCGATCTCGGAAGATCTTGGCATCAAGCTCGAGAACGTTACCTTGAACATGCTCGGTCGCGCCAAGAAGGTGATGATCGACAAGGAGAACACCACGATCGTCAGCGGCGCCGGCAAGAAGGCCGACATCGAGGCGCGCGTCAATCAGATCAAGGCGCAGATCGAGGAGACCGCCTCGGACTACGACCGTGAGAAGCTCCAGGAGCGACTGGCCAAGCTCGCGGGCGGCGTCGCGGTCATCCGCGTCGGCGGCGCGACCGAGGTCGAGGTGAAGGAGCGCAAGGATCGCGTTGATGACGCGATGCATGCGACCCGCGCGGCGGTCGAGGAAGGCATCCTGCCGGGCGGCGGCGTCGCCCTGCTGCGCGCTTCCGAGCATCTCAAGGGGCTGCGCACCAAGAACGATGACCAGAAGACGGGTGTCGAGATCGTGCGCAAGGCACTATCCTATCCGGCCCGCCAGATCGCGATCAACGCTGGCGAGGATGGCTCGGTGATCGTCGGGAAGATCCTGGAGAAGGATCAGTACGGCTACGGCTTTGACTCCCAGTCCGGCGAATACGTCAACCTGGTCACCAAAGGCATCATCGACCCGACCAAGGTGGTTCGGGTGGCGATCCAGAACGCGGCCTCGGTTGCGGCTCTCTTGATCACCACCGAAGCCATGGTCGCCGAAGTGCCGAAGAGGAACGCAGGCAGCGGCGCGCCCGCGGGTGGCGGGGGCATGGGAGGCATGGGAGGTATGGATTTCTAAGCGAGCCGGGTCATGACGCAGAATGTAAAGAGAGCGCACGTGAGTTGAGATCGCCTGCGCACACCGCAGTCCGGCGAACTCTTGGAAAGATGTCGCCGTCTGTTCAAATAGGAACACTCGAACCGATTCTGGCACCACCTGCGCTCAACTGCGAAAGGTAGAGCTCACAAAGGCGCTGCATTTCCGGGAGCCCCGCTTCGGGCCCCGCGGGGCAGATACTCGCTGTAGGCACGGGACGTTGGCGCCAGACTGCGGCGAACGGGCGCATCGGGCCATCCCAATCGGGACCATCCCAAGAGTGTCCGTACGCGATTGCGTGAGCAATTTGGTACAGACGCCGATCGCTCGATGTGTCTAGCCTCCTTAACGGGTGAGGCTCGACTTACCTCTAAGTCAAGGTGAAAACGATGGAAATCTCCAGGGAGACAAAAGCTGCCGTGCGGCCGGCACTGTGGGGAGCCGTGACCGGAGCAATCGCTCTGGCAATCGTGGGTTTCAGCTGGGGCGGCTGGGTGACGGGTGGGACCGCCGAGACGCTCGCAAGGAATGGTGCTGCGACGGCTGTCGTCGCAGCTCTCACACCCATCTGCGTTGAGAAGTTTCGACAAGCCGCAGACGCGTCGGCAAACTTGGTCGAAATGAAGAAAGCGACCTATGCATGGGACCAGAGCAAATTCGTTGAAAAAGGCGGTTGGGCCACCATGCCGGGAAGCACCGAGCCAAACTCGGCCGTTGCAAAAGCTTGTGCCGAATCGCTTGGTAGCAAGAATGCCGCGGAGCTGCGCGGATAGTCAGGAAACTCGTGCGGCGGAAAGACCGCCGCCATTGATGGGTCCCGGCCTCTTCTTGCAGAACAGGCGGCCTATACCGTCGATTCGATGTGACTATCGCCACTTCCCGGGTGAGGGTCGTTTCTTTCCACGCAACCGTTCCGTGAGCCAGAACGCGAAGAGGAAAATTCCTACACACGACGGAAGCTAATTCGCGCGCCGCGCAGTGTCGGATGGGATCTTCCGGCACACGGGTGTCAGCCCAGCGCTATTGTCCAGGTGGGCAGATCAAAGCCTCGACGTTTAGCTATTCGTCGCGCAATTTCGATCGGGCCCAGCTCGCGCGAGCAGGACCGATTCAAAAGTTTGCGGCGACCAAATCGTAAGAACCCCTGCTGCCGCGGCTGTAGATCTTGGCAGCGGCGGCACAGATCAAGTCACGATTGCAATCAAACGCGTTCAGAAAGCCTGGTTCATCGTAGCTGGCATCTGGTTTAAGTCGCTTCAGCGCACCTTCGTTTATGAAGAACGACGCCTCAATAGCGCTGTCGTGTCCCCAAAATCGCACGGCGCGCCGCGTGCGATCATAAGAGCGACTGTGATTTGGAAACTCAATCATGGTTGAGCCGATCAGTTGCCGATACACGAGACTCGTGCCTAGCACGATTTGCATCCGAGGTTGGAGCGATCCAGTTGCGTCAACCCTCAAGTGGTTACGCTGGAAGCGTATTACAATGCCGCTTGATGCTGACGACAGCAAGAAAGTAGCCCTTGGCCTCGCTATTCTGCGAATGGGCACTATATCTTGCTCATCACCGCGCGCCCTCGGCTGTTATCGGTGACTGAGAGCATTGTGCTCCCGCCGCGGCCAAGAGGCGGTCAAATGTCGAATATCTCCAAGTTCAGTGTTCGCGAGTGGATGGTACCTCCCGTATTGCTGCCGATCTTTTTCGTGCTGCTGATCGCTGCTGCAGTGCTTATTCAGTGGTAGTTGCACCCAGCAGGCGAGCGTCATCAGATGCTTGTCCCAGATCGATCTCTCGTACCACTCAACAGCCGTTTCCCGTAGATGACCCATCCAACGATGCTGGTCCAGCGCTGATCTTGCAGGGCCGAATGGGCGCCAGGTGCGGCCAAGGAGTTCGACCCGCATCCGGTGCATCCTGAGCGTAGGCCTGCAGCCTTGTTCAGTCCGCCGTATGAAGTGCTGGCTTTGTGGACTGAGCAATATTGCTCAGCAAAACATCCCGACCTGGATCAATATGCTGGTTCGCAGGGGCGAACTCGGAGGAAGGGCCAACTATGAATCCGATCACCGCATTTCTTGCGATAGCCTGCGTCGCTATCGGCGCGGTGCTTGGCCTAATGGGTTACTTCGTGCTAGGCGCCGCTTCGTTGATCGCGGCGATCGTCATCGGCTCTGCTCTGAAGATGGCGAACACCTGGCAGAAGTTCGTTATCCTCCGCGCCGGCAAATTGCGCGGCGTAAAAGGGCCCGGACTCTTCGTGATCATTCCGGTTGTCGATAGTGTCGTTGCCGTCATTGACGAGCGCATTCAGACTACCGCTTTCAGCGCCCAGGAGGCTCTGACGAAGGACACCGTTCCAGTGAACATGGATGCCATTATTTTCTGGTTCGTCCATGATGCACAGAAAGCGGCCTTGAACATTACGAACTACCGGGAAGCCATCGATCGTGTCGCCCAGACTTCGCTGCGCGAAATGATCGGCTCGTCGATGCTCTCCGCGCTCTTGTCGGAGCGAACCGCCGCGGACCAGCTGTTGCGAAGCGAAATCGGACGCAAAACGGCGGACTGGGGTATCTCAGTGAGGTCGGTCGAGATCCGCGATGTCGCGATCCCGGTGGCTTTGCAGGATGCGATGTCTCGTCAAGCCCAGGCCGAGCGGGAAAAGCAGGCACGTGTGATCCTTGGATCAGCCGAAGCCGCTATAGCCGGCAAATTCGTCGAGGCGGCCACGATCTATGCGGGGCAGCCGGCGGCGCTGCAACTTCGCGCCATGAACATCATCTATGAGACAACCAAGGAGCGCGGCACCACGATCCTGATGCCAACATCGATGGTCGACAGCATGAACCCCGTCGTGGCCCTGGCTTTGGCGAGCCAGGACAAGACCGTGTCGGCCGAGACAACCGGCTCGCTGCCGCTGAGCACCCCATTCACACAACAGAAAAGCGCTTCCAAGGTTGACGAGACTTCGCTTGCTCTCGCGCCAACTTGACACACCCAACGCGGTTTTGGAGCTGTCACTAAGGGACCGTCGGTGGACACGCTCGAACGCACATGTCCGAAAGCAGTCTAGACATGGTTCAAGGCCCCTCAGAAACCCGCGCGTTGGCGCAGTTGCTTGCCCACTATCGCCAGCCCAATAACGCGCGCGGCATTTTCGAGCTTTTGATCACAGCGGTACCTTTCTTTATCACCTGGGCTCTGATGCTAGTTGTCGTTGCCCGCGGCCATTGGATTGGTCTGCTGCTGGCAGCGCCCGCGGCGGGCCTGCTCGTTCGTCTCTTCATGATCCAGCATGACTGCGGCCATGGCTCGTTCCTTCCGCGGCCGTCTTGCGAACGATTGGGTCGGCCGAGGCATCGGCGTTTTGACCCTAACTCCTTACGATTACTGGCGACGCAACCATGCGCGCCATCACGCGAGTTCGGGTAATCTCGATCATAGGGGCTCCGGCGACATTGATACATTGACCGTGAGAGAGTTTGCCGCACGGCCTCGATGGCGACAGATCCTCTATCGTCTGTACCGGCATCCGATCGTAATGTTCGGCGCAGGTCCCACATATCTGTTCATTTTGCGGCATCGCTTGCCGATAGGGTCGATGCTCAGCGGCTGGCGGCCCTGGCTGAGTACAATGGGTACGAACGTCGCCATCGCGGTTCTGATCGCCGGCATGATTGGGCTGGTTGGCCTTGGGCCATTCCTGCTGGTGCATCTGCCGATCGTGGTTCTGGCTGCGTCAATCGGTGTCTGGCTGTTCTATGTTCAGCACCAGTTCGAGGAAACATCGTGGTCCCGTGATGAGGCGTGGAGCTTTCACGAAGCTGCGCTGCATGGCAGTTCGTACTATCACTTGCCGGCTGTCTTGCGCTGGTTTACGGCGAACATCGGCGTCCATCACGTGCATCATCTATGCAGTCGAATTCCCTGCTATCGGTTGCCGGACGTACTCCGGGATCATCCGGAACTCGCTGCCGTGGGACGGATCACGCTTTTGCAAAGCCTGCAGTGTGTGCCGAGGGCCTTGTGGGATGAGAAAGGGCGGCGACTCATTTCGTTCCGAGAGGCCCGCTCCGGCAAAATTTCCAATGTGAGCAATTTTGACCAGTGAGCGCGGCATCGCGCATTTCAGTTCCGCAGCGATGTGCGATGCGGTCAGGAAGCGGTCGCGGTTCATTTTCTAGGAGTCTCCTAATGGTTGAAGACGCGCCGCAGAGTAGATTTTTCGTTCGCGCGGGAGGTGTCGGCTGGATGGTCTACGATCGAGAACGCAGGGGGCCGGCACTGATTGGAACCGATGTGGCGGATCGTTTATCGAAGGAACAAGCAGAGCGGGCGTCCGCGATCCTACTTGCTTCAGGACAGAAGACCTGACGCCTAAAGCTTAAGAGCGGGGCCGCCTCACTTCGCGGACGGACAAGGCCAGCCTCGGGTTTCGCACCATTTGCCGTGCGGGCACAGCCGCTGAAGTTGGGCCAAGTCATTGGCCCTCTCAGACAATTGTCTCGCTCGCGTTAGCACGCGTCAAACCACGCTGTGGATTTGATCGCCGCGCGGTCAGCATTTTCTGGCATTTTCTACGTATGAGAGTTATCTTCAGCGTTTCTATCTATGGGAGTTCTCTAGAGACCAGAGAAGATCGGTGTCTCGCATAATTGTGTGACGCGCCGCCGCCACGATCGGAAAACCGATGCTTAAATTGCTGGCACGATGCGCGGTGATCTCTTTTGTGCTGACTTCGGCGCTCGCCGCCGAACCGGTCAAGCTCAAATTGGCGTTCTTCAGCTCCGACCGCTCGACGAGTTATCTCGCCGCGGTCAAGCCGTTCGTCGACGCGGTCAACGCCGAGGCCAGAGGCCAGATCGAAATTGAAACCTATTTCAGCGGCGCGCTTGGCAAGGACCCCGCTGAGCAGCCCCAGCTCGTGCTCGATGGTAGGGCGGACATCGCCTACGTGGTGACAGGGCTGACGCGCAATCGATTTGCGGACAATGCAATCCTCGAATTGCCCGGCCTGTTTGCGAGCATGCGGGAGTCCGTTGCGGTGCTCACCCGGCTGATGGCAGCCAACGCGCTGCAAGGATACGATGATTACATCGTGATTGGCGCTTATGTCAGCGAACCCGAGACGTTCCACAGCAATATCCCGATCACGTCGCTGAACGATCTGAAGAACAAGAGAATTCGCGTCAACAATCCTGGCGAAGCCGCAGCGCTCGAAAAGCTGGGGGCGCGACCTGTGCTCCTGCCGGTCAACAAGATCTCCGAAGCCATCGGCAACGGGAGCATCGACGGCGCCCTCGTGAACCCTGCTTCAGTGGTCGATTACGGTGTCAAACGCGTTGCGACTTATCACTACCTTCTTGGCATCAGCGGCGCGCCGCTGATGGTGTTGATGAACCGGAAGACATTCAACCGGCTACCGAAAACAGCGCAGTCGATCATCCTCAAATACAGTGGTGCGTGGTCTGCCGGACGCTTCGTAGATACCTACGAAGCTGTGGAAAGCAGCATTATGGGGGAGCTAAAGTCCGATCCCAACCGTCACGTGATCATGCCCTCGCCGTCGGACCTGGATGCGGCAAATGCCGTGTTCGCGACCATTGCCGATGATTGGGCTTCGAAAAGTCAGCGCAATGCCGAGCTGCTGAAAACGGTCAAGGCCGAGCTCACGAAAATGCGATCGACCCGGTAGCCGCGGATGCAGTCATTCGCCAGCATCCGGCCTCAGCGAAACATCGTCATCATCTGCGCCGCGCTTGCCATTCTGTTGCTGGGCACCGGGGCGACCTTGAAGATCACGACCGATCATCTTCTCCGTCAAGACGCGACGTCGACCGCTCGCAGCTGGGCCCGGTTCCTAGCAGCCAGTGTTGCCGATCTCGAGCAGATTGCCGGCGGCGAGCAGCCGTCCGCCGCAAGCCTAGCGTTCTTCCTGTCGGCGCGAAATTCCGGTGAGGTCTTTCAATATGAGATCTTCAACCGCAATGGTTATTCGCAGCTCGTGTCGACCCCAGAAAAGATCGCACTCCTCGATTTGTCGGTATACAGCCCCGATGCGGCGCGATCGGTCGCGGAGGCTCAACCTATCGTCGATGTCAGGGAGGGCAATTCGGTCGACCGACCGGCATTCTTCGCGCGCGCCTATGTCCCGGTCCAGGCCGACGGTCGTCACATTGCGGTCGTTGCGGCCTACGTGGATGAAACGGAGCAACGCAGGAGTTTTCACAATACGTTCCTGACCGCAGCCGCATTCCTTTGCCTGCTGTCGGGCCTCGCCTTTTCCATTCCCGCAGTTGCGTGGTATCGTGAAGCAAGGGTGAAGCAGGTTGACCGACGCATCCGCTTCCTCGCCCACCATGACGCGTTGACCGGGCTGGCCAATCGTCCCCAGTTGATCGAAAAGCTGGAGAGAGCGCTCGCTCACTTGCCGACGCGGGGCGGCAGCCTTGCCGTGCACTTCATCGACGTCGACCGCTTCAAGGAGGTCAACGATACGCTTGGTCATGACGGCGGCGACTTTCTGCTCAAGTCCATCGCCGAACGTCTGCGCGCTGCGGTCCGGATCGATGACGTGGTGGCCAGGCTCGGCGGCGACGAGTTCGTCGTCGTGCAGAACGACGTCGGCGGCAGGATGCAGGCCGAGACCTTTGCGCGCCATCTTGCCACCGCCGCAAATGCTTCGGTGAAGTTCAAGCAGCACGAGATACTCACCACCGCTAGCATCGGCGTGGCGCTGGCGATGGAGGAGGACACCACCCCGGAGCGATTGCTCAAGAGTGCCGACCTCGCCCTCTACGCGGCCAAGGCCGCCGGCCGCAACTGCATCCGGTTCTTCGTGCCCGAGATGGATACCGAGCTACAAGCGCGCATCGAGCTCGAGAGAGCGATTCGCGAGGCCGTACAGAATGATCGCTTCGAATTGCATTACCAGCCGCTCTTCGAGGTATCTCAGCGCCGCCTTGCCGGCTTCGAAGCGCTGATCCGGATGCACGCAGCGGACGGGACCCTCGTTCCGCCACTGGCCTTCATCCCGGTCGCCGAGGACTTGCGACTTATCGACAAGATCGGGGCGTGGGTGTTGCGGGAGGCATGCCGCACCGCCGCAACCTGGCCGGCGCACCTGACCGTTGCAGTAAACCTGTCACCCCAGCAGTTCGTGGCGGGCACCATCAGCGACATCGTGGCTGCCGCACTGAAGGAGGCGGAACTCGCGCCGCACCGGCTCGAACTGGAGATTACCGAAGGCTTGCTGCTCGGCAACACCGAAACGATCATGGCGCAGCTCCTGACTCTCAAGGCGATGGGCGTGGCCATCGTAATGGACGATTTTGGTGCAGGCTATTCGAGCTTCAGCTATCTGTGGCGCTTTCCGTTCGACAAGATCAAGATCGATCGAACCTTCATGCAGGGCCTCGACGGCCCCCATCGCCAGGTCGGAGCGGTGGTCAAAGCGATCATCGCGCTTGGACGCGAGTTGCACATGCGCGTAACGGTCGAAGGCGTCGAGACCGCCAGCCAGGCGGCGTTTCTCGATACGGCGGACGGTGATCAGGTCCAAGGGTTTTTCTTCGGCCGGCCGGTCCCGGCCTCGGAACTCGGCGCCAGCATTCTGGCCGGCTTCTCGAGGCCAATGCCGCCGGCTTCGCCCGTGCCCAAGCTGCACGTCGTCAACGCCACGGCTGAACGGTAGCACGAACCGCACCTCCGTGGGCGGAGCGGCTCCCGGCCCTGCGCCATTGTAGACCATTCTCGCGTTTCGGTGAGCGCTTGTCTCACTAACACGACATTTTTCTTCAGTGGCCTGCATCTCTCGCCGAGGTTGCGAATTGGTGATCATGCCTACCATGGAAAATCAATCGCGTTGCACCTCCGCGCCCGCACGCGGCAGCCCACACACAGGTGGCCCCCTCACGACGCCGATCGATGGCGCAACAAAGGGCGGGTCCGGTCCAGGGCACGCGTTGGACGGCCATCTTGATCCCGGCAAGACCGAGGTCTCGGAGACTGACGCTCCGATCGCGAATGCGCAATCCAAGCCGAGCCGGATACCACTGCGATTTGTGAAGGCAGCCGCGGGCATCGCCATCGTCGCAGTATTCGGCTGGCTCCCACTGAGAGCGGTTTTCCAGACGTCAAGCGTCGAAGCCGTCGTCAACGCGAGGCTGGTGACATTGAGGTCGCCGATTGACGGCAAGGTTTCATCCGGCGCCGGCCTGTCGGGCGATCCAGGCATCGTCGCCGAGGGCACGTTCATCCTTCGCGTCGTCAACCCGCGCGGTGACCGCGTGCGGCTCGATGATCTGCGCAGCCAGATGTCTCGCCTGGAAAACGAAAGGCCAAGCCTCGTTTCGAAGATAGCTTCGGCCCGCGCAGCGCAGAAGGATCTGGCGCGTCAGGCGGCCCTGTTCACGGAGGGGCGTATTCGTCAGCTCGAGGCGCGTATCGCCGAGATCCAGACCTCGATCGAAGCGGCTGCGGCGCGTCGCGAAGAGGCGGCGGCTGCCGTGCAAAGAGCCTTGTCGCTCATCAAGTCAGGCAGCGTTTCCTCCGTCGAGCTTGGGCGCTTGACGCGAGATCAAACCATAGCCCTGCAGACCGAGATCGGCGCGCGCCGCCACCTGGATGCGACCCAGGTCGAGCTCACCGCCGCGCGCGAAGGCACGTTTCTCGGCGACAGCTACAACGATCGTCCGAGTTCGGTGCAACGTGAGGAGGAAATGCGGCAGCGGGCGGAGGGGCTCACCGCGGACGTCGCGCATGCGGATGCGCAGATCGCGTGGCTCGAGGGTGAGATTGAATCCGAGCGATCTCGCTACATCAGCCGCTCCGAAGCGGAGATTACATTCCCCGTCGCCGGCCGCGTCTGGGAAATCCTGACTGCGCCAGGTGAGGACGTCCAGGCCGGCCAACCGCTCGTTCGCCTACTCGATTGTTCCGGCGCGGTGGTGACGGCGAACGTCAGGGAGAGTGTGTATAACAGCCTGCAACTTGGATCGGTCGCGCATTTCCGACCGAGCGCCGAAGGGCCCGAGTTGGCCGGCACCGTGGTCAATCTCACGGGCTCCGCAGGAGCCGCGGCCAACCTGGCCATCAATCCCGATGCGCTGAGCAAGGAACCATATCGTGCCACGATTTCGGTCCCCGCCCTCAACGATGGCTCTAACGATTGTCCGGTCGGGCGAACCGGACGCGTCATCTTCTCGACAGATAGTGCGAGAAAGCCATGATCGCCGCGTTGACACCGGGCCTTCTTGCGCTCGGATTCTGCCTTGCCATCCTGCCCTGGCTCCGGCTCGGGAGCTCTGCGGCGCGTTCGCTGATGATCGCAATCGCATTGCTGCTCATGGCCCGCTATTTTGGATGGCGCGCTACATCCACGCTCCCGCCCGTCGGCTGGACCGTTGATTTCGTCGTTGGAGCCTTGTTCCTCGTCGTCGAGGCTGCATCACTCGCGGCGGCTGCGCTGTCGCTGCTGTTTCTCAGCCGCACGACCGATCGAACACCGCAAGTCGAAGCCAACAGGCGATGGCTCGCCGGACAGGAATCTCCCCTGATCGACGTGTTCATTTGCACCTACAACGAGGAGGTTTCAATTCTCGAGCGCACGATCGTCGGCGCAACCGGAATGAACTATCCTAACTATCGAGTTTGGGTGCTGGACGACGGGCGGCGCGACTGGCTCGAAGAGCTTGCAGGCGAGCTCGGCTGCCGCTATCTCACACGGGCCGACAACAAGGGCGCCAAGGCCGGCAACATCAACCACGCTCTTCGGCATGTGACAGGGCTCGCCGATCCTCCCGACTTCATTTCGATCCTCGACGCCGATTTCGTTCCCATGCCCAAATTTCTCGCTCGCGCGATGTGCCTGTTCCGCGATCCCGGCGTAGGCGTGGTGCAGACGCCCCAGCATTTCATCAATGCGGATCCGATCCAAACCAACCTGGCCGCGGCCAAGGTCTGGCCGGACGAGCAGCGCTTCTTCTTCGATATTCTGATGCCAGCGAAGGACGCGTGGGGCGTGGCTTTCTGTTGCGGCACGTCGTCGGTCATCAGACACTCGTCACTTATGAAAATCGGCGGCTTTCCGACCGATTCCGTGACGGAGGATTATCTCCTGACGCTGCGGCTGAAGGAAATTGGCGCGCGCACGGTGTACCTGAACGAGCGTCTGACCTTGGGGTTGGCCCCCGAGGGACTCAAGGAATACATCACTCAGCGCAGCCGATGGTGTCTTGGCTTCATGCAGATCTTTCGGGGGCCCAGCGGCCCCTTTTCCCGAAGATCGCGGCTGGATTTCGTCGACCGGCTGTCCCTCGTCGAGGCATTCATGAGTTGGACCTCGACCTATGTCGTCAAGGTCTTCGGTCTTGTCGTTCCGAGCCTGTATCTTCTGTTCGGCATCAAAGCCGTTCAGGCGGATCTCTCCATACTCCTCGAATATTTCCTGCCGTTTTATGTCTGGTATTCGCTCACCATGGCCTGGATTTCTCGTGGACGGTCAATGGTGGTCATGTCCGACGTCACTCAATACATTGCTCTACCGTCGGTTCTCAAAGCGGCCGCGACCGGACTGTTCAAGCCGCTGGGGCACAAATTCGAGGTCACGGCAAAGGGCGGGGATCGCGATCAAGGTTTCATCGAATGGCCGCTGCTTAGGGTCTACGGCTGCGCGTTGACGATTACGCTCGCCGGAATTGCCTATTCCTTCGTGCTTCATGCGCAAGGCGACGTTATCGCCTATGGCGGCCTGGCGCTGGCCTGGAGTTTATATAATGCGGTCATCCTGACGATCGTCTGCTTGGTGTCCATCGAGCAGCCGCGGCGGCGAAAGGCCGAGCGGTTCGAGCGAACTGAGCCGGTTCTTTTCAATATCGGTGGACGGTCCGGCATCTACCGTCTGGCCGATATGTCGATCACGGGTGCCCGCTTCGTGAGCAACGATCCCCCACCTGTTGGCACTGCCGTTCATTGCACTCTTCGGAAGAGGACTGTCGCCGCTCTGGTCGTGCGGCGCACTGGGGATGGATTTGCGGTCCGGTTCGATGAGACCCTCAACACGCGCGTTGATCTCATTCGAGCTTTCTATTCCGGTGACTACGTCACCGCATTCACCGGCATGCGCACCGTCCCCCTCGGCAAAGCAATCATGATGCGGATTTTCGGGTGACTACGATTTGCGGGCGATAGGCGTCGCCGCTGCTCGGGCGCTGCACGGAACGGGTTGGGCAGCATGGCTGTCCCACCAAGATGTCGTGCTGATGGGCGGCAAGAGGAGCCACAACGGAGAGCGTCGCCGCAGATCAGGGCCGGTTGATAACCAACGCGCTTGTCGTTGAAACTGAGCAATATTGACCAGCGAATCGGTGTCTCTAAGAGCGTGTATCCTTGGGGGGCGGGCTGTTGGGAGGAAGGAATGATCGCCGAGCGAAAGCCACCCAGCTTTTGGCCTCAGAGTCCGGACGACGACATGCGAATGATTGGCGCCCTTCGCTCTCTCGAAAAAGAGAATATAGAGCTGAAAGAGCTGGTCGTCCGCCTTTCGGAGACCATCCTTCGATATGTCGAAGGGCGGCGCTGAGTTCGCGAAACGATGCGCTGAGCCAGATGTCCGTTGAGCGGGTCACGGCCGTAGCGAAGCTAGGCTCGCACCCTCGGCTTCGTCGCGGCAATGCCTACATCGGTGGTTTCAGCGCCTGATCGCTTCGGTTGCGCGCGCGCTATGCCGGCGCCCGCAGCTCCCCCTGAAACCAAGCTAAAGTATTTGCGCATTTCATCGGGTCGACTGCTTCGTCGAGGAGCTGGTGGATGAGATCACAAGCGGGACATTCGAAGGTATGAATGCGAAAGCCGGCGTGACCGGGCGTGATGCGCGCCAGCATCATGCTTATCTGGCATTTGGGACACATCGGTCGCTGGATGGTCATGGAGCTAGCCTTGATCAGGGCGGGAGCGCGAAACTCCCAGTCACCGGTGGATGCCACTGGGGGCGGTGATGCACCATTGTGGAACTATGGATGCTGCTGCCGCTGACCAATATTGATCACCTCCCGAATTAGCGTCGGGTATCCCAAACACGCGCTTTCACGATTCGACTCATTTTTCGAATACGCAATTTGTCAGATCGTTCCCATGGATAGGCGTCCTACCGGCCCTGGCTGGCCTGTCTGCGCCGACGCGCCGCCGGCAGATGGCTAGCCGACCGGCCGATGAGAAATTCGCTGCGCGCGAGCAGCGGCCCGTTCGTCGTACGAACACACGCCGCGGAACAGACCAGCGAGAACTGAGGGCCTTGAAGCAACCATTGGTGGCGCGCAACGTTGATCCACCACCAAACGAACAAGGAAACATAAATGTCAGATCAGATCCGGACAGACCAGAATTTGCCGCACCAACCGAATGGCAATGATCAACTCAATACAGGAGCTTCGTCCAACGCCTTGCCTGGGGGCTTCCTTGCGATTGCCAGTGCTTACGGGGACTACACGAAGAAGTCGCTTGAGGACACGAAACCGTTTGTTGAGAAGCTCTCGGGCGTAAAGTCGCTCGACAAGGCGATTGAAGTTCAAGCCGACTTCGCCAAGGCAACTTATGACACGTTCGTTGCGGAGTCGCAGAAGATCGGCCTGCTCTACGGCGATCTTGCCAAGCAGTCGTACAAGCCATTCGCAGAGCTTGTCGCAAAGATGACCCCGACAAATCGGTAACATGTCTGCCCCGCGGTGACGGAGCAAAGTGACTCTGGTTCATCGCGAGGCATAACTGAGCTTGGCAAACGAGCTCGCATTGAGGAGCATTATGGCCAGTGTCAATCCGATTTTCGAAAGCTTATCCGTTGACCCAGGGCAGGTAACCGCCGTGAACGCAGCGTACGACCTGGCATGTCGAACGCTTCAACACATCGGCCAGCTGGAGGTAGATCGGGAAATCATTGCCAGGAGAATTGTGCAGGCTGCGGGCGACGGCGAGCGCGATATCGGCAAGCTGTGCGAGCGTGCCATCCATGGACTGACCTCGCTCGACTACCGGCAGCATAGCACCTAAAGGACCGAACGATCCACCGACCGGCAGCGAAGCTCCGACAGCGGGCCGAGCAAACGTCCCATGGTGGTTTTGTAATCACCGCTTTGGCTGGTGAACTGATGATGGGTTCGCGCTTTGATTCGTTGGAGAGCCAGCTTGCGCCGCATATTCAAATCCTTTGTATTTCTGATGGCCGCCGTCTACTTCTTGGTGGACGTCGTGCTTTTCGCTCTCGCCAAGCCTGTACTTCGCTGGCTGGCGGATTGCTGGGTCTTTGAGAGCGTGCGGGCGTGGATTGTGTCGCTGGGGCCGTATCCGCTTGGCTTTGTTCATCGTGCCGGTTGTTCTGCTGGAGCCTGTCAAGCCAGTCGCAGCTTACCTGACGGCGACAGGCCACGTCGTTGACGGGCTTATGGTCCTCATCGTTGGCGAGCTTCTCAAGCTCCTGCTTATTGAGCGTCTCTTCAGCGTTAGCCGCGATAAGCTTATGTCAATTCCTGTTTTCGCCTGGTGCTACGACAGGTTTTGTCAAGGCCAGGACTGGGTCGCATCCCTGCAGGCATGGCAACTCATGCGTCGTTGGAGCTCCAATGCCAAGCACGCTGTTCAATGATATGTCCTTGAATTTAAGGCTGCGCAGAAGCGAAAGAGGCTTTTTTGGCGAGCGCGCTGAACGTCGGCGCACGGCTGAGCAAATAGCGCCGCCAGATGTTTGTTGAAAACTATTCTCTTCTGACAGGTTGTGTCGTCGCCCAGATCCCCATCTAGGGAGCGTGTTGGGATCTAAACCGGAGCCCGCAGCCCGGAAGAAATCCACTTCATCGAATGGGTTTCGCTGACGACTTTATCGACGTGATGGCAATTGACGCCCTGAAACGTACGAATCTCGAATCCGATCCGAGAGGGCTTAATGTGCGTCAGGGTCATTGGACCCAAGCATTGGGGGCAGGTATGGGGCTGAACTGCTATGCGGCTTGGGTCGAACAAGACTGCTAAGGATGACATGATGCTCACCTAAACTCAGGCGGGAGCGTTACAGAACTCTCAGTCACCGATAGATGCCGTGATGGGGGCGGTGATGGAGGCACCATGGAATCATCGCTATCCCGGCGCCGTTCTATTTTGCTCACTTTCGAAAAGTCAACGAATTAGGACACCCGGGAAAGCACAACGCCACCAAGCCCAATAATGCTTGGTGGCGTTGGATTAGGTCCGGACAGCGCAATCCCCCGGTGACCACCAAAACAGCAGATATGCACTGCGATCGTCTGTTCAAAATTGCTCACTTTCAAATTAGATCATTGCCATTTTTAAGACTAGGCCACTGTCGTCTGAAACAGGCCAGTACCTACCGTCCCGAGCCGTCCTGATCGTATCCATCCGAGCTAGACCGCGGACAGGAGCTCACCGATCCCAGCGCTTGAGGAGCTCGGGGTCGTCCTTGTGTATCCTGATGAGCTCGGTCAGGTTCTCGATGCCGAAGTCGGTGAACGCCATGACCTGGTCGTCACCTATGCCGTAAACCCAGATGACGCCATCCTCGGTGTCCATTCCGTTGGCCACGTCCCAGAGCCAGTCCTCGTCTTCGCCGAGGTCTTTTGCGACGCGAGCGATGGTGAAGACGGCGTGAACCTTGTTGACGTGCATGGCTACGCCGCCTGGGCGGAGGACCTCGACGCAGGAGGCGTCCAGTTCCAGGGCAGCAACTCGTGCAGGCGGTTCTGCGGCATGTCTGCGATGCGCGCGAAGACGTCGGCAAGCCAGGCTTTCGGGTCGATGTCGTTGAGACGCGCCGTCATGAGAAGCGTGGCCATCACGGCAGCCCGCTCGGCGCCGCGATCAGAACCGGCGAACAGCCATGCCTTTCTTCCCAGCGCAAAACTGCGCAACGCTCGCTCCGCTGCATTGTTCGTCATGCAGATCCTTCCGTCGTGGACAAGGCGGACAAAGCCCTCCCAACGGTTGAGCAAATAGTTGATCGGCTTAATCACATTGGACGAACGTGAGAGCCGTGCAGATTCCGCTCGGAGCCAAGCCTCAAGGTCGGTCAGCAGCGGCGCGCTTCTCTCCCGGCGGATCTGCAGCCGCTCCTCAGCGCTCAGCCCATAGATGTCGCGCTCGATCTCGAACAATTTGTCAATCCGACGAACCGCTTCCAGCGCAATGGGCGAGATCGCGGTCGCCGATCTTCCGCGGCGAGCGTTCTGGGCGATGTCGGCAAGTTCGAAGAACGCCCTCCGTCCATGCGCCCAACAGAAGGCGGGCGTGGCCGGCAACGCCTTGCGTCCGGGATCGAAGAGAGCGTTGAACCCGCTATAGGCATCGGCCTGCAGGATGCCAGCGAAGTTCTGAAGATGCCGCGCGGGATGCTCGCCGCGCCGATCACGTGAGGCGTAGAACAGCGCCGCCGGTGGATCTCGCCCGCCGAATGGCCGATCGTCGCGGACATAGGTCCAAATCCGGCCGGTATCTGCTTTGCCTTTCGCCAGGATCGGTATCTTGGTGTCGTCACCGTGGAGCCTGTCGGCGGAGAGCACATAGGCTTCGATCAGTTCAAAGATCGGCCTGACCGCAAAGGCTCCGGCGCCCACCTGGTCCGCCAGCGTCGAGACCGACAGGTCGATCCCCTCGCAAGCGCTGGCTCTGTCGATTCAGCGGCTGATGCTGACCAAATTTGTCGTACAGGATCGTCGCCAGAAGCTGCGGTCCGATATAGCCCCGGGGTGTGGCATGGAACGGCGCTGGCGGCTGCGTGATCGCCTCGCAATCCCGACAACTGAACTTCTCCCGGACCGTGTCGATCACCTTGAACCGGCGTGGGATCTCCTCCAGCGTCGAGGTCACGCTTTCGCCGAGCTTCGACAGCCGGGCCGATCCGCAGCAGGGACACTGCGTCGGGGCCGGCAGGATGACGCGTTCTCGCTCGATGTCGTCGGGGAAGGGCTGACGCACTGGTCGCTTGCGCTCAAACGAACGCACCGTCTGCGTCTTCCCGGCCGCCCTCTCGGCAGCGAGCTCATCCTCGGTCGCGCCCGCCTCGAGTTCCTCAAGCTCAAGCTCCAGCTGATCGAGCAGCCGCGCCGACCGCTCGGAGCGCGCGCCATATATCGTGCGTCGTAGCTTCTCGATCTCGAGCTTGAGATGCGCAATCAGCGCTTCATTGCTCGATTGCTTCGCCTGGGCATTGGCCGCTTCAGCAAGCCTGGCTTCTGCCGCAAGCCTGGCCGCGAGCTCGGCCAGGATCATCGCATGCGCGGCGACAAGATCGGGCGGCAGGTCGGCGCTGGAGTCCATAGCCAGATGGAATCACATTCGCGGCCAAACTCAAATAACAAAGTCTCAGCCCACACTGGTCGGACTGACAGGCCCTTATCCGGTGGTCCCCTCGGGAAGTATGGCCGAGTTGAACGTGCCCATGCAAATGTCAATCCAGACGACCGAAACCCGGGCGGATTTGCGGACGAGGCACCGAGCAAGAACGCTGCGATTCATTCATACGGTCATGTTGACGGGTGTCGAAGTGCAAGCACAACATCAGTTTCGCGGTGCGACAGGATCCGACAAGTGTGACGTGACCGCTGGTCGGAGGGCCGCAAATGATGGACAGCGTCGTGTCGGCGTGACAACCCTGGATAGTGAGGCGACTAGGAGGGATCGAACCATGAAGAACCGGCCACCGCTTCCGCAACATTTGAGTCGCCATAGGTATCACGCGCTGCTGGTCCGGCTGCAAATCGAGCTCGTCAAGCTGCAGCGCAGCGTGATTGAGCGCGGCCAGCGAATCCTTGTCATCGTCGAAGGTCGCGACGCCGCCGGCAAGGATGGCACGATCAAGTCGATTGTCGAACATCTAAGCCCGCGTGATACCCGCATCGTAGCGCTGGGGCCGCCGAGCAATCGGGAGCGGTGTTCATGGTACTTCCAGCGTCACGTTTCGCACTTGCCCGCGGCAGGAGAGATCGTGCTGTTCGATCGCAGTTGGTACAACCGTGCTGGAGTTGAGCGTGTCATGAACTTTTGCACCAAGAAGGAAACCGAGGAATTCCTCGAGACCGTGCCGGGTTTCGAAGCAATGATTGAGCGTTCGGGTATTACCCTGCTCAAGTACTATCTTGATATTTCGAAACAGGAGCAGAAGCGACGGCTCGCCGACCGCCAAAGGGATCCCCTGAAGCAATGGAAGCTGAGCCCCATCGATGCCAAGGCGCAGAAGCTTTGGAAGGCCTATTCCGAAGCCCGGGACAAGATGCTGGAACGGACGCACACCGTCACCTCGCCCTGGACCGTGGTCCGGGCCGGCGACAAGGAACATGCGCGACTTAATATCATTCGCGATGTTCTGTGGCGGCTGCACTATCCCGGAAAGCACCGTCGTCTCCACAGGCCCGATCCGGCGGTCGTTTTTCCTTACGATAAAGCCTGTTATGAGCGCGGCCTGATCGAGGCTTAGGTGGCTTACATTGATGCCTCAGTTTGCATCGAGCGAAATTGTGTAGCCTGCATTTTCGAGAGCGGCGAGGACGGCTGTTGCGATAGTCTTGCATTCGTTGGGCTCTTTGTAAGTTTTCGGCCACGCCGTCCCGTTTCCCGCGTCCGGAAAATCAACGAAAGCTGATTGGATAGCGCGTTCGATGATCCTTTGGAGCTTCTCATCCCGTATCATTGCCTCGTCTCCCGCTTCTCGACGATCGTCACAATATCATCATTTTACCTAGAGCCGCTGCGGTACGCTGCCAATGCGCTGGAGTGCACAATATCCTGTTTGAAGGAGTAAAACGTATTCTCGTTCCTCCGACGATCAGCGCAGGCGAGCGTAGCCCTCACCGATTTGCGACGCTCAAGCCGGGCCTCTTTGCGGCTGGCGACGTGGGGGACGGCGTCTATCGGCAAGCTGTCACGCTGGTCTCGGCTGCATGACGGCACTTGAGGCCACTCGCTTTCTCTTGGCCCAATGTCCTTCCAGCCGGCGCGCTTGTCCTATCGAAGATAGGCTCAACCCTTAAGCGGCAGGTCAAGCAATGTATGGCTGAATTACACAGTAATTTCAATTACATACGAGTTCGCAGTTTTGTTCTGAGTGGCGCGCCAGCCAAACTCAGCCACTTAGCTAGCCATCAGCCGCGTTCGTTGAATAATAGTTGAATAAGACGCTGGTGAACAGCGGCGAACGCTTGCGGAATTTGCTCGCGATATTAGCAGACCAGCCTCGGCGCGATGCCTCACTGTGGCGGGCGCATTCGCGAAAAATCTCTCCGTCGCCCTTGTGTCCAGAAATATTCAAACCGCCGCTGACGTGCGCTGTCGTACGCCAACGCCTCCGGATGACGGATAGGCGCGCGCGCTTCTGGTCGATCTGCTGGACCACCTCTACCACTTTGATCGGGGCGATGGTCAACTTACGATCGACCGATCGATTAGCAGCATTCGCCTAGGCTCTGACATCGCGGCCAGCGACTTGATATTCCAGGCGAACGGTTCTGATCTGGTCATCAAGTTGCGGGGAACGACAGACAGCCTGAACGTGCAGGGCGGCCTCACAGTCAACTCTTGGGGCGTGTCGAGTTCACTATCGCTGCTCAAATTCAGTGACGGTACATCTTTGACAGTCGGGCAGCCGAGCGCAGGACAGGGCCTGCCACTCACATTCACTTGGCTGGGTAACGCGGCCAACTTCGATATCACCGGTTCCGGCTACGGTACAAACGTCTATGAGGCGACGATCGGTGGCAAGTTCACGTTTGTCGATTCGAGCGGGGTTGGAGGCGCCAACATCGTGAAGTTCGACAAGGGCGCCCAGAATCTGATTGTCGAGTCCAATCGCTTCAGTGGCAATATCGAGCTCGGGCCGCAGATTTCGGCGCAGGATGTCTACTGGCAGACCGATAACTGGGGCCATTTGTACCTCAAGCTGAGGGGAGACAGTGCCGACAGCATCACCATCTGGAATGACCTGCAACTAGCGGGCGGCATCGTCACCAGTGCGATCAAGTCGGTGAAATTCGCCGACGGGTCCGTGCTCGACATGAGCCATGGCCCCTCGCAGTTCAATTGGCTCGGCAACACCGCGAACTTCACGCTCACCGGCACCACGTTTGGCACCAATATCTATGAGGTCACGGCCGCTAATGGAAGGATCAACTTTGCCGATGCCAGCGCAGTCGGCGGCGTCAATATCGTGAAGTTCGACAAGGGTGGCCAGGCGCTCAACGTTCAGGCCAACAACTTCACCGGCGAACTGGATTTCGGCGCGACCATCTCGGCTCAAGACGTGTATTGGCAGAGCAACGGCTATGGCGATCTCATCCTGAAAATTCGCGGCGACGATGCTGACAGCATCAACGTTTGGGGCGATCTCCATGTCGTCAATGGTGCTCTGACCAGTGCCATCAAGACCGTGAAATTTAACAACGGGACCACCGTCGATATGAGTCATGGTCCGTCGAATTTCACTTGGCTCGGCAACGTGGCGAACTTCAACGTCACCGGCACCACGTTCGGCACCAACGTCTATGAGGTTGCGGGGACTAACGGCAAGATCAACTTCATTTCAGCGCTATGGAGCTGCGCCAAGCCTGAGAAAGCTTTCCCTTCCGCAGATTCGGTGGATTCATAACGAGATTGACGATCGGGTGGCTTCGTTTACCCGGTGAACGAGTTGCTTGAGGGCTGTGTGGCGCCGCTCGAGCATCCGTTCGCCAAGATTAAGGCCACGCGGTTCGATGCCGCGCAGATCGATGGTCTGAGTGCAATCGCCGACCAAATCCGCGGCGAGCGAACATGCTGGATTGCGAGCTTGTTGAGGAACGAGGCCAGGCCCTGTCAAACTACCTGCTGACACGGAGTGCCGGGCTCCGTGACGTGCCGGAAGCCGATCATGATCGGCTCGGAGCGGGGCCAGCGCCGATTGCGGTTTCCAGTTGCTTGGCGACGTCCAGAAGGTAGGCATCCTGGTGCCAGTGACCGACAAGTTGCAAGCCGATCGGCAGGCCGCTGTCCGATAGCCCGCAAGGCATCGACAGGGCCGGATGTCCGGTGAGGTTAAACGGGAAAGTGTAGGGGTACCAGGCGCCGCGGATCGTGCCGGCGTCGCGGCCGGCGATCTCGACCCGCCCGAGCGGGTCGTAGCCCAGCCGCAGGGCAGGGGCTGACAATGTGGGCGTCTCGCGCCGCTGCAGGTTTGTCAAACGCCATCCGGAATTGCCCCATGAAGAACTGCCCCCACCCATGGGTTCATGTTGTCGGTTGAAAGTGCGAATGGCGTAGAATCTCTTTTGCCGTGGGCCGCCTCGCGGACCGACGTAGCAGCCGTCGCATTTTCGTCTCGTGTTCGCGGGGGACTCCAACCCGGTCATGGCTTGGCCTTCAGTCCGAGCTCGATGATGCGTGAGAGCGGCTCGCAACAGCCTAGTCACCAATCTCAATCAGCTTGGACTCTTTCTTTGGATTGTGCGGCCTCTTGTTCCGCACCTTTTTTGACTTCTTGACGTTGGCGACGAGACGATCGGAGTTGCCCTCAAGCTGCTGCATTAGCTTTTTGATTATCGCGCTCCGAGTCTTTTTGCTCGGTGAGTAACCCTTGATCGTTATATCCAACCTGTCCTTGCCGGCGTGGTACTCGTGATCAATCCTCGGCCTTTTGGACACTGTTTCAATCCTCCCTCGTTGCTTTCGACTTAGGCAGGACAATGCGATCTTCGAACCCAGTAAGCCTGCGCCGGCGCGCTGGGCGGACTTCACGGAGGGAGATGTTATCCGGCAGGTCCGGCGTCGGCTCAAGCTCGCTCGTTTTCCATTCACCTCCGGCAAATCGACGCGCTCCTCTCGAAGCCGTCCTCTTTGACTTGGTCCTGGCAGTCCAGCCCAAGCTCGACCGCGCACTTATCATTTCCGATTTGGCCGGTCGCGTCGGACTTTCTGGAATTCCTCAGGCCCTTTGACGAGCCGCTGCTTACGGTTTGCTTGGTCCTCCGGGCTAGCCGCTGTATCGGTTATATTGTCGATCGCATCGACCGCTAATTCGCGAGCGCGTTGTTTGGTATCTCGGCGCCGTTTTGTGTCTTCGCTTTTGGGCGGGCTTTCGGTCTTGACCCTGAGTCCGAGCGCAACCGGCCGGCGAATCGCATGGGCTCGGGTAATGTTCTTGTCGGGTGACGATGCGATCCAAGCATCGATCGCCGTAAGCTCGGCAGGGTGCCAGCGCTCGCCAACTTGGATACCCTTGCTGGTCGGCGGCGGGCCTCCTTCCGGCGGGCTTCTTCTTTCCCACGAAATCACCTCGATGAGTGCAAATCGCCTTGAAGCCAGCGGCCAAGGGCCTTGGACTTCATGGGGTCTTCATATGCAGCAAGGGTCTCAAAGACCTGATTGCAGACAGCGCATTTGAACTTATGCAAGTCGACGTCCCCGGCGGGGTCTGGCTCGATGCTGACGAGCATCATCGCGGCGTAGCACTTCGGACAGGCGGGGCGCTCAAATGGAGCCGGAAGAACGGCGGACGACAGGTGCTGAGATTGGGCCATGGGTGCTTCCCCACAAATAGGCGGGAGCACAAAACTCTCGGTCACCGGTAATGCCGAGGTGTGGGACCGGTGATGGTGCAACTATGCGCCCCAGGGAAGTCAAACGCGAGCTAATTCGAGCCCTGGCACCAGCCGCTGGCGGGCTTTTCACGGGGGCACCGTGGCGCGCGCGAGCTACTGCGCGTCGTGGGTGCGGAAAAGCAGAAGCGCGGGTCGCACAGAATGAGCGACTGCCAGCAGCTGGCTGCTCACGCAAGGCGGCGAAAGGCGAACCTGAACAGGAAGACCCGCTAACTGAATCAGCTTTATCTGGATCGTCCCGGCTTAGGCGCCGGGCGCTGGTTTGCTTTGGAGATTCTCGTTCGAGTCTCCTGTGCTTCCTTGGCCAATCTCAGTTCCTTGAGGCGCGCCATGTTTTCGCGAATATCAACGGCATTTTTTGCCTCTTCTTGCAAGACCACCTCGCGATGCGCGACCGCAAGGCGCTCTCGGTTCGCTTTGGCAGCGCGATGAAGTTCCCGATCGTCACTCATCTTATGGTCTCCGGCCTCGACATGCGTCTTGGAACGGTTAGCTGACCTCATTAGGCGCTCGGTTGAGGGCAGGAAGGCGACCGCTTAGGGCTCTGCAAACCCGTCCGATGGTTTCACGGGCGTATCTCAATGTCGCGCCCATCGGTGCCTCGGTCCCAGCAGTCGTCGGGTCGAGCGTCTGGGCTGTGGTGGCGACCCTGCAACGATCAGCGCCACGAACAATCTCTTCATCCCTGCTCATAGCACGTGCCGGCTGAGAAGTCTGACTTTGTTTCGTCGCCGCCTCAGGGGAGTGAACGATTCAATTCAACTCTGCGGGTGCGGCGAGGCCGACGACCGCCAACGGAGGCAGCCTCAACGCTGCGGGGTCCCTATTTCGATAGATCAGGGAGGCGCAGAACAGTTGCTTGGTTGTGGAGCGAACCTCAATCGCCATTCGGGACGTTCGTGGAAGCTGCTCCGGACTTCGAATTCGAGCCAACGACTCGCATCACTCGATGACCTCGTCGCTTTGTGCAAGAAGCATCGCCCGGCACTCCGAGGCGGAGAGCCCCGCAAATTCGATCTCGCTGCTGTTCCTCGACGTTTTAGCGCTCGCTATTCCCAGGACGTAAGCGTAGAGTTGCTCATCACCGCCCATCCTGCGGCTTCCACCGGTGACTGAGGGTAACGAACGCTCCCGCCGAAAGGAAAGGAAGAGGAGCGTGGATGTCTCGATCTCGTTTGGCAGTCGACTGGATCGTGTCGCCGGTGATCTTCCTGCTGTCTCCTGTGCTCCAGGTATTTGCAGCGGTTGTCCTTCGTGGATAGCGCAACACGAATGCAATACCTGGTTGGCGGCCAAAATGGAGCCGGCCGCGTCAATCTAAGCCGCGACACGGTGGCTGCCGCCTTGAAGAAGGCGCGGGAGCTCTTGCAGGAAGGCTATATGGACGTGCGGATCTGCACGCCGCGAGGCCAGATCCTGCTGCCTGACGAGTTCGACAAGCTCGAAGCCTGAGGGAACAGCTGTGCTGCCGCGCCAGAGCAAACGGCGGGCAGACGGTTTTCGCCTCGGCAGAAAGAAAACGTTGCGGGATGATCGGCGTGAATGTTGTGCGGAAAGGCAGCTGGACAAAGAGACGGCGACCTTAGTCGAGGAGCGCGCTGTCGACGCGTCGCTGCCGCTTTGCAACAGCAGCTCGGATTTTGCGGCAACGCCGCCGTGTCTGTTCTGGTCGACTATCGAGTTTGATCGTAATGGATGGCTGCGCCTATGAAAGGCCGGACATGTTCAAGTCTAAACAATATCGTGCAGAAGCGGCCAAATACGGCGAACGGGTCAAGGGTTCGACCGATCTGGATGAAGGCCGCAAACTTCAGGAACTGCAGGACCGCCTCGTCTCGCTTGCTGACAGCGAGCAGGGACTCGCGGACGACTACCACAACGCAGTTCATATCGTAGGGCCGGACCAACCTCGCGGCGCAGCCCTTGCAAGCGAAGAAGAGCGCGTTCTGCGGTGTCTTGGCGCGGCCGTCATCATGCAATGGAACGCTCTGCCGACGACGTTGCAGCGGGAGCTCTTCGACACTGCCGGCTCGGTCGGCAAGTTGCTGGAGACGGCGGAGCTTCGCGGGCAGATCGCCCGATTTCTGCACAAGCACAAGAACGACGCGAACGGCAACGAACGTTGACGAAGGCTCGCCCCCTCTTTCTGAGCGCACAAAGGTTGTTATCGGATGCTGGAGTAGCCATCTGATGGAGGACACGATCGGATCGCTGTGACAGCGCCTGTCGCGAAGCGCGACGCTTTTTCAGCCACGCCAGATCTTACCGACCGCACCGACCAATGCAGTCGCTTCGAGATGCGCGTCAAGGGCAAGGACAATCCATGACCATCGAACATGCCTCCGTGCAGATCGAGCGCAAGCCGTGGGGGGGCGCAGATATCCGACCATGGAGCCGCATCGACGTTTCCGGCGACCCCGTCGGGGAATTGTGGTTCGAGCGCATCGATAAAGATGCACCAGGCTCCGCCCTGCTGCTCAAGCTCCTGTTTACCAGCCAACCTCTGTCGATCCAGGTCCACCCCAACGATGAATTCGCGCACGCCATCGATCTGCCGAACGGGAAGACCGAGGCATGGTACATCCTGTCAGCAGCGCCGGGCGCGCGGGTAGCGCTGGGACTGACGCGGCGCCTCACGCCGCAGGCGTTGCGCGCAGCGATCAGGGACGGCTCGATCGCCGGTCTCGTGCAATGGCGCCCTGTTGCGAAGGGCGACTTCATCTGCGTCCCCGGCGGCACAATCCACGCCATCGGCGCCGGTATCGTGCTCGCCGAGATTCAGCAACGCAGCGATACGACATTCCGCCTGTTCGACTTTGGCAGGCACCGCGAGTTGCACGAAGACGACGCGGTGGCCGCTTCCGACGCCGGGCCATCCCAGGCTCAATCCGCTCCGCGGCGTCTCACGGACGCACGAAGAATTCTCGTCGCGAGCCCACAATTCGTGCTCGAGCGGGTCGATTTCCAGGCCAATTCGCAGTGGGCGCTCGATGCCGACCGGGAAACCTGGATCCTCGTGATCGAGGGGAAGGGGCGCATCGGGCATACGGATGCGACCGTCGGTGACGCGATCTTCATCGAGGCCGACAGCGCCGGCATCGAGGTTGGCCCGGACGGAATGACCGGCCTGGTCGCCTATCCGGGGCCGGATCCCATGGTTTTGCTGCTGCAGGACTGCACCGGACCAGCGACCAAGTCTCCCGATGTATCCACCGGCACGGGCTCCAGGAAATCGGGCAAGATCATCGAGGCACAGACATGACGTCGCTCCGCCGCATCGCCCTTATCGGCAACTCGCTGCCTCGCCGCTGCGGAATCGCAACCTTCACGACGGACCTGCAGAGAGCGATATCGGCGTCACGCCCTGATCTGGAAACCTGCATCGTGGCGATGACCGATCGCGGCCAGGCCTACGACTATCCGCCGGCGGTCGCTTTCCAGATCAAGGACGACAATGTCGAAGACTACCTGCGTGCAGCGGATTTCCTGAATGCCGGCCGGTTCGATACCGTGTGCCTGCAGCACGAATTCGGCATTTTCGGCGGCGAAGCCGGCGCCCATATCCTCCCGCTGCTGGCGCGCCTGACCATGCCGGTCGTAACGACGCTTCATACCGTACTGGCCAACCCGTCAGCCAAGCAACGCGCGGTCATGGAGCGCATCGTCGATGCGTCGTCGAAGGTGGTGGTGATGGCCAACAAGGCTCGCGAGCTACTGCGCAGCGTCTACCTCGTGCCGGACGACAAGATCGAGGTGATCGCCCACGGCATTCCCGATGTCGCCTTTGCCGGGCCCGATGCGGCGAAGGCCAGGCTCGGATTTGACGGCAAGTCGGTCATTCTGACGTTCGGGCTGCTGTCCCCCAACAAGGGCATCGAAGTCATGATCGATGCAATGCCCTCGATTCTGAAACACCGCGCGAATGCGGTGTATGTCGTGCTCGGCGCAACGCACCCCAATCTGGTTCGAGACCAGGGCGAAGCCTATCGTGAAAGTCTGATGGCGCGGGTCCGCGCGCTGGGCGTCGAGGACCACGTGGTATTCCTGGACCGGTTCGTAGATCAGGCCACGCTGCTCGAATTCATCTCGATGTGCGACGTCTATGTCACGCCCTATCTCAACGAGGCCCAGATGACCTCTGGAACCTTGGCTTACAGTTTTGGGCTTGGGAAGGCGGTGGTGTCGACGCCCTACTGGCACGCACGCGAGCTGCTTACTGACGGATGCGGAGTTCTGGTACCATTCGGCGATGCGGCGGCGATCGGCGGTGAAATTGCCAAACTGCTCACCGACGACCCGCGCCGGCAAGAGATGGGCCAACGCGCATACGCCATGAGCCGGATGATGACGTGGGAACGCACGGCCGAGCGTTACATGTCCGCCTTCGAGGCCGCGCGGCAGGGTCATCGGCTCAAGGTCTTTGCGCGTCCCGATTCCGGCGCGCCGGAACCACGCGGCCCCGCTGCGCCCGACATGCAGATCGGCCATTTCATGACGATGTGCGACGATATCGGCTTGTTCCAGCACGCGGTTCAGTCGGTGCCGGATCGCTCGCACGGCTATTGCGTCGATGACAATGCCCGGGCGTTACTCTTGGCCTGCGCCCTCAACAATCCCGGCGAACAGGCGTTGCCGGAAATCCTGACGACCCGCTTTGCAGCGTTCGTGCAGCATGCGTGGAATCCCGACATCAGGCGATTTCGCAACTTCATGGGCTTCAACCGAACCTGGCTCGAGGACAGAGGCTCGGAAGACAGTCACGGGCGGACGCTATGGGCATTGGGCGAGGCGGCGCGCGGAGACGCAAGCTCGTCGCGGCGCAGGTGGGCCACCGATTTGTTCGCCCAGGCTTTGTCGACGGCCGAGAGCTTTAGCTCGCCCCGCGCGTGGGCGTTCATGCTGCTAGGTCTGGACGCTTATTGCACTGTTGCTCCGGATGATCTCCACGCAAGGGAAGTCCGGCACGCGCTTGCTGACAGGTTGATGTCCTGTCTGGCGTCGGTAGAGACGCCGGAATGGGTGTGGTTCGAGGAAGGGCTCGCTTACGACAACGCGCGATTGCCGCAAGCCTTGATACTGACAGGAATGACGACTCAAACGCCGCAATACCGCGATGCCGGATTGCGCTCATTGCGCTGGCTGATGACGCAGCAGACGAGCGTGGCAGGTCATTTCCGGCCGGTGGGCACCGGCAGCTTCGGCGAACAGCGGCAACATCCCCGCGCCTTCGATCAGCAACCCGTGGAAGCAACGGCGACAATCGCTGCCTGCCTGACGGCGTGGCGTGCGGACGGCGATGCCGAGTGGACAGCCATGGCGATGCGCGCCTTCGGCTGGTTTCTCGGCAGCAACGATCTGTCCGTGGCACTGGTCGATCCGCACACCGGGAGCTGCCGTGATGGATTGCACCCCGATCGCGCCAACGAAAACCGCGGAGGCGAGTCGGTCGTCTGCTATCTCCTCGGACTTGCGGAGATTCGTCAACTCGCGCGCGTCAACACCAGCCTGAAGAGGCCCTCGGCCTTACGCGCCGTGGGCGCTTGAATTTCACCTTTCATTCAGCGAGCCGAGGACACTGTGTCACAAGCTACCTTCCTGAACCGGCAGGCGCTCCATCTGCGCCCCGATCCTGCGCGGGTCATCGTGCGGCCATTCAAGCCGGCGACTGAACCGCGCGATCTCAACCCCACCGACAAGATGCGCGCAAATCATATCGTCGAGCGAGTTCTCGCACTCGATCAGGAAGCCGTTGCCGCTCAGCTCGCGGACGTGCTGGACAATTTCAAGGGGCGACATCGCAACCTGTTGGAAAGATTCGAGGCCCGCGCGGACGAAATGGAGGACGCTTTCGCGACGCATGGCGTCTTCTCAAAGAAGCAGCGCCAGCTGGTCGGCGCCTATTTCCTCAATGAGTATTCATTCGAAGCCTCTGCCTTGTTCAATCCGAGCATCGTGGCGCACCCCGATCAATCGGGAGCGCCAAAGGGCGGTGTACGCTTTATCCTCAGTCTCCGTGCCATAGGCGAAGGGCATGTATCGTCACTGACGTTTCGAACCGGGACCATCGCGGCTGACGGCGGTCTGGCCGTCGATCCGACGGCTCGGCTCGCGTCGATTCCGAGGATTTGCCATCGCATATCGGGGCCGGACGGCGAGTGTGTCGAGCTGATCTTCAAGCCCGAAGAAGACCTGACCGAGCGCGTCATTTTTCCCGTCACAGAATCGCAATCGAATGGCATAGAGGACGCGCGCTTTGTCGAATTCAGCGACGGCGATCGAAAGACGTATTACGCGACCTATACCGCCTACAGCGGGCGGGCCATCCGGTCAGAACTGATCGAGACCAGTGATTTCCTATCGTTTCGACTGACGCCCTTGCGGGGGGCTGCTGCGCGGAACAAGGGCATGGCACTATTCCCGCGCAAGATCGGCGGCAAGTTCGCCATGATCGCGCGGCAGGACAATGAGAACCTGTATCTGATCTATTCAGACGACCTCCACACGTGGGATGGCGGTCAAGCCATTTTGAAACCGCAGTTTCCCTGGGAGTTCGTCCAGATCGGCAATTGCGGGTCGCCGATCGAACTCGATGAGGGTTGGCTGCTGCTGACGCACGGTGTCGGCCCGGTCCGCAAATACTCGATCGGTGCGGCGCTGCTCGACAAGCGCGACCCGTCCAAGGTGCTGGCGCGTTCGCGCGAGCCGCTATTGCGGCCTGAACCATCCGAGCGCGAAGGATACGTCCCTAACGTCGTTTATACGTGCGGCGGGATGCGGCACAACAACCAGATCATCCTGCCATATGCCGTGTCGGACACATTCTCGAATTTCGCAACGATCGAGATTTCCGAGCTCATGAACGCGATGAAATGCTAGGGGGCGGCCAGCTGATCTCAGGAGCATACATCCAATTCAATAGCTGCTTTTGTTCCCGGGCTACTCCTGCGCCTTGACGCCAGGCCGCACGCTTATCCTTGCGAGCTCGCGACGCTCGTCCTCTGTCAGCTGCCAATCCTCGCACTGGCTGCAAAGCTGCGCGAAAACGTCGTGTAATTGGCTTCGGGCTACCCTGACGATTTCGGTATCGTCGAATTCGCAAGACTTCAGGAAAATTGGCAAGGTAAAACTGGTCTGACGGCTTTCGAACTGAAACGTCAGGCGAATGTCCTCGCCACGTTCATTCGGCAGAATCACCTCGATGCGTGCGATCGTAATCTCGAACATATTCATGCGCATCTCCTTGTCGCCCTTCTTTCCAACTTGGTCTCGCCCGGGAGCGAAGCGTTCTGGCTGCTCTCCGGCATGCGCGAGCCGCGCGGTCTGTTGCAGTTGCTTGGCATGGTGGGCGACGCCTTGGCGTCGTCCAAGGGAAGCGGCATGTCCGCAGCGTCCCGGGCTCAGGCCTTTCGGGCGGATTGCCGGGTTAGGCGCAGGCGCTCGCCTTAGAGGTCAAGCCGATGGTATTATGCGAGGCCAACCCACGCAATCTCCCGGAAATGCCGGCCGCTCCGGAACGCGGAGCTGATCTCCGTCTTCAAGGCTCGGCGTCGCGCCGGACGCTACTGTTCGAAGGTCTCAAGGTTTCTCATCTTGCCAAGCGATCTTTGCTCATGATCAGCGTGACGACCAGCCCCTCTTCCGACCAGTCGAATGCGATGGAGCCACCGAGTTGGGCCGCCATGCTCCGCTGCACCAATTTGCTTCCAAAGCCATCGAGCATTGCGGGAGCCTTAAGAGGCGGGCCGCCCCGCTCGGTCCAGGTCACGACGACTTCGTCGCCATGGGCATTGCACGACACGTCCAAGGTGCCGCTTGCCAGCGATAGCGAACCGTATTTCGCCGAGTTCGTTGCCAGTTCGTGCAGCACAAGAGCGAGCGTTGTGCTCGACATCTCGCCGACATTCATCTTCGGCACCGAAACGCGAATGCGGACGCTCGCCTCTCTTTCGTCGTAAGGCGCGAGCAAGATGGAGACGAGGTCACCAAGAAGCGCTCCTTCGCTCTTCCTTCCCGGTATGGGGCGAATGAGATCCTGTGCACGTCCCAAGGCCATCAGCCGATTTGTTAGCTCGTGGGCCATGTCTTCTTTGGTTGCGGCCGAACGCGATGTAAATTGAGTAAGCGCGGTCGCGATTGTCAGAAGGTTCTTCACGCGATGGCTCATCTCGCCGGCCAGCAACTCGTTCGCTTCTTCGGCTTGCTTGCGTTGGGTAACATCGAGGAAGATGCCGAACATGGTTCGATCGGCAATGTCCGCATCGTCGCCTTGCCCGCGCGCGGAGATCCAACGGATGTCGCCGTCGAACAAGATGCGAAAGTCAATCTCGTAAGCACCTACTATTGCGCGAGTAGCGGCAAACGCAGACCTGACCCGTTCCAGATCGGCAGGATGGATGTTCCTGGACAGGATCTCGAATGTGATGTGTTTTTCGCTCTTCGGAACGTCCCACAGGTCGTAGGCGCGTTCGTCCATCGTAATGGCGTCCGTATCCACGTTCCAGGCCCACAAGGCCACGCCGGCGGCGTCGGTCGCAGCACGCAAGTGCTTTTCATTCCAAACCGGCATCGATATCTTATCGGACGACATCCGCTTTGCTTCCATCTTGTACACCGATAACGGCTGAGGGGCGCGGTTGTGCCAGGCAGCGCATGTGAGCGGAAGAACGAGGCTTGGCGGAATCAATTTCCGTGATCGGCCCGCGCCGGCCGGCCTGCGCACTCCGACATACGCGCCGCGAGCGGGTAGGAATGAGCCTTGCCTTAGTCGGCGTCCGTGATCCTGCCCTTGCCTTTGCATGACTGGTATTTCGCTGGGTAGATCTTTCGGCCCGGTTCCACCGGCTGCATCGTCGGAGCGAAGCCCGTTCCGCTGCATCCAGGGCAGGTATGCTCTTTGATCTTTAGCGTCATATCGACCTTTCAGGTTCCGCGGATCTGCGGCCCCCAATTTCACTACAGATCGCGCGCTTCCATGATCGATCACGCTTCAGCGGGCCGTCCTGCTTCTCGCGCTCCTGCGCCAAGCCAAACAAGAGCGGCCCGAGTTCGGCACTGGTCGAGATCTCGGGCCGCCCGAGCGGCGCGGGGGTGGCCCGCGACGCCCGGCGTCATCCGATCACATCCAGCTCGCGGTCGCTGTGCAATTTTGCTCACACTTCGACGCGCCACTTGTTGGTCCCCACCTGCTGACGCGCCCTGATGCCGGGCACGCGAGGTAAGACTGGTTTGAGGGCCTTCGAATTGAAACGTCGGCCGACTGTCCTCGCCGTGTTCTTTCGGCGGAATCGTCTCGATGCGTGATCTGTATGCTGAACGCATTCACGCGCATCACCTTGCTTGATCGAGCTTGAAACGACTTCCCTCGGCTTGATCTCGATCGCGCTCGGCAGCGATGCTGTCGCCACATACCAAATGACAACCATACTGGATCGCGATCAGCATCGCAGCGATCCAGCGAGAGGGCGAATGCCAAAGACCGGCGAGGGGGCCGACGTGCCCGACCTCCAAATGGCGATGCCACGCATCTGCAGTCGATCAATCGACCGGTCGCGCGCCGGTC
Source organism: Bradyrhizobium sp. CCBAU 45384 (assembly GCF_028128665.1). Classification (NCBI taxonomy): domain Bacteria; kingdom Pseudomonadati; phylum Pseudomonadota; class Alphaproteobacteria; order Hyphomicrobiales; family Nitrobacteraceae; genus Bradyrhizobium; species Bradyrhizobium sp. CCBAU 45384. The sequence goes on from NZ_LBIZ01000116.1 coordinate 46,811, forward strand.
AGTCCTTCCGGCCCAGCTCCGACTTCTCAATCAGAACGGCGTTCAGGAGCGAGCTATGGACCTCGATTTTTCCATTGTAGCTGATGAAGCCAAGCCTGCGGAATTTATTCATGAAGAAACTAACCCGCGATCGGGTCGCGCCGATCATTTCGGCAAGTGTTTCCTGACTGATCTTGACCCCAATAGGCTGCGGGCTGGTTTCCTTGCCGAAATTCGCGAGCAGAAGCAACAGCCGCGCCAGACGTTTTTCGCTGGAGTTGAATAGTTGGTCGATCAGATCTTCTTCGATTCTGCTATTGCGCGTGAGCAGGTACGCCATGAACAATTGGGAGAACTTGGGCCTGCCTTCGAGCGCTGAAATCATTGCCTGCTTCCTGGTCATGCTCGGCACCGGCGCGGTGCTGATCTCGACCACGCAGCTTCTGCCGCAACTGCTTCAGACCGAGCTGAATTACACGGCGATGCTGGCCGGTCTCGCGTTGTCGCCCGGCGGTATCGCAACATTGTTGCTGATGCCCGTGGTTGGCAGGCTCGTCAGTACGGTGCAGCCCAAATATCTCATCATGTTCGGCGCCGCGGTCGTCGCGTTCTCGATGTGGCATCTGACCGGGCTCAATGGCGACATCACCTACGGCTACGCGGCGCTGGCTCGCATCTTCCTCGCGATCGGCCTTCCCTTCCTGTTTCTGCCTGTGACGACGGCTTCATATGACGGCGTGCCGCCCGACAAGACCAACCAGGCCTCGGCGCTGATCAATGTCGCCCGCAATATCGGCGGCTCCATGGGCGTCGCGCTGGCGCAAACGATTCTTGCGCAGCGCCAGCAATTCCATCAGAGCCGTCTGATCGAGCATGCCGCGCCATCCGACCTCGGCTACCAGCAGACCATCGAGGCGATGACGCGCTACTTCCAGGCCCAGGGTTCGAATGCGAGCGAGGCCGCCTCGCAGGCGGTCGCCTGGGTCGGCAGGACCTTGCAGCAGCAGGTCGATTTCCTCGCCTATATCGACGTGTTCTGGACGCTCGCGATCATCGCCGTGCTGATGATTCCGACCGCGGCCGTGCTGCGCCCGATCAATCTCGGCGCGCCGGCGCGCGGGCATTGAGCGCAATGGCGGTCAGTGCGTCGATGGCGTGAGATCGTATCCCACCCTCGGCGTCATCGCCCGCGGAGGCGGGCGATCCAGTACGCCGCGGCGGATGTGGTGAGAGCGAGCCCTTCAACGCTGGCCTCTGGAATACTGGATCGCCCGGTCAAGCCGGGCGATGACGGCTGTGGTTGGAGCAGCTTAAGCAATCGCCCTTGCCTGCCCCGGCCCCGCATGCACATGAACCTGCTTGGCATGCAGCACATCGCCGCATTCCGAGCACACCATCACCGGGTCGAACAGCTTGCCGCAGCTCTTGTGCTCGTGCAGCAGCGGGCGGCCGCGCTCGTCGCCCATGTGGGTGTCGCCCCAATGCACCATCGCCATGATGACAGGATAGAGGTCGAGGCCCTTCTGCGTCAGAATGTATTCGTAGCGCTTGGGCGCTTCGGAATAGGGGACGCGGCGCAGGATGCCGAAGCGGACCAGCTTCTTCAGCCGCTCCGACAAGAGATGCCGCGTGATCTGGAGCGACGACTGAAACGCCTCGAAGCGTCGCACCCGCAAAAAGCATTCGCGCAGGATGAGCAGCGTCCAGCGGTCGCCGACCACGGCGACGGTGCGGGAGAGCGAGCAGGGCTCCTCATCCAGCGTATCCCACTTCATGATCCTGTCTCCGGCACGCACATAGTCAGTCAGAAAAAGGAACTGACTTTGAATGAACACGGCTATTTCGGCCTGAAGCTAGCATTCGGATCGCAAGTTTGACAGTTCTATTTTAGAACTATAGCCTCCGGCTCAATCATGCTCTCATCGGAGGAGGCGACGATGTCCAGGCGAAACGCGACCGCGGCCGTGATCGGGGCCGGCGATTTCATCGGCGCCGAGATAGCCAAGAAATTCGCAGCCGAAGGCTTCTCGATCTACGCAGGCCGCCGCAACGGCGACAAGCTGGCGCCGCTGGTGAAGGATATCGAAGCCGCCGGCGGTGAGATCCACGCGCGGTCGCTGGACGCGCGCAAGGAGGAGGAGGTCATCTCCTTCCTCAACGACGCCGACAAGCATGCGCCGCTGGAGGTCTGCATCTTCAATGTCGGCGCCAACGTCAATTTCCCGATCCTCGACACCACCGAACGCGTGTTCCGGAAAGTGTGGGAGATGGCCTGCTATTCCGGTTTCCTCGCCGGCCGCGAGGCGGCGCGGCTGATGCTGCCGCGCGGTGGCGGCAATATCTTCTTCACCGGTGCGACCGCGTCCTTGCGCGGCGGCAGCGGCTTTGCCGCCTTTGCCAGCGCCAAGTTTGGCTTGCGCGCCGTGGCGCAGGCGATGGCGCGCGAGCTCGGGCCGAAGAACATCCACGTCGCCCATCTCATCATCGATGCCGGCGTCGATACCGAATGGGTGCGGCAGCGCCGGCTCGAGGCGCTCGGCCCCAACGCGCTCGACAATCCCGACCTGCTGATGCCTCCGTCGGCCGTCGCCGAGTCCTATTGGCAGCTTTATCAGCAGCCGAAGAGCGCCTGGACCTTCGAAATGGAGATCCGCCCCTTCGGCGAGACATGGTGACCCCTGCGCAAAAGTCCGGCTAGACTGAACGCAACATCAGGCCAAATTCCGGGGAGGAGAATGAAGTGAAGACCGCGATCACCGAACTGTTCGGCATCGAGCATCCCATCATCCAGGGCGGCATGCATTTCGTCGGCTTTGCCGAGCTTGCCGCTGCCGTCTCCAATGCCGGAGGCCTCGGCATCATCACCGGCCTCACCCAGAAGACGCCGGAGCTGCTGGCCAAGGAGATCGCCCGCTGCCGCGACATGACCGACAAGCCGTTCGGCGTGAACCTCACCTTCCTGCCGGCTTTCTCGGCCCCGCCTTATCCGGAATACATCGCCGCCATCGTCGAAGGCGGCATCAAGGCGGTGGAGACCGCGGGCCGCAGCCCGGAAGCATACATGCCGGCGCTGAAGGCGGCGGGCATCAAGGTGATCCACAAATGCACCTCGGTGCGTCATTCCCTGAAGGCCGAGCGCATCGGCTGCGACGCCGTCAGCGTCGACGGCTTCGAGTGCGGCGGCCATCCCGGCGAGGACGACATTCCCAACATGATCCTGCTGCCGCGCGCGGCGGAGGAGTTGAAGATCCCGTTCGTCGCCTCCGGCGGCATGGCCGACGGCCGCAGCCTCGTCGCGGCGCTGGCGCTGGGGGCATCAGGCATGAACATGGGCACGCGTTTCATCGCCACCAAGGAAGCGCCGGTGCATCAGAACGTGAAGAACGCGCTGGTCGCGGCGACCGAGCTCGACACCCGCCTGATCATGCGGGCCTTGCGCAACACCGAGCGCGTCTTGAAGAACGCCAATGTCGAGCGCCTGCTCGAGATCGAGCACGCCAGGGGCGACAAGCTCACGATCGCGGACATCCACGACCAGGTCGCGGGCGTCTATCCCAGGATCATGCTGGAGGGGCAGATGGATGCCGGCGCCTGGAGCTGCGGCATGGTCGCAGGCCTCATCCACGACATCCCCAGCTGCAAGGAACTCATCGATCGCATCATGACTGAGGCGGAACAAATCATTCGTAACAGGCTGATCGGGTTCCTGGATGGGACGGGTGCGACGCGAAAGGTCGCCTGACACCGCCAAACTTCTTAACCACTGTTACATTTGGCCGCTGGAAATGCACGCGGCGCCTCCTAAATAGGGGTAAATTACTCCTTAACTATTCAATTTCAGGAGGCGTCCGTGGTCCTGAAAAGCATTCCCAGTGTGGTTGCCATTGCGCTCGTGCTCGCAGTGGGCGGTATCGCGCGCGCTGACGATTACAAGCCTGACGAATATCTCGGTCTCGATCTCTCCAAGGCAGTGCTGTCGCCGAAGCGGCTCGGGCCCGAGACGCATTTCGCTCCGGTCGCGCTGGAAGCGAAGGGCGGCAATGAGGCGCAGGCCCGGGCCGAGCCGGTTGACGTGCCGAAGAAGGTCGCGGCCGAACGCGTGCACGTCTCCCAGCCCAAGATCGCTGACACCAAGATCGCTCACACCAACAGCACCCAGCCGCGCGGCGCAGCCCGCACCAGGCTCGCGCACCGTCACGGCAACCCGCTCGACGCGCAGGCGATGGACACCCGCATCCAGACCTGGCCGTGCCGTTCCGGCGGCATCTGCAACTGGAAGCACTGAGGCGTAGCTGCTGATCATCCGCCTCTGCCGCTTGCGCCGGGACGATCGCCTATGAGGAAGCGTGGCGGATAGCTCGCGTGCGGCCATCCTTCGAGACGCCCGCCTCCGGCGGGCCCTCAGGATGAGGGCGGAATGTGTGGCAGCTGTCTCGATGGGCGACGCTGCTGTTTAGCCTCATCCTGAGGAGACCGCCGGAAGCGGTCGTCTCGAAGGACGAGGCGCTCGCTCGGGCCTCGCCGAGCTCATATACGACGGGCCCTGCGCTCGCTGGAGAGGCGGCCCTAACCCGATCTTGATTGGCCGCTGCCCATCCGCCGCGCTATCATGCCCGCTCCCGCCACCTCTTTTCCATCACCGAAGAGTCTGCTCACGCGGCATCGCCGCGTGCATCCGGCGGGCTGCAATATCTCAGGAGCCTGTTCCATGGACCATCTGAAAACACGGGGCATCAGCATGCCCAAGCTCGGTCTCGGCACCTTCCGCATGCAGGGCGATGTCTGCCGCGAAGCGGTCGAGAGCGCGCTGTCGATCGGCTATCGCCACATCGACACCGCCGAAATGTACGCCAACGAGGAGGCCATCGGCGCCGCGCTCGCGGCTAGCTCCGTGCCGCGCGGCGAGCTGCATGTCACGACCAAGGTCTGGCACGAGAATCTCAGCCCGGATGCGATCCGCCGCGCCTTCGACGCCAGCCTGGCAAAGCTCAGGCTCGACCATGTCGACCTCTATCTCGTGCACTGGCCGTCGAGATCGGCGAACTGGGGCGCGGTGTTCGAGACCTTGATGAAGCTGAAAGAGGAGGGGCGGACGCGGGCGATCGGCGTTGCCAATTTCACTACGGCATTGCTCAAGATCGCGGTCGAGGACATCAAGGCGCCGATCGCCTGCAACCAGGTCGAATATCACGCGATGCTGGATCAATCGAAGCTGCTGGCCTATCTCAGGGCGAAGTCGATCCCGCTGGTCGCCTATTGTCCGCTGGCGCAAGGACGCTTTGCCACCGACCCGGTGCTCGCCGAGATCGGCGCCAGGCACAATGCGAGCGCGGCGCAGGTCGCGCTGAAATGGCTGCTCGACCAGGACGGCGTCGGCGCGATCCCCAAGGCGTCGCGCCGCGAGAGCCAGCAGGCCAATCTGGATGCGCTGAAGATCAAGCTGGATGACGCCGATCGCAAGAAGATCGCCGCGCTGCCGAAGGACAAGCGCTGCGTCAATCCGGGATTTGCGCCGCAGTGGGATTGATGGGCTCGCACAGTATCGTAGGGTGGGCAAAGGCGCTCTTGCGCCGTGCCCACGATCTCTCTCAGTAAGGCAAAAATCGTGGGCACGTCGCGCGAAAGAGTGCGCCTTTGCCCACCCTACGATTTCGGACTTGCGGAGAGATGCCTCTCGCCCGTCTCGCCTTGCAAGGGAGAGGACGCAGAACGCATAGAAATGGCCCCGCGAGGGGCCAATTCCATTTGCGTTGCGCATTAGTCCCAGTGGTGATGGCGATGCTTGATCACCACGACGCGGTCGTGATGGCGCCAGCCGCGATGCAGGCCATAGTCGCGATGCTCGCGGAATTCGGCGCGGGCGCCGTACGGGCCGTGATGGCCGTGCTTGACGATCACAGTCTCAGCACTTGCCAGCGTCGGCGCCGCAACCGCGAGCGCACCCAGAGCGGCAACGACATAACCAAGCTTCTTCATGATGTCCTCCTCCAATCGAATGCAAATCTAAACCGCGCATCCGCATGAACGTTCCGGCGAAACGGGAAGAGAATTCTGAATGGATGTTCAGGATCAGGACGATGGCTGTGTGCAGCGTTGCTGTGGAAGCGTCGGCGCGCCAGTCTTCACGTATTTGCCAACCTTGATCGTGTATTCGCCCCGATCGCTGCGATTATAGATCGCGCGCAGGCTGCCGTCATTCGCATGCAGCAATCCGAATTCGCGCGTCTGATGCAACGATGCGAAGTAGACCATCAGGTTGAGCAGGCCCTCGGCGTCGACGGAGGCGGACACCACCTCGTTCTCGTCTTTGGTGTCGCCGAAATTGCGCCGGTACATCACGCGGCCGTCCTTCCGGATTTCGTAAGTCAGCACCGCGCCCTTGTCGCGGTCGGGCCTGATAGCGCAGTCGACCGCCCATGACCCGAGCAGGCCCCATTGCTCGATCGTCGCCGCGAGCGTCTCGGCACGCGCGAGCGAAGTGAACGCAACCCAAAGCACCGCCGCGCTGGTCCAGCGGCTCAAATGACGCATCATGTCCCGAAAGGCCCCGCCTCGAACAATTTCAAACAGACTCTAGCATCCCCGTCGCGATCGTCCACGGCAGGTCCCGATCGCGCGCGAATTTGATCCGCGTCAATGAGGCTCTGCGCTGACGGGGTAAGATGACGCTCCCGAAGGCGATGCGTGGTGAGAGCGATGCTGAATCAAGTCATGGATTTTGCGGGTGAGGTGCTGCCGGGGAGCTGTGCCGCACCGCCTAGTTCCGAGACCGCGTTTCTGGCGGAGCTGGGCGAGCGCCTGAAGTCGTCCCGCGCCCGCTGCGAGCTGTCGCGCCGGGAGCTGGCCCGACGCTCCGGGATTTCGGAGCGCTACATCGCCCAGATCGAGGCCGGCAAGGGCAACGTCTCGATTGTCCTGTTGCTGCGGCTGGCCTCCGCGATCCACGGCAGCCAGCCTCAGGCGGCCTGATGTGCCGCCAAAGGCGAAACCTGCGTTGGTAAAATCGATGCGAACCGAGCGCTCCAGTTCACCTCTCCCGTAGGGAGAGGTCGGAGCGCATCGAAGATGCGGTCCGGGTGAGGGGTTCTGGTCTCACTGGGTGCCGCAGCCCCCTCACCCGGATTGCTCGGGCGCGCAATTGCGCGCCCAAAGCAATCCGACCTCTCCCCGTCGGGGAGAGGTGATCTCATACGTCGATCCTACCTGAGTCCAATGCGCGCTACGCGCGCTTCTCCACATTGGCGCTGCGGGCCGGCACGCCGAACTCCTTGCGGCAGATTTCGGCCAGCACGGCGACGCCCTCGCGAATCTGCTGATGCGACGGACTTGCAAAGCATAGCCGCAGGCGCGAGCTTGAATAGCCTTTGTTGGTCGACCATTCCGGGCCCGGATTGATCGAGACCCCGGCAGCGAGCGCAGCCTGATAGAGCTTGAGCGTATCGACCTGGTCGGGCAGCTTCACCCACAGGAAGATGCCGCCTTTGGGCTCCCTGAACTCGGCCGCGGTCCCGAACTGATCGTTGAGGGCTTCCATCAGCGTGTCGAGCTTGGTGCGCAGCGCCTTGGACAGCGCCGGCACGTGGCTGGCGAAATGCGGCTTGCAATAGGTGGCAAGCACCATCTGCTCCAGCGCGCCGGAGCCGGCATCCGTCTTCAGCGCCAGCATCCGCGACATCACATCCCAGGGCGCCACGATGAAGCCGACGCGCAGCGCCGGCGCGATCGACTTCGAGAACGAGCCGATATGGATCACCCCGCCGTTCCGGCTCATCGCGTAGATCGCCGGCGGGCGCTCTCCGGACCAGACCAGGTCGGCATAGCAATCGTCCTCAAAGACAGGCACGCCATGTTCGGCCGACAGGCGCAGCAGCTCGGCGCGGCGGCTCTCCGGCATGATGCTGCCGGTCGGGTTCTGCACGGTCGGGATGGTGTAGATGTATTTCGGCCGGATGCCGCGGCTCCTGAGGTCGGCCAGCGTCGAGGCCAGCGCATCCATCCGCATGCCGTCGTCGTCGAGGGGAATACCGACGGTGTTGACGCCCAGCCGCGTCAGCCGCTGCAACGCCCCCTGATAGGTCTCCTGCTCGACGATCACAGTGTCGCCGCGCGAAAGCAGCGTGTTGTTGACGAGGTCGAGCGCCTGCAGCGAGCCGGAGACGATCATGAGATCGTCGACCGTGCAGCTGATGCCGGCATCGCGCTTCAGCTTTGTCACCAGGAATTCGCGCAGGGGCACGTAACCCTGTGGGCCGTGCGCGAGCCCGTAGGTCGCAAGCGAACGGCCCTCGCGTCGCAAGGCTTGATCGGCCGCCTCGATCAGCTCGTCGAGCGGCAGCTGCTCGGAATCGTTGTTGCCGCCGACAAAGCTGTATTTGGCAAGGCCCGTCCAGCGCGCAGAAGGGGCCGGCAGCCCTGCGGGAAACAGGGGCGCGAAGTCAAAGCTGGACGTCATGGGGGTTCCTCGTTGTTTTTTATTAAGTGTTGTTTTTATTAGGCAGGCCGGCGTGGTGCCGACCGGGCGCCGCGATGTCGATCATGACATCATGCCAGTGTTTTGCCCGACGCGTCAAACGAAATTCGTAAAATCCGCATCCTCATCGCGCATGGGAACAATGCGTTGATTTCACTGATGCGGCTACTGTGCATGGGGTTGTTTTCGTGGTTTCGGTGGGCGGTCGCGACGGCACCCGCTCGAAGCAGCGGCCGCGTTACTTCTTGCCCACCGTCCTGGTCGGACGTCCCTGGCTGATGAAAGCGTAATGCGCATTGGCGACGCCGCCAACCATCAAGGCCTCGACGACGGGCTCGGCGATCTCGCCCGTGGCGGCCCAGTCGACGATGAAATTGGCTCCGGTCCCGCCGCGCACATCGTCGGTCGGAATGACGATCGAGATGGTGGCGAGCGGCTTCACCGCGACCGGCGCCTTCAGATAGCTCTCGACCTGTTTCCCGGCGGTGTCGAAATAGGCGATGCGCCTGACCACCAGTGCTTGCGTCTCCGAGGCGTTGTGGACGCTCAGCGTCACCGAGAAGTCGACCCGCAGCTTGCCCTGGCTCATCGCCACGCTGGAATAGGCCGGCACATAGAAGCCACCGGAGATGGTGAGCTCCTCCTTCGGCATCGCTGTGAGCGAGCCGGCGAAGGTCTGCTCGATCTCGACCTTGCTTTGTGCGAGCGCCGGCGTGACCAGGACGAGGGGGCACAAGAGGCCCGCGAGGATCGGAGCGACGAATCTCATCTGGTGCATTGCCCGTTTCACCCTTGTCACCCTTGGCGTAGTTTGCCCGGCAGCCACGATCCTGACTACCCTATTGCCGGGGATTGCACAGCTCTATCAGGCGCGGAGCGGGTCTGGTCAGGGGGGCTCGGACACCTTCCGCGCGCCCCCGCCACGCCTATATGGCTGGTATCCGCCGGTACAAGGCTCAAGGCCGGTACGGGCGCATATGCGGTTGCGGCCGGGGCACTAGCGCATGGATCGGAGTCCGGCTAAGCCTCCCGCCCACACCATTAAGAGATTGGGAAATGCCCGATACCGTTCAGGAAGTTTTGCAGGCCTTTGCCCGGGGCGAGCTCGTCGTCGTGACCGACGACGAGGACCGCGAGGGCGAGGGCGATCTGATCGTCGCCGCCTCATTCTGCACGGCGGAAAAGATGGCCTTCATCATCCGTCACACCTCCGGCATCGTCTGCGCGCCCATTACCCCCGACGATGCGCGCCGGCTGCGGCTCGATCCCATGGTCGCCCACAACGATTCCGCGCACACCACCGCCTTTACGGTCTCGATCGACTACAAGCCGGACGGCGGCACCGGCATCTCGGCCGAGGAGCGCGCCTCCTGCTGCCGTGCGCTCGCCAATCCCAATGTCGGCGCCAACGACTTCGCCCGCCCGGGCCACATCTTCCCGCTGATCGCCAAGGACGGCGGCGTGCTGCTGCGCTCCGGCCATACCGAGGCCGCGGTCGATCTCTGCAAGCTCTCGGGCCTTCCGCCGGTCGGCGTCATCAGCGAATTGATGAACGACGACGGCAGCGTGATGAAGGGCGAGCAGGTCGCCCAGTTCGCCGCCAGGCACAAGCTGAAGCACGTCACCATCGCCGACATGATCGCCTACCGGCAGGCGCGCGAAAAGCTGATCGAGCGCGTGTCGACCTTCACGACCGAAAGCCCGATCGGCCCGCTTCAGGGCTATGCCTACCGCTCGCCGTTCGATTCCATCGCCCACGTTGCATTCGTTTACAACGGCGTCGGCGACGGCAAGAATGTGCTGACGCGCTTCCACAAGCCGAACATCGTCAAGGACACCTTTACCGGCCACAAGCGCATGGCTGTCGTGCTCGAGCACTTCAAGAAATCAGGCCGCGGTGTGCTGGTGTACTTGCGCGATGGCGCGGCCGGCGTTCCCGTCTCGCCGCTGCCGGATGAGACGTCGACGGAGGCTGACCGCAACCGCCAGTGGCGCGAGGTCGGCGTCGGCGCGCAGATCCTGCGTGATCTCGGCGTCACCTCGATCCGCCATCTCACCTCGTCGGTGCACGACTACAAGGGCCTCTCCGGCTTCGGCATCGAGATCGTCGCCAACGAGCAGCTCGAAAGCTGACGCCAACGCAATTGCACTTGTGGCGCCGGCGCTTTAGTTTGTCGGGCAATTTCTAGACGGAACCAGATGCGAAAGGACGTTTCATGAGCGTGCGCCCTCAGACCAAGGACAGGCCGGCTGCGGCTTCCTTCCAGTGGGACGATCCGTTCCTGCTCGACGAGCAGCTCACCGAAGACGAGCGCATGGTGCGCGACACGGCGCGCGCCTACGCCCAGGACAAGCTGCTGCCACGCGTCACCAAGGCCTATCTGGAAGAGAAGACCGATCGCGAGATCTTCAACGAGATGGGCGAACTCGGCCTGATCGGCATCACGCTGCCCGAGGAGTATGGCTGCGCCAATGCGAGCTACGTGGCTTACGGCCTCGTCGCGCGCGAGATCGAGCGGGTCGATTCCGGCTATCGCTCGATGAACTCGGTGCAGTCGTCGCTGGTGATGTACCCGATCTACGCCTATGGCGACGAGAGCCAGCGCAAGAAGTACCTGCCGAAGCTTGCCAGCGGCGAGTGGGTCGGCTGCTTCGGCCTGACCGAGCCCGACGCCGGCTCCGACCCGGCCGGCATGAAGACCCGCGCCGAGAAGGTCTCGGACGGTTATCGCCTGACCGGCAGCAAGATGTGGATCTCGAACGCGCCCATCGCGGACGTGTTCGTGATCTGGGCCAAGTCGGCCGAGCACGACAACCAGATCCGCGGCTTCGTGCTGGAGAAGGGCATGAAGGGCCTCTCCGCGCCAAAGATCGGCAGCAAGCTGAGCTTGCGCGCCTCCATCACCGGCGAGGTCGTGATGGACGGCGTCGTGGTTCCTGAAAGCGCGCTGCTGCCCAACGTCTCCGGCCTCAAGGGCCCGTTTGGCTGCCTCAACCGCGCCCGCTATGGCATCTCCTGGGGCGCGCTCGGCGCCGCCGAAGACTGCATGCATCGCGCCCGCCAATACACGCTCGACCGCAAGCAGTTCGGCAGGCCGCTTGCCGCGACCCAGCTGGTGCAGAAGAAGCTCGCCGACATGGAGACCGAGATCGCGCTCGGCCTGCAGGGTTCGCTTCGCGTCGGCCGTCTGATGGACGAGGGCAAGTTCGCGCCCGAGATGATCTCGATCATGAAGCGCAACAATTGCGGCAAGGCGCTCGACATCGCCCGCGTCGCGCGCGACATGCACGGCGGCAACGGCATCTCGGCCGAATTCCACGTGATGCGCCACGTCCATAACCTCGAGACGGTCAACACCTACGAGGGCACCCACGACGTCCACGCCCTGATCCTCGGCCGCGCCATCACGGGCATTCAGGCGTTTTTCTGATTGGGCATCCGTCATTCCGGGGCGCGCGAAGTGCGAACCCGGAATCTCGGGCCGCATCATTCCTGTTCCATCGAGATTCCGGGTCTGGCCCTGACGGGCTATCCCGGAATGACGTCAAAGAACAAAGAAGAAGCCATGTCCGACAATGACGACGTCCCGTTCAATCGCAACTTTCCGCTGAAGGCCGGCGTCGTCGAGGAAGTCCGCCCCGGCGTGCGGCGGGTGCTGTGTGACAATCCTAGTCCGTTCACCTTCACCGGCACCGTCAGCTACATCGTCGGCACGGGCAACGTCGCGATCATCGATCCCGGTCCCGATGATGAGGCCCATGCGGCCGCCCTGCTCGATGCCGTGCGCGGCGAGACTGTGAGCCACATCTTCGTCACCCACACCCACCGCGACCACTCGCCGAACACGTCGCGGATCAAGCAGGCGACCGGCGCGCCTGTCTATGCCGAGGGCCCGCATCGCGCCTCGCGCCCACGCTTCGAGAGCGAGAAGCACAATCCGGAATCCGGATCGGATCGCGACTTCGTGCCCGATATCAGGATCGCCCATGGTGACGTCGTCGAAGGCGCCGGCTGGCGGCTCGAGGCCGTGGCGACGCCCGGTCACACCGCCAATCATCTCGCCTTTGCCTGGCCCGAGCGGAAATTCAACTTCGTCGGCGATCACGTGATGGGCTGGTCGACCTCCATCGTGGCGCCGCCCGACGGCTCGATGATCGACTACATGGACTCGCTCGACCGGCTCGCTGCGCGCGAGGAGGATCTGTATTTCTCCGGCCACGGCCCGGAGATCCCGGAGGGGCAACGCTTCGTGCGCTTCCTGATCCGTCACCGCAAGGCGCGTGAGGCCTCGATCCTGCACCGCCTCGCCAAGGGCGAGACCGATATCCCGTCCATGGTGCGCGCGATCTATATCGGCATCGATCCCAGGCTGACGACGGCCGCCGGCTATTCCGTGCTGGCGCATCTGGAAGACCTCGTCGCACGCGGCATCGTCGCGACGGATGGCGATCCCGTGATTGGTGGGACGTACCGGATGGCGGGTTAACCTCGGTCATTCCGGGGCTCGCGAAGCGAGAACCAGGAATCTCGAGGGAGCGGCGCGAGATCCCGGGTTCGCGCTAATGCGCGCCCCGGGATGACGCTCTATCGCGTCACTTCTTCACCGTCTTTGCCGGAGCCTTGGGTGGCGGCGCCACCGGGGTCTTCTTCGCCGGCTTCAGCGCATCGGCCTCGGCCGCGGTGTTGAGATCATCGATGAACTTCGTCACGCGCGCGGCATTGCTGCCGAGATCGCTGTCGAAATAGCGCGAGGCGGAGCGGATGTCGACGCGGGAATCGTCGCCGTCAGGCACGACCCTGATCGAGACATCCTCGCGAAAGCCCATGATCGGCGTGCGCGCCACCGCCTCGATGCGGCCCATGCGGCGCGGCGGCTGCGGCTCGCGTTCGTCGATGACGGTCCATTTGCGCTTGATCACGAGCTGGCGCGCGATCGCATAGGCGCGGTCGACGGGGATCTCGAGCTCGATCGGCTCGATATCGGGATAGAACTGACGCTGCTGCTCAGCCGAATACAGGCCGGCATAGACGGCGGTGTTGGTGCCGTCGCCGGTGCGCAGGCGCGACAGCGCCTCGAAGCGCGGCGGGTCGATCGGGTCGGTCGTGACGTCGTAGATATGAGGCAGCTTGCGGTAAAGCAGCGCCTGATAGGCGGGATAGGCGAGAATCGCTCCGTCGATCAGGAAGGCGAGCAGGATGCGCGCCATGCCGCGCGAGCCGTTTTGCCAGATCGCGGCAAAGCCAGCGAGGCCGAACAGGATGGACAGTCCAGCGATCGCGAGCCCGCCAAAAAAGGTGGCCAGCGCCGGTTTCATCTCCAGGAAGTCGAAGCGGACGATGATGACCGACACCACCACCGTCACCACCGCGAACACGGCCAGATTGCGCGCCCAGGTGGCGAGGCTGGACACGGGCTCCGTCTGATAGGGAGCGGAAAACCTGCGGGCCATCGGATCAGCTCAACGGGGGTTTTGGGGCGGTGCCGGCCGATTTGGCGCGACGGTCAGCCGTTGAGACCACGGTCTGGCGGCAAATTCAAGAGTTCCGCAGGACCCAGTTCGTCATGCCCGGGCTTGTCCCGCCTGCGCGGCCGTAGCCGCCTCGGCGCGGCGAAGGCCCGGCCATGACGTTGTGGAGGCTTCAGAGCATTCAACGCTCGCAGCCTCCAGGGGACGCAACGAGCCCTACGCTGCCGCGTTCGGGAAGCGATAATCCTTGAACTGGTCGCGCAACGCGGTCTTCAGGATCTTGCCGGTCGCGGTATGCGGGATGCCGTCGACAAAGGCGACGTCGTCGGGCATCCACCATTTGGCGATCTTGCCGTCCATGAATTTCAGGATGTCCTCGCGCGTGGCCTGCTGGCCCTGCTTGAGCTGGACGATCAAGAGCGGGCGCTCGTCCCATTTCGGATGGAAGACGCCGATCACGGCGGCTTCCGCCACAGCAGGGTGGCCGACCGCGAGGTTTTCGAGGTCGATCGAGGAGATCCACTCGCCGCCGGACTTGATCACGTCCTTGGAGCGGTCGGTGATCCGCATATAGCCGCCCTCGTCGATGGTCGCGACGTCGCCGGTGTCGAAGAAGCCCTCCTCATCGAGGATGTTGGTGTCGAGGCGGAAATAGGCCTTTGCGACCGCGGGGCCGGAGACCTTGAGGCGGCCAAAGGTCTTGCCGTCCCAAGGCAGCTCCTTGCCGGCATCGTCGGTGATCTTCATCTCGACCGCGAAGGGCGCATAGCCCTGCATCTGCAGCACGTCGAGCCGCGCCTCGCCGGTCGCATTCTGGTGCGGCGGCTTCAACGCAGCGACGGTGCCGATGGGGCTCATCTCGGTCATGCCCCAGGCGTGGCGCACGTTCGAGCCCATGTCGAGGAAGGCCTTGATCATGGAGCGCGGCATCGCCGAGCCGCCGCAGATCACCATCTTCAGATGCGGCAGCTTCAGATTATTGGCAGTCATGTGCTGGAGCAGCATCAGCCACACGGTGGGCACGCCGGCGGTGTGCGTCACCTTTTCGGTTGCGAGCAGCTCGTAGACCGAGGCGCCGTCGAGCTTGGCGCCAGGCATCACCAGCTTGGTGCCCTGCGAGGGCGCGGAGAAAGCGATGCCCCAGCTGTTGGCATGGAACAGCGGAACCACCGGCAGCATTGTCTCGGAGGCGCTGGTGCCGAGCGCGTCGACA
This sequence comes from Bradyrhizobium sp. CCBAU 45384, assembly GCF_028128665.1. NCBI lineage: Bacteria > Pseudomonadati > Pseudomonadota > Alphaproteobacteria > Hyphomicrobiales > Nitrobacteraceae > Bradyrhizobium > Bradyrhizobium sp. CCBAU 45384. The sequence continues at coordinate 61,942 of NZ_LBIZ01000116.1, forward strand.
TTGTTGGCCATCAGCGCGTGCAGCACGTTGGAGCGATGCGAATACAGCACACCCTTCGGATCGCCCGTGGTGCCCGAGGTGTAGCACATCGCAGCTGCCGTGTTCTCGTCAAAGTCCTTCCATTTGAATTTGCCGTCGGCCTCGGCGATCCAATCCTCGTAGGCCACGACGTTCTTCAACGTGGTCTCGGGCATATGGGCCTTGTCGGTGAGGATGATGTACCGTTCGACACTCGGCAGCTTGTCGGCGAGCTTCTCGACGACCGGCACGAAAGTCAGGTCGACCATCACGATGCGGTCCTGCGCATGGTTGATGATCCAGGCGATCTGCTCGGGGAAAAGGCGGGGATTGACGGTATGGCAGATGGCGCCGATGCCCATGATGCCGTACCAGACTTCGAGATGGCGCCAGGTGTTCCAGGCGATCGTGGCGACGCGGTCGCCGAGCTTGATGCCGTCGCGCTCCAGCATCTGCGAGACCTTGAGCGCCCGCTGGTGGATTTCGGCGTAGGTGGTGCGATGGATCGGTCCTTCGATCGATCGCGTGACGACCTCCTGCTTGCCGTGAATCTTGGCGGCGTGTTCGATGATCCGGTGACAGAGCAGGGGCCAATCTTGCATCAAACCGAGCATTCAGACGTTCCTCCGAGAAATCGCTGGGCGCATTGCCGCTCTCAGCGCAGGGCCAAAGAATTGACATGAGTTTTAGCCTGCCGGACTTTCGCCGCAAATGGTCTTATCGCGGCAATATGTCCGCCGGCGCGGCAATGGTTACCGCTGCGCTTGGGCTATCTCTTGTGCTGCCTGAGCCCGTGGATGCGCGAAACTATGCTGCACCGCTCGATATCTTTGGTCTTGGTACGCCACGGCGGCACCGGAGCGTTCACGCCACCAAGATACCGCTACCAAAGCCTCGCCCGGAGGAGGCGCCGAAGGCAGCGGCCGCGCCAGAACCCGACAGCAAGCTCTCCCCGGAGAAACCGAGCAAGCCGGCCGAGGCTGCGCCGCCTCCCGAGAAGCAACTCTCGGCGTGCCGGCTTGCGCTGACCGAGGAGATCGCGGTCGCGCCATCCATTCCCGACATCCACGGACCCGGCGCCTGTGGCGGCGAAGACCTGGTGCGGCTGGAGGCCATCGTGCTGCCGGACAAGCGCAAGGTCGCGGTCAAACCGGCGGCGATTCTCCGCTGTACCATGGCGTCGGCGATTGCGGATTGGGTGCGCACCGACATGGCGCCGCTGGCCACCAGTCTCGGCTCGACTATCACTGATCTGGACAATTTCGACAGCTTCGAGTGTCGTGGCCGCAACCGCGTCGCCGGCGCGATGCTGTCCGAGCACGGCAAGGCCAACGCGCTCGACGTCCGTTCGCTCAAGCTCGCCAACGGGCAATCGATCGGCCTGACCGATCGTACCCTATCCCGCGACGTGCGCGAGCGCGTGCTGCATTCGGTTTGCGCGCGCTTCTCCACCGTGCTCGGCCCGGGCTCGGACTGGTACCACGAGGATCACATCCATCTCGATCTTGCGCAGCGCCGCAACGACTACCGCATTTGCCAGTGGAACGTGTGGGATCCCTTGCCGCAGATCGCGCCCCTGCTGCCGGCGGAACGCCCCGAGGAGGCGCCGCCGCGCGAGGTCGCCGCCAAGTCGGAAGGCGCTAAGTCGGAAGGTGCCAAGTCGGAAGGCGCCAAGGAAGAGGCCGACGATCAGGAGAGGCCTGCCGCGCCGGCGGGCAAGCCGGCAGCCGAGTCCGGCAAGAGCAAGCCGGCAAGAAAAAAGCGCCGGTAGGACCGGCGCTTTTCAAAAGCCTTCAGATCACATGGAATCCGCTAATTGCTGCTCGGAAAACCTCCGCCGCCCTGCAGCGCGAGGCGCGAATTGTAGGGCGAGTCGCCATGCTTCGGCTCGAGCACTACGACGATGGTGCCGATCTTGACGCGGCTGTAGAGGTCGATTGCGTCCTCGTTGGTCAGGCGGATGCAACCCGAAGAGATCGAAGCGCCGATATATTCGGGCTGGTTGGTGCCGTGGATACGGAACAGCGTGTCCTTGCCGCCTGAGTACAGGTACATCGCGCGCGAGCCCATCGGATTGTCCGGACCGGGGGCGACGTAGGTCGGAACGCCCAGACGCGAGATCTCGCCCGGCGTCGGGTGCCACGCCGGCCATTCCGTCATGCTGCCGACCTTGGCGATGCCGGACCAGGCCATGGCCTCTTCGCCGACGGTGATGCCGTAGCGGATCGCCTTGCCGCCATCCATCACGTAGTAGAGGTAGTGGTTGTCGGAATCGACCACGATCGAGCCCGGCGCCTCCTTGCGGTGGTAATCGACAATGGCACGACGGAACGGCTCTGCCACCGGCGTATTCTCGTACCGGATCTTGGCAAGGAGTTCCTTGTCCTTCGGCTTGAAATTCTGGGTGTTGGTGGCTTCGTAATGCGTGGCCTGCATGCAGCCCGAGAGCATGAAGCCCGCAGCCAAAACGCCCAACATAACTTTCAGCGACGACATGGTTTGGTTCCAATCAAACAAATACCGCGCAGGTCCTTGAAGCGTAGCACCCAAGGCCTTCGACTCCGTTGATTTCATTATCGTTGAAATCTGCCACAATTCCAGCTCTTAGGGGCTTATCCCGCGCTGCGAGACCCAACCTGTGGCTTTTTTGCCGCAAGTTTTCCGCGGATCGGCTGGCTTTTTGGCGCGAAAAGCACAGTTGTCGAGTCCCGCCACAGTTGGGCCATGCGGCCGCCACAAATGCAAATGCTCCGTTAATGTGGTTGTCATCATGAACTTGTCAGAATCGCGTTAAGGGCAGTCATTCTGTCGCAGGTCCCCTGCTGGAGTTGTTCATGTTTTCTGTGTTCGTCCCCACCGACACCTCCCTGAAGAAGGCCGTCGTCAACGATCTCGAGGCGGTGCCTGATCACGCCGTGTGGATCGACCTGGTCAATCCGACCGCGGCCGAGGACAAGGCCGTGGAACGGCTGCTGGGCATCGCGATCCCGACCCGCGAGGACATGCAGGAAATCGAGATCTCCAGCCGCCTCTATATCGAGAACGGCGCGCGCTACATGACCGCGACACTGATGTGTCATTCCGATACCGATATGCCCCGGACCACAGCGGTGACCTTCATCCTCGGCGACCACCGCCTGGTCACCGTGCGCTACGACCAGCCCAAGCCTTTCGCCCTGGTGGAGGCGAAGCTTGCCCGCACCTGCGCCCCTGCGATCACGGGCGAGATGGTGCTGATGGAACTGCTGGACGCCGTGATCGACCGCTGCGCCGACATTCTGGAACGCTGCGGCACGGAGATCGACCAGGTCAGCCACGACATCTTCGAGCCGGAAAGCGAGCGCCACGGCCACGCCAAGCAATATTCGCAAATCCTGATCTCGATCGGCCGCAAGGGCGACCTGACCTCCAAGGTCCGTGAGAGCCTGGTGTCGATCGGCCGCGTCGTCACCTTCCTGTCGGCGGTGGTGGAGGGCGTGAAATGGTCCAAGGACATGCGCGAGCAGCTCAAGACCATGCAGCGCGACGTCGCCTCGCTGACCGATCACGCCTCCTATCTCTCCAGCAAGATCACCTTCGTGCTCGACGCGATGCTCGGCGTCGTCAACCTCGAGCAGAACAACATCATCAAGCTGTTTTCGGTCATGGCCGTTGTCCTGATGCCGCCGACGCTGATCGCCTCGATCTACGGCATGAACTTCAAGGCGATGCCGGAACTCGAATGGGCGCACGGCTATCCGTATGCGCTGGTGCTGATGGTGATCGCCGCCGTCGTGCCGTACTGGATCTTCAAATGGAAGAAGTGGCTGTGATCCGGCTCGCGTTTTTCGAAATGGCTACCGAGACCTTACGCCGGGTGCCAAGCCAAGGCTGATGGTGTCGCAGAATAGAGCGTCATTGCGGCCGCGCTGTGATGTGTGTGCCGTGCCCCAATTCCTCCGGTAAAATTTGAGCGGTGGGCTGAACGTTTGCGCGAAACTTGTCTGCGATAAGCAGCGGGTTAGCCGCGAGGAAGAACCATGGTTGAAAAACACATAACGACGCCCCCCAACGTCATCGATCTGACGAGCTATCGTCAGGTGGTGGCGAGCGGCAAGGCGCCGTCGTTGTCGGTGCGTATGTGCCGGCACTGTGGTGCTCCGCTGCTCGATGGCGAGAACGATGACGACTGCTCGACGGCATTCAACGCAGCCGCACCGCGGCTGCACGAACGGTCGCGTCGAATTCGCCTGGACTGAGGAGCGGAAGGAAGGGCGGGCGATCCAGTCTTGCGGCGGCGTTGTCTGGATCGCCTGGCTTCCCTAAGCGCAAAATTTCGTCATTGCGAGAGCGAAGCGACGAAGCAATCCAGACTGTCTCCGCGGAGGCAGTCTGGATTGCTTCGCTGCGCTCGCAATGACAGAGGATAGAGGATTGCCTAGACGTGCTGACCGCCGTTGATGTGGATCTCGGCGCCGTTGACGTAAGAACTGGTGTCCGTGCACAGCACATAGACGATCTTGGCGACTTCGTCGGGCGTGCCGAGACGGTGCATCGGAATCTGCTGGTCGACGATCTTCTCGGTGCCCGGCGACAGGATCGAGGTGTCGATCTCGCCCGGCGCGATCGCGTTGACGCGCACGCCGATGCGGCCGAAGTCGGAGGCCATCTCGCGCGTCAGCGAGGCAAGCGCCGCCTTGGAGGTCGCGTACGCCGCGCCCGCGAAGGGATGCACGCGCGAGCCGGCGATCGAGGTGACGTTTACGACCGAGCCCTTGGCCGCTTTCAATTCCTCCATCAGGCCACGCGCGATCATGATCGGCGCGAAGAAATTGACGTTGAAGACGTGCGTCCAGGTGTCGAGATCGGTGTCGACCGAGCCGAGGCGGGAGCCGCCGGGCCCCTTCGGCGAGATCGCGGCGTTGTTGACGAGGGCATGCAGCATGCCGCCTTCGAGGCGGCTCCGGATTTCTGAGATCGCGCGCGCGGTGTCTTGGGGGTCGCCGAGGTCGACCTGGATGTGATCCTCAGGGCCGGCATCCCACGGGCAATCCTCGGGGAAGGGATGCCGCGAACAGGTGATGACGCGCCAGCCCGCCGACGAGAAGCGGATCACGGTGGCGTGGCCGATGCCGCGGCTCGCTCCGGTCAGGAGCAGCGTGCGGCGCGGCGCATTGGACGAATGCGGCATGGACATCTTTCAGGTCGGGCCAATGATTGAGGCAGAGCTCAAGGATACATCCGCGTCTTGGACCACGGCTGGCCGGCCGCGTCACGACGAAATTCGATGCGGTCGTGCAGGCGGAACGGACGGTCGTGCCAGAACTCGATGCGAACAGGCGTGATGCGCCAGCCGCTCCAGCCGGGCGGCCGCGGCACCTCGCCGATGACGTATTTGGCCGCGACCTTGGCGATGGCCTGCTCGAAGGCGAAGCGGCTCTCGAGCTCTTGCGACTGCTTGCTGGCCCAGGCGCCGATCTGCGCCTGCTTCGGTCGTGTTGCGAAATAGGCGTCGGCCTCGGCATCGGTCACCGGCGTCACGTTGCCGCGGATGCGGACCTGACGGCGCAGCGACTTCCAGTGAAAAAGTAAAGCCGCCTTAGGATTTGCGGCAAGTTCGCGGCCTTTCTGGCTGGCGATGTGGCTGTAGAAGACGAACCCCCCGGTATCGAAGCCCTTCATCAGCACCATGCGCACGTCAGGCAGGCCATCGGGATCGACGGTTGCAAGCGCCATCGCGTTCGGATCGTTCGGCTCGCTCTTGATCGCCTCGTTCAACCAGGCCTCGAACAGCGCAAACGGCTCGTCGGCGGCGGTGAAATCACCGGATGTTAAGGGTGTCTGGTGTTTCATCGAGGTCGTGTCGGTCATGTCTGGAGTCCGAATTGCGTCCCGCGGCCCAAAGCGCGCTGTCATCTGCTACTGCCCTATATAGGGCATGGGGACGCGTTGGCCTATCGGCGATGCGGTCCTCCAGCTTCGTCCTTACAACGATTCTGATCGGGCTCGGCGCCGGTGGCTGCAGCATGTCTCGCACCGACACCAATGCCTACGCCAAGGCTGACGACGGCGACCGCACGGGTTCGATCGCGCGGCCGGCCAAGGACGCCGCACCGACCGAGACCGACTTGGCCTTCGCCCGCAACGCCGCCTCCGACGTGCTCAGCATGGGCGACAAGGATGCCAGCCAGCACTGGGAGAATCCGGAAACCGGCGCGCGCGGCTCGGTGACGCCGATCGCGCAATCCTACGCCGCCGAGGACGGCCGCAAGTGCCGCGATTTCCTGGCGAGTTATGTCAACGGCACCACTGAAAGCTGGCTCCAGGGCGCCGGTTGCCAAAGCAGCCGTGGCCGTTGGGAGATTCATACGCTAAAGCCGTGGCGGAGCTGAGCATGATCCGGGGAAGTGGGAACCGGTTCTCTGATAAGATCATGCTCCAAACGTAAAGAGTCGGCTGGCCTGACTAGTTGCAAAAATGCCACGCCCTCCCCACATGAATGCCAAGTGGGGCGGGGAGCCCTTTGAACAATTGGATTCCGTGAAGGAGACGTGACGGATGCGCGACCCCTATGAGGTCTTGGGGGTGCCGCGGAGCGCCACCGCTGCCGCGATCAAGAGCGCCTATCGCAAGCTTGCCAAGAAGCACCATCCCGACAGCAACAAGAACGACCCGAAGGCTGCGGAGCGTTTTTCCGAGCTCAATTCGGCCAACGAGATCATCGGCGACGAGGACAAGCGCAAGCAGTTCGATCGCGGTGAGATCGACGCCGAGGGCAAGCCGCGCTTCCAGGGTTTTCCGGGCGGCGGCGGGCCGCGCGGCCGCGCCGGTCCCGGCGGGTTCGAGTACTCGTTCCGCGGCGGCGCAGGCCCCGGTCAGGGCGCCGGCGCGTTCGAGGACATTCTCAACAGCATGTTCGGCGGCGGCATGCGCGGCGCTCGCCCCGGGGCGGGCGGCGGCGCCCAATTCGAATTCGACACCGGCGGGATCGGCCTCGATCTCGACGTCAATGTCGCCATGTCCGTCTCGTTGGAAGAAGCGGTCAAGGGCGGGGAGAAGCGCGTCCGGCTGCCGAACGGCAAGGAGCTCAACGTCAAGATTCCGGCCGGCGTCATCGAGGGCCAGCAGATCCGTCTGCGCGGACAGGGCGAGACCGCGCAAGGCCATCCGCCCGGCGACCTCCTGATCACCATCAGCATCGCAGCCCATCCCTTCTTCAAGGTCGATGGTGCGGACCTGAGGATCGAACTGCCGGTGACGCTTTATGAGGCCGTGCTCGGCGGCAAGGTCCGCGTGCCCACGCTCGGCAATGCCGTGGAACTGTCGGTTCCCAAAAACACCTCCAGCGGCCGGACCTTTCGCCTCAAAGGCAAGGGCCTGCCGAGATCTGGTGGAACCGGGGATCTCTTCGTCACCATCAGGATTATGCTACCGGACGGGAACGACGCCGAGCTTGAAGCATTGATGGAAAAGTGGCGGGACCAGCACCCCTACAATCCACGTAGCGGGCTTGGCTGACGCATGATCCAAGCGAAGGGGTTTCTCCTAAAGACCTAAGGCGTCGTCGAGCGGATGATGCCCATCATATGTCCGAGGCCTAGTAGCGCTTCGTATGCTCGACGTGTCGACTGTCCGGCCGGGCAGCCGATAAAAAGGTGCGGCCTCGAGAGGGGGACCAGCGCGGTACCAAAAACCCCAATCGAGGCCGCCCGCGTCGATCGGCGGATCGAACGCTGCACATTTTCGCGTGAGCATCCGGTGCGATAATGAGACGCGCCCATGTCCTGATTCCAAATTTTCAATGACGGAATCTGGGCACGGCGTTTGCTCGGTTGTTTAGCCGCCGTTTTTCTCGGCTTGGTCGTACACGGCCTGCGCCACCTTGGTCAGGCGATCGCGGTCGGCGCCGCCGCCGCTGACGACGTAACCGACGCCGCGCTCGGCCCAGAACAGCGCCCCGTCCTTGTCCGTCCTGGCATAGCGCATCTGCGTTGCGCCGGTCTCGGTCTTGGCAGTGTAGATCGTGTAGCGCTCGCCCGAGGCGCCCTCATACATCAGGAAGGACGCCGGCCCATTCGGCCCCGGCAGCAACCGTCCGCCGACCAGCTTCAGCCCGCTCGCCTCCAGATTGGGCGCGAACACGGTCCAGCCACAGCGCCGGGTCAGCCAGGCCTGGAGGTGGTCGCGTTCATTGCCGCCAACCTCGACGGGGTGGCGCACCTCGACGACATAGAGGCGGTGGGCGTCGAGCGCATCCGCCGTGAAGGCCTGGAACGTCGAGGGCGCATTCGCGGCGCCATGCGCGACCCAGCCGGCCGTGCCGCCGGCGACGAAGGCAACCAGCGTGGCCGCGATGGCGCCATAGAGCCATTGCCGCGGACGGCGCTCCAGCCGCTCGAGTTCCAGCCGGGCTGGCACCGGCTCCTGGGCGACGCCGTCGTAACGGGCGTGCAGCATCTCGGCCATGGTCCGCCAGGACTGTACCCGCTCGGCATCCTCGGGGTGGGCGGCAAGCCAGGCTTCGACGTCGGCGCGGCGCTCGGGCGGCAACTCGCCATCGACAATGGCGTGCAATTCGTCTTCGGTCACTGGAATATTGTGCTCGTTCATATCGGTCGTCTCTGGCTCTGCGGCCCAAAATATCTGACGTGGTTCAACTGCGCCGTTTCTCTCGTCATGCAGGGACGCAGCATCCGCGATGCATCAATCCTGCCATCATTTCACCCGCCTGAGCGCCGGGCGCTCACCCTCCAGCGACGCTTTGACGTGGGCGCGGGCGCGTGCCAGGCGCGACATCACGGTGCCGATCGGCACGCCCTGGATGTCCGCGACCTCGCGATAGCTCATGCCCTCCAGCATCACCAGCAGCAGCACCGAGCGTTGCTCCTCGACCAATGTCGAAAGGGCTCGCTCGATGTCGCGTCCCTCGGCCTCCGTCCCGCTGGCATCCGGATTGTTCTCCGTCAGCTGCATGAATTGCGGCCGCCTTGCCAGCGAGCGCCGCCGGTTCTTGTTGAGGTTGGTCAGGATCGTGTAGAGCCAGCTCCTGACGTCGCCTCCCAGAAACAATCGCTCCGAGCGCAGCGCACGCACCAGCGTGTCCTGCACCAGATCGTCGGCCGCATCCGCATCGCGCGTCAGCGCGCGGGCGTAGCGGCGCAACGCCGGGATCATGGCTTCTACATTCTGGCGAAACGCACTCATGCCGTCCTTGCTGTCCTGCCGTTCGGCGCGAGCGCCTCCAGCAATCATAACACCCGAATGGAACGGCTATTCCGGCGCCGGAAACAGCGTTAACGCCGCGGATTAGGACTGTACCACAGGGGAGGGCTGGTGTACCTCCAGACCTTGATCCAGTTCGACGGGACGTGAAGAAATGGCGCAGAATTCAGGTCTGATGCAAGGATTGATGCAAGGCAAGCGCGGGGTCATACTCGGGGTTGCCAACAACCGCTCGATCGCCTGGGGCATCGCCAAGGCATGCCAGGCAGCCGGCGCCGAGATCGCGCTCACTTACCAGGGCGATGCGCTGAAGAAGCGGGTCGAGCCGCTCGCCGTCGAGCTTGGCGCGCTCATGCTTGGCCATTGCGACGTCACCGATGCTGCGACCATCGACGCGGTGTTCGATGTGCTGAAGGAGAAGTGGGGCAAGATCGACTTCGTCGTGCACGCCATCGCGTTTGCCGACAAGGACGAGCTCGAGGGCCGCTATGTCGACACCACCGCGGACAATTTCTCCAAGTCGATGCTGATCTCCTGCTACTCGCTGACCGCCATCGCGCAGCGCGCCGAGAAGCTGATGACCGACGGCGGCTCGATCATCACGCTGAGCTATTACGGCTCCGAGAAATGGATGCCGAATTACAACGTCATGGGCGTCGCGAAAGCGGCCCTGGAGGCGAGCGTGCGCTATCTGGCCGCCGATCTCGGCGTGAAGGCGATCCGCGTCAATGCGATCTCGGCAGGGCCGATCAAGACGCTGGCCTTCGCCGGCATCGCCGATTCGCGCCTGCTGCTGAAATACAACGAGATCAACGCACCGCTACGGCGCAACGTGACGATCGAGGAGGTCGGCGACAGCGCGGTGTATTTCCTCTCGGACATGTCGCGCGGCGTCACCGGCGAGGTGCATCATGTCGATTCCGGCTACAACGTGTTGGGCATGATGCGGGCTGAAGCCGCGGATACGTCGAAGGACTGATCACCGCCCGCAATGCCCGTGCCCACGATCTACTATCTTCGCCATGGCGAGACCGAGTGGAATGCGCTCGGCAGGCTTCAGGGCACCAGGGACATTCCGCTGAATGCGCGCGGCCGCGACCAGGCGTTGCAGGCGGGCCTGATCCTCGCCGATCTCTTCAGGCGCGACGGCCGCGACAAGGCTGATCTGCCCTATGTCTCGAGCCCGCTCGGCCGCGCCCGCCAGACCATGGAGCTCGCGCGCGGCAGGCTCGAATTGCCGGTGGCGGATTATGCGCTGGACGATCGGCTGCGCGAGATCGGTTACGGCGTCTGGGAAGGGCTGACGCTGGCCGAAAGCGAGGCGAGAGACCCCGAGATCTATGCCCGGCGCCTCGCCGACAAATGGACCGTGGCGCCCGCGGGCGCCGAGACCTATGCCGACGTGCAGGTCCGGGTCCGTGCCTGGTATGACGAGCTCAAGGCCGACACGGTCGCGGTCGCCCATGGCGGCACTTGCCGGGCCCTGATGGTCTCGCTCGGCCTGGAGACGCCGGCTAGCGCCGCCGATCTCTATATCGAGCAGGGCGCCGTCTACGTGTTCCGCGACGGCCGGCTGGAGAAGTATAGCTAGGTGCCGTCATTCCGGGGCGGTGCGCCAGCACCGAACCCGGAATCTCGAGATTCCGGGTTCGCCCTGCGGGCGCCCCGGAATGACGGAACGAGGGTTGAACCCAATCCTCCTCGGCGCTACGACGTTGACAAACAACGTTTATGCAAAACGTCAAAGCTAGGCAGCATCTCGGCATGTCCTTCAACACCTTCGGCCACATGTTCCGCGTCACCACCTTTGGCGAGAGCCATGGAGTGGCGATCGGCTGCGTGGTTGACGGCTGCCCGCCGATGATCCCGCTGACCGAGGCGGAGATCCAGCAGGACCTCGATCGCCGCCGGCCCGGTCAGTCGCGCTTCACCACCCAGCGCCAGGAGCCGGACCAGGTCAAGATCCTGTCCGGCGTGATGGCGCATCCGGAGACCGGCGTGCAGGTGACGACCGGCACGCCGATCGGGCTCCTGATCGAGAACACCGATCAGCGCTCGAAGGATTATTCGGAGATCAAGGACAAGTTTCGCCCCGGCCATGCCGACTTCACCTATGAGGCAAAGTACGGCCTGCGCGATTATCGCGGCGGGGGTCGCTCCTCGGCGCGGGAGACCGCGATGCGGGTCGCCGCCGGTGCGATCGCGCGAAAGGTGCTGCCTGATGTGAAGGTGCGCGGCGCGCTGGTGCAGATGGGCCCGCACAAGATCGATCGCGCCAAGTGGGACTGGGACGAGATCGCCAGAAATCCGTTCTTCTGTCCCGACAAGGACAAGGCTGCGTTCTTCGAGACCTATCTCGACGGCATCCGCAAGAGCGGCTCCTCGATCGGCGCCGTGCTCGAGATCGTCGCCGAGGGCGTGCCGGCGGGCCTCGGCGCGCCGATCTACGCCAAGCTGGATTCCGATCTCGCCGGCGCGATGATGACCATCAACGCCGTGAAGGGCGTCGAGATCGGCGCCGGCTTCGGCGCAGCCGAACTCACCGGCGAAGAGAACGCCGACGAGATGCGCACCGGCAATGACGGCACGCGTTTCCTGTCCAACCATGCCGGCGGCATTCTGGGCGGCATCTCCACCGGGCAGCCCATCGTGGTGCGCTTCGCGGTGAAGCCGACGTCGTCGATCCTGCAACCGCGCCTCACCGTGGATCGCCAGGGCGCCGACACCGAGATCATGACAAAGGGCCGCCACGACCCCTGCGTCGGCATCCGCGCCGTCCCCGTCGGCGAAGCCATGATGGCCTGCGTGCTGGCCGATCACTTCCTGCGCGACCGCGGGCAGGTCGGGCGCTGAGTTCTTACCTCTCGCGGTACCAGCCCACCGCGCAGCTTGACGATTCCACAACTTCGTCGGCTAATGCGGGCATGGAAAACTCCGAGCTCCAGCGTATCGTCAATTGGCTGATCGACGGTGCCAGGTCGTCGCGCGGGTCGGCCGAGATGATCTCGGACGCCTGCGAGCAGCTGGTTGCGGCCGGCCTGCCGTTGTGGCGGTTCGGCGTCTTCATCCGCACGCTTCATCCTGAAATCTTCGGCCGCAATTTCATCTGGCGGCAGGGCGAGGACGTCGAGATCGGCACCGTCGATTTCGAGATTCTCGCCACACCCGAATTCGCGCGAAGCCCGCTGCGCATCGTGTTCGAGGAAGGCCTGGAGGTGAGGGGCCGCATGGACGACCCCGACAGCAAGCGCTTTCCGTTCCTGGACGACATGCGCGCCGAGGGTGTCACCGACTACATCGCGACGCCGATGCGGTTTCTCGACGGCTCGATCCATGCCATCAGCTGGAGCACGCGACATCCCCGTGGCTTCAGCGATGAGGACATCGCGACGATCCGCTCCATCGTCGCGCCGCTCGCGCGCGTCAGCGAGATCGTCACCTTGCGCCGCACCGCTGCGACCCTGCTCGACACCTATGTGGGCAATCGCGCCGGCGAGCGGATCCTCGCCGGCCAGATCCGCCGCGGTCACAACGACACCATGCAGGCTGCGATCTGGCTGTCGGACCTGCGCGGCTTTACCGCGCTGTCGGACCGGCTGCCGGCCGAGACGGTGGTCGATATCCTCAACCGCTATTTCGACTGCCAGGTCACCGCCATCCGGGGGCACGGCGGCGAGGTGTTGAAATTCATGGGCGATGGCCTGCTCGCGGTGTTCCCGATCGACGAATATGTCGGTGACGCCGCGCATGTCTGTTCGCGCGTGCTGGAAGCGGCGCGCGAAGCCCGCGCCAGCGTCGAGGCGTTGGCCCATCCGGTCGGCGATGTCGTCGAGCGCTTCCGCTTCGGCGTCGCGCTGCATGTCGGCAACATCCTCTATGGCAATATCGGCGGCGGCAACCGCCTCGACTTCACCTGCATCGGCCCGGCCATCAACCTGGCGGCGCGGCTGGAGAAGATCGCCGGCCGCCTCGGGCGGACCGTCGTGGCGTCCGAGGGCTTTGCCAAAGCCTGCCAGCACGATTGGCGCAATCTCGGCGAGTTTCCGATCGCAGGGTTCTCCAAGGCGCAGCGCGTGTACGGGCTCGCCGAGGAAACGCCGGTGGTGATGGCGTGAAGGCGGCGGCTGACGATATTTTGGATCGCCTGCCGCCGCGATAGCGCGTCTTAAAAAGCAACCTTCATCGCGAGCGTCGCGATCACGATCATGATGGCGCCGCCGACGCGGGTTGCGATCTGGGCGAAGGCCATCAGGCCCATGCGATCCGCGGCGCCGAGGATGGCGACGTCGCCGGTGCCGCCGAGGCCGGAATGACATGCGGTCACGATCGCCGCCTCGACCGGATACATGTTCAGCCATTGGCCGACGAAGAAGCCGGAGGCGACCATCGCCAGCACCGTCGCGGTGCAGATCGCGATGTAGCCGGGATTGAACGACGCCACCAGCTGCTGCCATGACACCAGCAGCGTTCCCATCGCCACCAGGATGGCGAAGGTGAGGTTGGTCGACATGAACTTGTTGATCTGGTAGGCGCCGAGCTCCATCTCTGCTGGAAGCAGCTTCGTCAGCTTCAGCGTAACAGCGGCGATGATCATCAGGATCGGACCGGGAATGCCGGTCGTGGGCGCGAGCACCATGCCGAGCACGAACAGCCCACAGGACAGCACGATGCCGGCACCTAACAGGCCGAGATCGATCGGATGATCGGATCGCGCCGGGCCGAGGATGTCGTCATCGCCTGTCTTCACCAACATGCCCTGGCCATTGAGATCGCGCCGCTTCTCGGCGAGCCGCGCGAGCAGCCCGGCCGCGACGATGGCGACGACATTGCCGAGCAGCGCTGCCGGCACCATCTGCGCCACCAGCTCTGCTTGCGGCCGGTGCAGCATCTCGGAATAGGCAATGGACAGCGGCAGCACGCCTTCCGCAAGGCCGCCGCCGATGATCGGGATGATGACGAAGAAGAACGTCTCCTTGGGGCTGTGGCCGAACAGCAGGCCGACAGCGATGCCGATCGCGATCGCGCTGAGCGTGCCGACCAATAGCGGTACGAACATGCGCAAGAAGCCCTGCACCAGCACGCGGTGCGGCATGCCGAGGATCGAGCCGGCGACGAGGCAGGCGATGAAGAAATACTGGAAGTTGGCGGTGCGGAACGTCGTCGCGATCGCCTTCAGCGCCGTTTCCGGCATCAGGCCGTAGGCGACCAGCGCCGCGGGCACGAACAGACACATGATCGCCGTGCCGCCGATCCGCTTCAGAAGCGGGATGGTCTGGCCGAGCTTGCCGAGCAGGAAGCCGAGCAGCATCAGCACCGAGAGGCCACCGATCACGTCGTTCGGCAGCTTGCCGGAATAGACCGCCGCCGCGCAGACGAGCGCTGCGGGAACATAGACGGTGATCGGCAGCGGGCCGATTTTCAGCGCCGCGAGCGCCGATGGTGGCGTCGTCTCCGCCAGCTTCACGGTGGTGTCGGTCAAGAAAGCCTCCCTTGTCTTCTTCATTTTTGCTTGTGGACGCGCGCTCAGAACCAGGGATTGTCCGCCCGGTGTCGCGCCTCGAAGGCGCGGATGTCGTCGGCAAGGACGAGCGTCGAGCTGATGGCGTCGCGCCCCGTCAGGAACGCCTCTTTCCGGGCTGGCTCGATCGCGAACGGAATAATCCCGCCGGCGAAGCGGATGGTCTGCGGCTCGAGGTCGATGGTGAGGCGGTTGCTCGCGGGGCTCGCGACGATGCCGGCGAGAGTGCCGACGGTCGCGGCGTCGAGGCTGATCGTCAGCAGGCCGTTATTGGCGCAATTATCGCTGAAGATTCCGGCGAAACTCGTGCCGATCAGGGCGCGGATGCCAAGCTGCTGAAGCCCCCAGACCGCGTGCTCGCGGCTCGACCCGCAGCCGAAATTCGGGCCGACCACGAGAAAGCAGGCATCGCGATAGCCGTCTCTGTTCAGCACGAAGTCGGGATTGGGCCTGCCCGCGCGGAAGCGCAGCAGGTTGAAGGCGCCTTCACCGAGCCCGCTGCGATCGACGCCTTTCAGGAACATCTTTGGCATGATCACGTCGGTGTCGATATTGGGCGTCATCATCGGTGCGGCGACGCCGGAGACGGAATGGAACGGCGTCATGGCAGATCTCCTTCGATCAGCTCGCGCACATCGGTGATGCGGCCGGTGACTGCGGCGGCAGCCACCATCGCGGGACTCATCAGATGCGTGCGCGCGCCGGGCCCCTGGCGGCCCTCGAAATTACGGTTGGTCGAGGAGGCCGAGCGCTGGCCCGGTGCAAGAATGTCGTCGTTCATCGCAAGGCACATCGAGCAGCCCGATTGCCGCCACTCCACGCCCGCATCGATCAGGATCCGCGCGATCCCCTCCGCTTCGGCCTGGGCGCGGACCTGCGTCGAGCCGGGGACGACGATGGCGCGCACGCCTGATGCGACCTGGCGGCCTCTGAAGACGCGCGCCGCATCGCGCAGGTCTTCGATGCGGGAGTTGGTGCACGAGCCGATGAAGGCAAGGTCGATCGGCACCGACTGGATCGGTGTTCCCGGCGTCAGGCCCATATAGGCCAGAGCGCGTCTCGCCGCCGTCTTGCCGTCGGCGGCCGCGTTGCTCTCGGGATCGGGCACGCTGTCGGTCACAGCGATCGCCTGGTCCGGGCTGGTGCCCCACGTTACCAGCGGCGCGACATCGCCGGCATCGATCGTCATCTCACGGTCGAAATGGGCATCGGAATCGGAGCGGAGCTGCAGCCACGCCTTGGCGGCGCGGTCCCACATCTCGCCCTTCGGCGCGCGCGGGCGCCCCCCGAGATAATCGAGCACTTTCTGATCGGGCGCGATGACGACGCCGCGGGCGCCGGCCTCGACGATCATGATCGACATCACGATGCGTCCCTCGACACTCATCTCGCTCACCGCAGGGCCGGCGAACTCCACCGCATAGCCACTGGCTCCATCGGCGCCGATGCGCCGGATGATCTCCATGACGATGTCCTTTGACGTGACGCCAAGCGCCGGACGCCCGGTCACGACGATGCGCATCGTCTTCAGGCGGCGATATCGCACGGTCGAGGTCGCCAGATAATGCTCGATGTCGGAGGTGCCGATGCCGTAGCCGAGCGCGCCGAACGCACCGTAGGCGGTCGTGTGGCTGTCGCCGGCGGCGATCACCATGCCGGGCATGACGAGGCCCTGTTCGGGGGCGACGACATGCTCGATGCCCTGGCGCGGATCGAGAATGTCGAAATATTCGATGCCGAAATCGCGGGCGTTGTCGGCGAAATAGTCGACCTGCCGCGCAGCGTCGGCATCCGGCATCTGCCGGGTGCGGCGGGCCGCGGTCGGATTGACGTGGTCGACCACCATCAGCGCCGCGGACGGATTCCACACCTTGCGCCCGGCGGCGCGCAGGCCCGCGAACGCCTGCGGGCTGGTGTATTCGTTGAGCACGGTGCGGTCGACATAGAGCAGCACCAGTCCGTCATCGTCGAGGCGGCGGACCACATGCGCGTCGATCAGCTTGTCGTACAGCGTACGCCCTGACATCAGGCCTCCAATGGATATTTGACTTTCCCAGGAGGGTGGCGGCCCGCCTTCTGGAAATCCAATGTCACCTCATGATATGATTATGCAGGATTTGCATAAGCGGGACGGATACCATGGAGATCAACTGGCTGCACGATTTCATCGCGGTGGCATCGACGCGCAGCTTTTCGCGCGCCGCCGAGCAGCGCAATTCGTCGCAGCCGGCGCTGAGCCGCAGGATCAAGGCGCTGGAAGTGTGGGCGGGCGCGGCGCTGTTCGAGCGCACCACGCATGCCGTCAGTCTCACCGCCGCGGGCGATGCATTCCGCCTGACCGCGGAGGACATCATCCGCCGCCTGTCCACCGGCCGCCTCGAGGCCCAGGAGCTCGCGCGCGGCTCATCCGACGTGCTGAAATTCGCCTCGACCAACGCGCTGTCGCTGACGTTCTTTCCGGACTGGCTGCGCGGAATCGAAACGACGCTGTCCTTCGTGCCGAACGTGCAGCTCGTCGCCAACCACATGGAGGCGTGCGAGCGCATGCTGCTGGCGGGCGAGGTGCATTTCCTGCTTTGCCATCATCATCCGTCCGTGGTCACTGCGCTGACGACGTCGCAATTCCGCTCGGCCCATGTCGGCGATGATCGCCTGATCCCGGCATCCGTACCGCTCTCCAGGTCGAGCAAGACGCCGCGCTTCAGGCTGCCGGGAACGGCGGCAGCGCCAGTGCAATTCCTGAGCTATCGCTCCGAGTCAGGCATGGGCACGATTCTCGAGGCCGTCCGCTCGACTTCACCGCTCAAGGCGGAGCTGAAGCCGGCATTCACCTCGCATCTTGCAAAGCTGCTGGTCACCATGGTCCAGGCCGGCCGCGGCATGGCCTGGCTTCCGCAAAGCCTGATTGTGGATCAGCTCGCGTCCGGCGAGCTGGTGAAAGCGGGCGGACAGGAGTGGGAGATCCCGATCGAGATCAGGGTGTTCCGCCCGAGGTCGCGACTGACGCCGGCGGCAGAGGCATTCTGGACCCATGTTCAGGAGGATCCCGCAGGGAGCCCGCGCAAGGCGCCTCGCGCGCGTCGCCCTATTCCTCAGGCTCGGTCGTGAACAACAGCGGATAGCCCTTGGCGCGGCCGGCGTCGGTGGCACGGGTGGCTTTGGTTTCGGCAACGTCCTTGGTGAAGACGGCGACGACGCAGGTGCCCAGCTTGTGCGCGGTGATCATGACCTTGTAGGCCTGATCCTCGGTCATGCGGAATTCGGCCTTGAGCACCATGGTGACGAATTCACGCGGCGTGTAGTCGTCATTGATCAGGATGACCTTGTGCAGCTTCGGCCGCTCGACCTTGGTCTTCGTCCTGGTTTTCGGCGTCGTAACAGTGTCGTTCATTCCGCCTCCTGGACACGGCGGGCTCGGGTTCCGGGCCGGAGCGATCAGCTCGCGACCTTCGCACCATATTGCAGGACCTGCACCTTCTCCAAGGTGATCAGGCCGCTCGACATCATGCCATCCAGGATGGGCAGGAATGCGTTGATGTTGTCTTCGCTGTCGACGATCTCGATCAGCAGCGGCAGATCTTCCGAGAGCCGCAGGATTTTCGAGGTGTGCAGCCGGCTCGACTTGCCGAAGCCCATGGGGCCACGCAGCACGGTGGCGCCGGCAAGGTGCCGCTCGCGCGCCGTCATCACGATGGCTTCATAGAGCGGCTTGCCGTCGTAATGGTCGCTCTCGCCGATGAAGATCCGCAGCGAAACAGCCTGATTGGGGATCTGCATGGTCAACTCCTCGTCAAGCGGTTGTAGCGGCTCGCCATCATATGCCCTGCCCATACCGACACCAGCCAGCAGACGACGGACGCCGCGACATAGGCGATGGCGGTATATTTCATGCCGCCGTGGAACAGGCGAAAGGTCTCCAGGCTGAAGGTCGAGAACGTGGTGTAGCCGCCGCAGAAGCCGGTCATGACGAACTGCCGGTGCTCCGGCCGCGCCAGCATGCGCCCGTCGGGCCCGGTCAGCGTCGCGTAGAAGCCGATGATCAGCGAGCCCGTGGCGTTGATGAACAATGTGGCGAAGGGAAAGCCCGGGCCGGTATCGAGCGCGAGCCCGACCAGATAGCGCGTCAGCCCGCCGACGATGCTGCCGGCAGAAACCCAGGCATAAAGGATCGCAACGCGCCAGCGGTCGGCAGAGGAGGGCTTCATTCGCCTCTATCCCCCCAAACCGTCCGCAAGGAGGAAGCCGCAGCTCACGGCCGCAAGGCACAGGCCGACCGAGAACACGACATTGCCGAGCGCGTGTGCCGGCTCGCCGTTGCGGGCCAGGGTCAGCGTTTGCAGGCTGAACGAGGACACCGTGGTGTAGCAGCCGAGGAAGCCTGTGACCGCGAACAGCCACGGATTGGGCGTCGCGAACACCGAGCCGGGATGGGTCGCCAGCGCGCCAAACATACCGATCAGGAAGGCGCCTGTGACGTTGATGGTCATGGTGCCCCAGGGAAAGGTCTCGCCCAGCCGGCGCGCGATGACGCCGGAGACGAAATAGCGGGCGCAGCCGCCCAGCACGCTGCCGGCCACGATCGCGATCACTCCGCTCAGCACGATGAACAGCCCCCTGTCATCACTTCTTCTCCATGGCCAGGCCGTCGCCGACGGTCAACAGTCCCACCAGCGCGGCCAGTGCGAAGCCGAGCCCGGCAAGGAACGTGCCGACCGGCCCATAGGCGTCCCACAGTGCGCCGGCGATCACGCTCGCGGCCAGCATCGCAAGGCCGGTGAACAGGTTGAAATAGCCGAACGCGGTGCCGCGCAGGCTTGGGGGTGCAGTATCGGCGACGAGGGCCGAGAGCAAGCCTTGCGTCAGTCCCATATGCAGGCCCCACAGCACGACGCCGAGCGCGAGGCCGGCCAGATCAGGCAGTAGCGCCAGCGCAAGGTCGGCGCCAGCGAGGAGGACGAGGCCGAGTCCGAGCAGGGCGGTCCGGTTGATCCGGTCCGACAGCGCGCCGGCCGGGTAGGCGGAGAGGGCGTAAGCGACGTTCATCAGCACCAGCACCGCCGGCACCCACATCGCATTGAGCCCGATGTTCTGCGCCCGCAGGATCAGGAAGGCCTCGCTGAAACGCGCCAAGGTGAAGATGACGCCGACCGCAACGACCCGCCAGTAGACCGGTCCGAGCTGCCGCATTGCGGCAGTGTTGAGCGGACTCTTCGCGGGCTCCCGGCTGGCATCCGGCTCCGGCTCGGTCACTGCGAAGGTGATCAGTCCGAACGACAGGAACGCGGGCAGCACCGCCACCCAGAACACGGCGACAAAATGATCTGAGGTCCACCACATCAGTCCGATTGCGACCAGCGGTCCGACGAAGGCGCCGACCGTGTCGAGCGATTGCCGCAGGCCGAAGCTCGCGCCGCGCAGGCCCATCGGCGAAATATCGGCGATCAGTGCATCGCGCGGTGCGCCGCGAATACCTTTGCCGACGCGATCGATGAAGCGCGCTGCCACCAGCCAGCCCACGCTGGGGGCGAGCGGGAACAACGGTTTTGTCAACGCGGCCAGCCCGTAGCCGAGGGCCGCGAGCAGCTTGCGGCGGCCGAGCCAGTCAGACAGCGCTCCGGAGAAGATCTTCGTGATCGATGCGGTCGCCTCCGCGATGCCCTCGATGAAGCCGACGGTGAGGGTGGAGGCGCCGAGCATGGTGACGAGATAGACCGGCAGCAACGCATGAATCATCTCGGAGGAGATATCCATCAGCATCGAGACGAAGCCGAGCACCCAGATCCCCCTGGGCAGCCTGGCATGGGCGGCATTCGGTGTGGTCGTCGTCACGTCGTGGACGTCTCCGTGGCCTTCGTTTCAGGCAACAAAAAACCCGCCAGCGGCGGGTTTGTCCATGCTCCCGCCCCAGGCAGAGGCTGATGGCCTTGCCTTGGGCAGGAGTCATCACCCCATTGCAGTCACGCGACCGCCGGGCGGTTGTCGGGGGACTCCATCCCCATCTGTCGGGTCAGCCTAGCATGGAAATCAGGGGGAACAAGAGATGTCTCCGTCATTCCGGGGCGATGCGCAGCATCGAATCCGGAATCTCGAGATTCCCCGGTGCGCAATTGCGCACCTGAGGTTCGGCTCTTCGAGCCGCCCCGGAATGACGGCTGAAAGTCAGCACCGCGACGCGCGAGCGTGGCGAATTCGCGGCGGCTTTGCGCGAGCCCTCGAATCTCTAACCCGCAAATCTCTAACCTGAATGTGAAGCCCAAGCGATCTTCGCGCTTTGCGGCACGGCGTTTGCGTGTCACCATCGCGTCATACGACGGGAGACTGCGATGCGCTTGCTGTTCTCGATCGGGGCTGTGCTGGTGGCCGGCGTACTTGCCGGAGGGGACGTCGCGGGCTTCGCGGCACCAAGTTCTAAATTCGGACCGCCGAAATTCGAGCCAACGAGACAGCAGCGGCAGGCGGCCGACGGCGATGCGCAGTCAGTCGATGTCGAGCTGATCCTCGCGGTCGATGTCTCCTACTCCATGGATATGGACGAGCTCGCGATCCAGCGCGAGGGCTATGCCCAGGCGATCCAGTCCAAGGAATTTTTGCAGGCGCTCAAGGCCGGCCCCAATGGCAGGATCGCGGTGACCTATTTCGAGTGGGCCGCCTCGAGCGACCAGAAGATCATCATCCCCTGGCGCCTCATCGACGGACCGGAGACGGCGGATGCGGTCGCAGCCGAGATCTTGAAGACGCCGATCCGGCGCGCCTCACGCACCTCGATCTCAGGCGCGATTGGATTTGCCATGCCGCTGTTCGACGAGGATCCCTATCACGGGCTTCGCCGCGTCATCGACATCTCGGGCGATGGTCCCAACAACAATGGCGGCCCTGTCACGGTGGCGCGCGATCTCGCACTCGAGAAGGGCATCATCATCAACGGCCTGCCGATCATGGTGAAGGAGCCGTCCTATTCGACGATGGATATCGACAATCTCGATTACTATTACGAGGACTGCGTGATCGGCGGACCCGGCTCCTTCGTGATCGCGATCAAGGATCGCGAGAAGTTCAAGGAGGCGATCCGCACCAAGCTGCTGATGGAGGTGGCGGGCCGAACTCCCACGGTGGTGCACGTTGCGGACAAGGACAAGGAGCCGCGCGTGAGCTGCCTGATCGGCGAGAAGATCTGGTCGGATCGCTGGGGCCGCTGACGTGCTCGATGAGACCATCCGTCGCCTCGCGGCCGGCGGCTGAAATTAACTGTCCGTTAACTCCGCCGTGCCCCTAATCCAACTGTTTCTGAACGTTGCTGATGCTGCCTGTCGCCGCTCGCAGGCCAGCGAGCCCGTCGAACTCGTCCATCGCATATACTCATGTCCGTCGTCGCGCCAAGCACCAGCCAGATTTCGCCCGCCAACGAGCGGCTGTACCACCAGAGCGCCTTGATCGGCGACTGGAAGGGCACTTGGGCGGGCAACAACCAGCCTGTCGGCTTCAAGGTCGTGAACATCCGCGGCAACCGAGCGCAGGTCGAGTACACCCATAACGGCCACACCGAGCGCGGCTTTGGCGAAGTTCAGGGCACGCTCATCAACTTCGGCGGGGTCACGGTCGGCACCAAAGACGGCAAGAACATGGTGCTGCTGTTCTCCTTTGGGGGCAGCGGCAAGCAGACTGCAACTCTCGAGAAGCAGGCGCCACCGGCCTCCGACAGCCGCCTGATGGGGAGCTGGGGTGGCTATTCCAGCGACATCGGCAAGAGCGCGAGCTTCAAGGTGCTCTCGGTCAACGGCAATGAAGCCCAGGTCAGCGTCACCACCGAGGGCATCACCCGCCAGGGCACCGGCATCGTCTACAAGAACGTCATCATGTTCGGCCAGGCGCAGATCGCGACGGACGACGGGCAGAACGGCAAGATCACCTACCAGGTCGGCACCAAATCCTTCATGGTGCCGGTGACGAAATATCCGCCGGCGGATTCGTCATCCTCGGTGGATCGGACGGCGTAGCCACCTACGGCAGCATTCCGCTGGAGCGCGTCAGCGCGTGCAATTGCCGATCGATATCACGCAACACCCTGCAGGCGGCCACCAGGCCCCCGTCGCCGATCAACCGCCAGATCTCCCTGGCCTGGTCGGCCAGCACTGGAATGGTCAGCGGTAAGCGTGCGGCTTCCGGCAGTGCGCCCTTTTCATTGACGAGATAGCGTTCGTTCAGCGCGAACAGGACCTGCGCGACGCAGGCGAGCGACCGATAGAGGCATCCGGCGACATGGGTCCTCTCGTCGCGCGCGACGGCAAGCTCGGCATTCTCAATGCCGAACAGCACCTCCCACTGAAAGCGCCGGATCAAGGCATCGCGGAGTAGTCGCGGATCGGGCAATGCGATCGATTTCAGCCGCGCAATCAGGCCCAGCGGATCGTGCAGCGGTTCGCAATAGGCGATCTCGCCCATCCAGATGGCCGAGCAGAAGCCGTGCGGATGGCCGGGCTGATAGTCCATGGTGACGATGCCGGCGCGGCAGGAGTCCATCACGGTTTTGACTTCATCGGCGTTGCGATAGAGCAGGTCGACCTTGTGACCCTCGACCGACAGCCACGCACCGCCGACAATCCACGGCCTCCATTCGCCGATCGGCGTCACCGAAGCGGCCGCGGTTCTATCTGCCACGGCCTTTGCTGCGGCCAGCAGGCGCTCCGTATTCAGCGGAGCGGCCGCGGTGAAATAGAGGCCGATATCGTAGTCCGATGCCGGATGCGCGCTGCCTCGCGCACGCGAGCCGCCGAGCACGATCGCCGCGATGCCTGGTACCTCGGCAAAGGCGGACGTCAGGCGCGTGAGCAAGGGATCGGGCATCGGCGGGCGGATTCACCTGTTTCGCCGTCAGCGGCGGCGGCACGCTGTCACTCGGGTTGCCGCTCGCATGGTGATCAGCGTCATCGAGACCAGCTCGTCATAGCCGATCAGCGGGATGATATCCATGACGAGACTTCGGGCGCGCATGCGACGGGGACGGACGCCGCAGCTCGACATGGCCGGCCGCGGCGCCCAGCGCGATCAAATCAGATCCGTGCTTCCAGGATCAGGTTGAACGGCGTTTCCGCAGCGCGGCGGAAGCGCGACAAGCCGCCTTCGGCTGCGACCTTGCGTAGCCTTGCCTCGCCGGCTTGCGCGCCGAGTGCGAGGCCCACCTCCTGGTCGAGCGAGGCCGGTGTGCAGATCATGGTCGATGCCGCGTAATAGACGCGCCCGACCGGGTTGAGATTGTCTTCGAGGCGGTCGCCCGCGAATGGCTCGACCAGCATGCAGGTGCCGTCCTTCGCCATGGTCTGGCGCACATGGCTGATGGCGCCGACGGGATCGCCCATGTCGTGCAGGCAGTCGAAGAAGCAGACGAGATCGTAGCCCTCGGCCGGATAAGTCTTGGCCGAGTGAACCGCGAAGCTGACGCGATCGCCGAGCCTGGCCTCGGCGGCCGCCTTGCGCGCCGCCTCGATCGAACCCTCGTGATAGTCGAAGCCATAGAAGCGGGAGTTTGGAAAGGCCTCCGCCATCAGCCGTGTCGAGACGCCATGTCCGCAGCCGACATCGGCGACCTTGGCGCCGCGCTTCAGCTTGTCCACGACGCCGTCAAGCGCGGGCAGCCATTCCTGCACCAGGTGATGCATGTAGCCGGTGCGGAAGAAGCGGGCGGTGCCGCAGAACAGGCACTCGCTGCGCCGGTTCCAGCCGACGCCCTTGCCGGACTTGAAGGCGTCGGTGACCTTCGGCTCGTCGAGAAAGGCTGCGGCAATGACGTTGCCGACCGCGCCAAGGAACACCGGGCTGTCCTGGTCAGCGAGCGCCATCGCCTGCTCCGGCAGCATGGAGAACTTTCCCGAGCCGGCATCGTATTCGACGTAGCCGGATGCCGCCTGGCTCGCCAGCCATTCGCGGACATAGCGCTCC
This sequence comes from Bradyrhizobium sp. CCBAU 45384, assembly GCF_028128665.1. Taxonomy (NCBI): domain Bacteria; kingdom Pseudomonadati; phylum Pseudomonadota; class Alphaproteobacteria; order Hyphomicrobiales; family Nitrobacteraceae; genus Bradyrhizobium; species Bradyrhizobium sp. CCBAU 45384. The sequence goes on from NZ_LBIZ01000116.1 coordinate 86,612, forward strand.
GCCGTTCCGGTGGCCTTTGCAAGTTCGGCCGAGTTGTCCCTTGGCGGCAAGAGCGCGATAGAGGCCGAGCTTGTCGCCCAGGAGGACCAGCGATGCGTTCATCGCCGCCCCGACCTCGGTAATCATCTTGCCCATAAAGGCATTCAACTTGTCGGAATTGACCTCCATGACAGCCTCCATCGAATGTCGGGCATTTTCAAAGGTCTGCGCAATCGCGCGTGATCGGACGGCATCGGGCTTTCGCGGTCAAAGCCGCGGCTTCAGCTTGCGCGTCCCTTTCAGTGGGTCAATCCGGCACGCAGGAGGTTCAAAGCGTCGGGTCTGGAACCCGATGGCGTGATCAGCGGCATCGCATCACTGGCATTCGCACCTTGGCGGGCGTATATTTTGCGCACCATTCTGACGGTTACCTCGATGCCCGGCTTTACTCGTACCTGCGGTCTTACTGCTCTTCTCGCACTGCTCTGCCTTGGCGGCGGACCTGCTCATGCCCAGGTCGCGCCTGTGCAGTATTGGATTCCGGGCGGGGCTTTCGGCTATGGCGGCAGCACTGAGAGCTACAGCAATGGCTATGATTTCCGTCCCGGCTTTTTCGTCGGAAGCCAGAGCGGCAATCTCGGCCTGAGCGGTTTCACCCAGGCTGGATCTTCAGGCAATTTCAGCGCGCTCTCCTTCGACAGCACGCAGTTCGGCTACAACATGAAGACCGCGGGCGGCTCGCTCGTGACCTTCTTTGCCGGCTTCGACACGCTGAAATACGGTAACGGCATCGGCAGCTCGGTTGCACCGCTGACCTCCGCCGCCGGTCCCGGCTACGGCGGATTTGCGGGCGTCGAATTCAAGCCGACGTCCAATCTCAGCCTGTCGTTCGGCGCCGGGTTCACCCAGCGCGACTCCGGCCTCATGGACAGCGATATCAGGTCGAACATGCTGCCGGGCGAGTCGCCGGCGCTGGGCCAGCTGCGACGCTGAAGCGCGATGACGATTCAACCCGATCTCATCGCGCTTTAGCGGCTGAACTTCGCCACCAGCTCGACATGCGGCGTGTGGCGGAACTGATCGACCGGGACGACATTCTCGATCTTGTAACCGCCATCGATCAGCAGCCGCGCGTCACGGGCGAAGGTCGCGACATTGCAGGACACTGCGATCACCACGGGCACCTTGCTCGCCGCGAGTTTCAGCGCCTGTGCCTGTGCGCCCTGGCGCGGCGGATCGAATATCACGGCATCGAAATCGCGCAGCTCCGGTGGCACCAGCGGACGGCGGAACAGGTCACGCGGCTCGCACTTGATCGGCTTCAGTCCCGGCGTGCGCGCCGCCTTCGCGAGCGCGGCGATCGCGCCGGCGTCGCTGTCATAGGCGGTGACGCGGGCTTTCTCGGCGAGCCTGAGCGCAAACGGACCGACGCCGCAGAAGAGGTCGAGAACCTCCTTCGCCTTGCCGACGCGCTCGGCGACGAGTGAAGCAAGCGTCTCTTCACCGGCCACGGTTGCCTGCAGGAACGAGCCCGGCGGCAGCGTCACCTCGGCGCGGCCCATCCGCACCGTTGGCGGCAGGCGTTGCAGCACCAATTCGCCATGCCGCGTCAGCCGCGCCAGACCATGCTGCTCGGCGACGCGCGACAGCGCGGTGACCAGCCGCGTCGGCAGCGGGCCGGAGCCGCGCACGTCGACATCGAGGCCGTTGATGGTGGCGGTCACCTGGATGTCGAGCGGTTTGGTCACCGGCATTTTCGACGTCAGCGGCTCGGCAATGGCCCAGGCGGCATCGAGCGCGCCTTCCAGCGCGGGATCGAGGATCGGACAGCGGTCGATCGGGATCACGTCGTGCGAGCTCGTCGCGGAAAAGCCGACCTTGAGCACGTCATGCGTGCCGAACCTTCCGTGCAGCGTGACGCGCCTTCGCCCGGCACCATGCGCATCGACCAGCGGGGCCACCTCGCAAGGAACGCCGGCCTGCGCCAGCGTCTCGACCACGATGTTGCGTTTCCAGGCCTGGTAGGGCTCCGCCGCCCAATGCTGGATCGCACAGCCGCCGCAGACGCCGAAATGCGGGCAGAACGGTTCGATGCGCTCGGGGCTGGCGATATCGACCGCCAGCAGCTTGCGACGGTCGGGATGATGGCCCGCAACGTGATCGACCTCGACGCTCTCGCCGCCAAGCGTGTAGGGCACATAGATCGCATCGCCTGTCGTGAGTGAAACGCCGTCGCCGCGATGGCCGACATGATCGATCATGACACGTTCAACCACGGCGCGCGCCCAGGAAGAATTCGATATTGCCGTCACCGCCTGATATCGAGGAGGGAAACACCTCGATCTCGGTGCAGCCGAGCGAGGCGGCAAAGGCCGCGATGTCGTCGCAGATCTCTTGATGCACGGCGGCGTCGCGGATGATGCCTTTCTTGTTGTGCTTCCTGTCAGCCTCGAATTGCGGCTTGATCAGCGCCAGCAGGCTCATCGGCGCGGCCGCCAGCGACAGCGCAACGGGAAGTACGGTCTTCAGCGAAATGAAGCTGACGTCGATGACGACGACATCGGGCCGCGCCGGCAGCCGCTTGCCCTCATAGGCGCGGATGTCGGTCTCCTCCATCGACACGATTTTGGGATGCCCGCGCAGCGAGGCGTGCAACTGACTGGTGCCGACATCGACGGCGAACACCAGGCTCGCGCCGTTCGCCAGCAGCACCTCCGTAAAACCGCCGGTGGAGGCGCCGACGTCGAGGCAGACATGATCCTCGATCTCGATTCTGTAGCGCTCCAGCGCGCCGGCGAGCTTGACGCCGCCGCGCGAGACGTAGGGATGCGCCGGCTCGGCCTGGATCACGGCGTCCTCGGCGATCGTCTCCGAGGGTTTTTCGACCTGCTTGTCGTTGGCCGTGACGAGCCCGGCCTCGATTGCCGCGCGCGCCCGCGCCCGGCTCTCGAACAGGCCGCGCTCGACCAGCAGAACATCCGCGCGTTTGCGGGCAGGGGACATCGATCTCTCCAGCGATTGATCGCTATGTAGCGATCAATCGCGCGGCCGCCATCCGGACGCAAGCCTCGAACGCGGCCAGATCATGCCAGACGTCAACAGGCATTTGCGCCGGCGTCCCCAGCGGGCAGCCATGCAGCTCCAGCGCATGGATCATCATCAGGTTATCGACGAGACCAAAATCCTCGACGGTCAGCCCCTGCGCATCGACCAGCCGTCCGTCCTCAGGGGTGACGGCCATGAAGCGACTGAGGCGGTCGGCATAGGTGGCGGGATCGTTGCAGTAAGCGAGGCAAAACTTGCGGCGGCCGGCCATGTAGCCGAGTTCGTAGACGGTGCCGGGGTCGGCGCCGGCACCGCGGAACGGCGTCAGGTTTGCGATGACGGCGTCGGCCTCGTCCATCATCGCCTCATTGCTGCAAAAGATCCGCCGGGAGGCGTCTGAAGTGGTGAGGTCGATGGCGTTGTCGAGGGGATAGAGACCGGTAAGACCGTGGGCGGTGCAGATCGCGGCTTTGCGGCGGCCGATCTCAACCGCATCCGGCAGGAACACGTCGGGACCTGCCAGATAGATTTTCATGGAAATAGAACCAGGGAAATTTGGGTCGAGATGCGAGCCGCAGTCTGCTCCCTCCCCCGCCTGCGGGGGAGGGGTGGGGAGAGGGTGTCTCCGCAACGGATAGTCTCCCAGAGGATAGAACCCTCACCCGGCGCTTCGCGCCGACCTCTCCCGCAAGCGGGAGAGGTGATAAGCCTCAAGCCAGCTTGACCGTCTCGGCCTTCACATCCTTGCCGAGCGCTTCGAACACCTTGGCGACGATGCCCTTGGCGTCGAGGCCGGCGCGGGCGTACATCGCGGCCGGGGTATCGTGGTCCTGGAATACGTCGGGCAGCACCATCGTGCGGAACTTGACCATGCCGGTGTCGAGCACGCCCTGATCGGTCAGGAACTGCGCGACATGCGAGCCGAAGCCGCCGACAGAGCCCTCCTCGATCGTGATCAGCACGTCGTGGTCGCGGGCGAGCTTCAGCACCAGCTCGGTGTCGAGCGGCTTCATGAAGCGCGCATCGGCGATCGAGGTGGAGAGGCCATGGGCGGCGAGCTCGTCGGCCGCCTTCTCGCATTCGGCCAGACGCGTGCCGAACGAGAGCAGGGCGATCTTGCTGCCTTGGCGGATCATGCGGCCCTTGCCGATCTCGAGCGGAATGCCGACCTCGGGCATCTCGATGCCGCGGCCTTCGCCGCGCGGATAACGCAGCGAGCTCGGACGGTCGTTGATCGCGACCTGGGTCGCCACCATGTGCACGAGCTCGGCTTCGTCGGCCGCAGCCATGATCACCATGTTGGGCAGACAGCCGAGATAGGCGTTGTCGAACGAGCCGGCATGGGTCGCGCCGTCGGCGCCGACGAGGCCGGCGCGGTCGATGGCGAAGCGCACGGGCAGGTTCTGGATCGCGACGTCATGGACGATCTGGTCGTAGCCGCGCTGCAGGAAGGTCGAGTAGATCGCGCAGAACGGCTTGTAGCCCTCGGTCGCGAGACCGGCGGCGAAGGTCACCGCGTGCTGCTCGGCAATACCGACGTCGAAGGTGCGGTCCGGGAACGCCTTGTTGAAGATGTCGACGCCGGTGCCCGACGGCATCGCCGCGGTGATGGCGACGATCTTGTCGTCCTTCTGCGCTTCCTTGACGAGGCTCTGGCCGAACACGTTCTGGTAGGCCGGCGCATTCGGCTTGGCCTTGGCCTGGGTGCCGGTGGCGACGTCGAACTTGACGACGGCGTGGTACTTGTCGGCGGACGCTTCCGCCGGGCCGTATCCCTTGCCCTTTTGCGTCACGACATGGACCAGGATCGGGCCGGTCTCCATGTCGCGGACGTTCTTCAGCACGGGCAGGAGATGGTCGAGATTATGGCCGTCGATCGGGCCGACGTAATAGAAGCCGAGCTCCTCGAACAGCGTGCCGCCGTCCATCATGAAGCCGCGGGAATATTCCTCGACGCGGTTGGCGCGGTTGGCGAGGATCTTGGGCAGGCGCTTGTTGATCTGCTTGGCCGCATCGCGCAGCGTGCGATAGGTCTTGCCGGAGTAGAGGCGCGACAGATAGGCGCTCATGGCGCCGACCGGCGGCGCGATCGACATGTCGTTGTCGTTGAGGATCACGATCAGGCGCGAATTCATGGCGCCGGCATTGTTCATGGCCTCATAGGCCATGCCCGCCGACATCGCACCGTCACCGATCACGGCGATAACGTTGTTCTTGCCGCCGGAGAGATCGCGCGCGACGGCCATGCCGAGACCGGCCGAGATCGAGGTCGAGGAATGCGCGGCGCCGAACGGGTCGTAATCGCTCTCGCTGCGCTTGGTGAAGCCGGACAGGCCGCCGCCGGTGCGAAGCGTGCGGATGCGGTCGCGGCGACCGGTGAGGATCTTGTGCGGATAGGCCTGATGGCCGACGTCCCAGATCAGCCGGTCACGCGGCGTGTCGAAGACGTAGTGGATCGCGGTGGTGAGCTCGACCACGCCGAGGCCAGCGCCGAAGTGACCGCCGGTCACCGAGACGGCATCGATCGTTTCCTGCCGCAGCTCGTCGGCGACCTGGCGAACCTGCTCGACCTTGAGTTTGCGCAGGTCTTCCGGCGTCCGGATGGTGTCGAGAAGCGGCGTTTTACTGTATGCGTTCACGGCGATTTCCAATTTGTCAGCGCCGGAAGGTCATTCCGGTGCGCGATGGGTTTGCACAATATCGGCGCAGCGCGAGTCCTTAAACCGTCGGAGCCACCTGCATGGGGCAAGGCCCCGTCTTCAAGCTTAGGTGAGCCTAAGTGCGCTCCGGTTCAGTCTCTGTGATCCCTGTCACGTAGATCGGCTTCGTCCGTCCCAGCCAATTTCATTAGCGATTTGAGGCACTTGACATCGAAAATCGGTCCCCACGTCAAGGCTAACAAAAAGCCACACTCCGCGCAGCTTTACACCAAAGCTTGGGCCAAAGCCAACCCACAGGGCCGATCACGGGTATGCAGGTGCAACCGGCGGGCCAATTTGGTTAATCGGGGCGCCGGAGGGAAGGTTCCAATTCTGCCCGGTTCCTTGGCCGGATTCTTTGCGGAAAGACAGCCTTTTCGGCGGAATTCGCGGGATGGAGAACGCCGAGGCGGGAACTCTCCGGCCTTAGCGTTCCCTTCGCCGGCCAAGACGGGGCGTGCGATCTTGAAAAATTGCAGGCGGCTGATGCGCGAGGCGGGTGGCTGCGGGCCTTACTGCACGTCCAGGGGCGCCGTGCCGGCGGCCTGGCCACTGGCGTCGGTGGTGATCTTGTCGACGCGCGCCTCGGCCTGGCGCAACAGCTCCTCGCAGCGCCGCTTCAGGGCTTCGCCGCGTTCGTAGATCGTGACGGATTCCTCGAGCGGCACCTTGCCGTCCTCGAGCCGCTTCACGATCGTTTCGAGTTCCTCGATCGCGCGCTCGAAGGTGAGCCTGGAGACGTCGACTTGGGTATTTTCGGCCATATCCGTTTCCGATTGCCCGATTCGCTGCGCTTGCAAAACAGCAGAGTTTTGCGGGCTTAATGTGGCGGGTATCTCAAGCGCCCATCAGGGCGCCGACATGCGCCGTAACAGATTCTTTCAGTCCTTGCAGGTCGTAGCCGCCTTCAAGCACAGAGACAACGCGTCCCCCGGCGGACTTGTCGGCGAGGTCCATCAGCTTGCGCGTCACCCAGGCATAATCCTCCGCGCGCAAGTTCAGCGAGGCCAGCGGATCGCGGTAGTGCGCATCGAAGCCCGCGGAGATGATGAGGAGCTCGGGGCTGAATTTCTCCAGCCGCGGCAGGATCAGATTCTCGAACGCGCTGCGGAATTCGGGGCCGCCGTCTTCCGAGGCGAGCGGCGCGTTGACGATGGTGTCGTGATCGCCGCGCTCGCCCTTGGCGCCGGTGCCCGGAAACAGCGGCATCTGGTGGGTCGAGCAGTACATCACTGATGGATCCGACCAGAAGATGTCCTGGGTGCCGTTGCCGTGATGCACGTCGAAATCGACGATGGCGGCGCGCTTGATGCCGTATTTGCGCTGCGCATGGCGCGCGGCGATGGCGACATTGTCGAAGAAGCAGAAGCCCATCGGCTTGCCGATCTCGGCGTGGTGGCCGGGCGGGCGCACCGCGACGAAGGCGTTGCGGTGCTCGCCGTTCATCACAGCCTCGGTCGCCGCCACTGCGCCGCCGACGCCGCGCATCACCGCTTCCCAGGTACCCGGGGACATCGAGGTGTCGCCGTCGAGATAGATCTGGCCGCTGGTCGGCGCGACGTGGCGCAGCTCGGTGACGTAGTGCTCGTTGTGGCAGAGCGTGACGAGATCGAGATCGCCCTCCGGCGCCTGATCGCGCGCCAGGAACTGGAAGCGCTCGACCGACAGCGCTTCCTCCACCGCACGCAGGCGATCCGGGCGCTCGGGGTGTCCCGGTGGCGTGACATGGTCGAGGCAGGCCTTGTGGGAAAGAAGAAGCGTGCTCATCAGGTCGGCCTCACGGGGAACGAACTCTCGACGTCGCTTGACGCATCCGGCGCCAAAACGCAATGCAAAACCCAATCTAGGCGTTCCGTAGCGAATGGCAAAGGCCCGACCCGTTCCGCCCCCTTTGATCCAGATCAATTGACGCGCAGGATGCGGGTGGCCGGCAACGGGCCGATCGGACCATGCGCCTTAAAGAAGGCAAACAGCGCGTCGGAATCGTAGCCGCCATATTGCGGCGAGGTGCCCTGCTTGGCGACGGTAAAACCGTCGCCGCCGACCGCCAGATAGTCGTTAAGGGTCACGCGATAGAAGCTGGCCGGCTCGATCGGCTTGCCGTTGAGCGTCATCTTGTCGGCCATGATGCGCTCGCCGAATGGCTTTGACGCGTCCCAGCTGTAGCTGAACCCGATCGAGACCTGGAGGATTCGCGGCCGCTTCGGATCGAGCCATTGCTGCTCCAGCATATCCTTGAGCTGACTGCCCGTGAGCGTCATGGTGACGAGGCGGTTGCGGAACGGCTGGCTTGCGAACAGGTCGCCATAGGACACCGCGCCGTTGTCCTTGGGGACGAGATCCGTGCGGATGCCGCCGGGATTGGTCAGCGCGATGACAGCGCTGCCGTCCTTGGCATCCTTCGTCGCGGCGAGCTGGGCATCGGCGATGACGTCACCGAGTGCGCTTTCACCGGCTTCGTTCGGAACGCGCGACAGCGTCTGCGTCACCGATCCGGCCGGCCGGTTGGCGATCGGCGCCGAGAGCTTGTCATAGGCGTCGATCAGCGCGGTTTGCTCCGGATCCCTGGCCAGCGAGGCGTTGGCGACGATGACGTTCTCGGCTTTGGCGCCGACGATGTCGCGGGTTGCAGGATCGAGCTTGAGGTCGATCGCGGTCACCAGCGTGCCGTATTTGTCGCCGCTGGTGACGAGCCGCCCATCGATATCGCAGACATAGGCGCGGTGCGTGTGGCCGCTGACGATGACGTCGACGGCCGGGTCGAACTTCTTGACGATGTCGACGATGGGCCCGGTAATGCCAGGGCATTCGTTGTAGTCGCCTGCGGGCTCACCGCCCTGGTGGATCAGCACCACGATCGCCTCGACCCCCTTCGCCTTCAGCTGCGGCACCAGTGCGTTCACCGTCTCGGCCTCATCGCGAAATTCCAGTCCCGCAATGCCCTTGGGCGAGACGATGCCGGCGGTCTCCTTCAGGGTCAGCCCGATGAAGGCGACCGGAATCCCATCGAACTCGCGGATCTCGTAAGGCGGCAGCACGCTCTTGCCGGTCGCGGTCTCTACCGTGGACGCCGCGAGATAGTGGAATTTGGCGCCGGTGAAAGCATGCGGCCCCTGGCAGCCGTCTTCGGGATGGCAGCCGCCATTCTGCATCCTGAGCAGCTCGGTCTTGCCTTCGTCGAATTCGTGGTTGCCGACCGAGGTGATCGCAAGCCCCATCATCGAAAGCGATTCGACCGAGGGCTCGTCGTGAAACATCGCCGACAGGAACGGGCTCGCCCCGATCAGATCGCCGGCGGCGACGAAGATGGTGTTCTTGTGCCCCTCGCTCAGCTGCTTCACCAGCGTCGCCATGTATTCGGCACCGCCGGCGGCCACCATCACCTTCCTGGTCTTGTCTTCGGGGTCATTGATGCGGATGCCGCCCGGCGGCGAACGGAGGTTGCCGTGGAAATCGTTGATCGCGAGAATCCGCAGCTCGACCGGCGCTGCGGTCTGCGCCGCGGCGGAGAGGGGGAGAAGCGCGAGCGAAAGCGTGGCAAGGATGGATTGGTATCGCATGGAACAAGATTAATCGCTCGGCGCCAAGATTTCACGAAAGTTCTCGCTGTCATCCCGGGGCGCGCGGAGCGCGAGCCCGGAATCCATCGGGCGGCAGACAGTCCTACTTCCTCTTCTTCCTGTTCGCGAACGCATTGAACGCGGCAATCGCATCGTTGGACTTCAACCGCTCGCCGAACAGATGGGCCTCCTGGTCGATGCGGCGGGTCAGTTCTTCCGGCGGGGCGCGCAGCAGCTTGCGCGAGATTGCGACCGCATCGGCCGGAAGCCGGCAGATGTCGCGCGCCACCTTGCGGGCTTCGACCTCGGTATGTCCCGGCGACACCACGGTGTTGACGAAGCCGGCGGCATGGGCCTCGGCGGCCGTGAAGCTGCGGCCCATCACCAGCATGGCGAAGGCGCGCTGGTAACCCATGGTGCTGGGCATCAGGAGGCTGGCGGCACCGACCGGAACGAGCCCGAGATTGATGTAGGGCGCCGAGAAGGTCGCGGCGTTCGAGGCGAGCACATAGTCGCAGTGAAACAGCATCACGGTGCCTATGCCGATCGAGGCACCGTCCACGGCTGCGATGATCGGCTTGACGTTGAGCGCCAGCGAGTAGAGGAATTTGGCGCCGTCCGACAACGTCTCCGGACGGGCCGCGTCGGCATGCATGAAGTCGTCGATATCGTCGCCGGCGGTGAACACGCCGGAGCCGCCGGTGATGATCATGCAGCGGATATCGGGATTATTCTGTGCGGTGTCGATCGCCCGGCTCATCTCGCGATACATGTGCTGCGTGATCGCGTTCTTCTTGCCGGGACGGCGCAGGGTGATGACGCGTGTGCCGCGGTCGTCCGTGACGATGATATTGCCGTTCGGCATGAGCACTCCCTGCGCTCGCCGCGGCGCCTGCCGCTGGCGAGTCTTGCACAGCTCAGCCTACATGATCCCGCAGGCGTGCCAATCCTGTGGCTCAATCAATTCGGCAGTGATGCCGTTAAAATGGTTGCATGACACCCGCCCGATGGCGTCGGGGGAACGACCCAGCAGCGCGATTTGCGCATTGCAACAATCGGCTACATCTTTCATTTGAAAAACCGGTGGTTGTGCGTCACGATCAGCCGTTCGTTCCATCAGACCGATATTTGACGATGATCGCCGCAACGGAGGTTGACGAGTCCTCGCTGCGCTACCGCGGCTGGCGCGTGGTGCTGGCCTGTTTCCTGATGGCCTTCTTCATGTTCGGCTTTGGCCTCTACGGCCAGGGCGTCTATCTCGCCGAGCTCCAGCGCGCCCATGGCTGGCCGGGCACGCTGGTATCCTCGGCCAGCACCTTCTCGTTCCTGCTGAGCGCCGTCCTCGTGATCTTTACCGATGATCTGCTCGTCCGCATCGGGTTGCGCGCGCTGATCCTGTGCGGGCTTGCGGCGCTTGGCGCATCGACCGCGCTGCTGGGATTGATGCAATTGCCCTGGCAGCTCTATCTAGCCTATGCCCTGATGTCGATCGGCTGGACCGGAATGGGCTCGGTGGTGATCGCCACCGTGCTGAACGCCTGGTTCGAGCGACGGCGCGGGCTCGCGCTCAGCCTCGCCTTCAACGGCGCCACCTGCGGCGGCATCATCCTCGTTCCCGTTCTGTTGGCGCTGAGCACCAGCATCGGCTTCCGTTGGGCCATGCTGGCGGCGACCATCGTGATGGTGGCGCTGGTCTTGCCGGTGGTCGTCGTCTTCACCGGCTGGCCGGCCGCCGCGTCGCTGCATGCAGCGGGACCAGTTTCCAGCGGCGGCAACGCCGCGCGCCATTCGCGCCGGGCGCTGCTCGCCGTTGCATCATTCTGGACCATGGTGCTGCCGATCGCGATCGCGCTGCTGGCGCAGATGGGATTCATCATTCACCAGGTGACGTTTCTCGAACCATTGATCGGCCGCGCCAGTGCGGGCCTCGCGGTCACCATCATGGCCGCGATGGCGGTGATCGGGCGACTCACGCTCGGCCTGTTCGTCGACCGGCTCGATCCGCGGCTTGCCTGCGCGGCGTCGATGATGAGCCAGGCGGCGGCCTTGCTCGTGCTCCTGCACAGCCAGAGCCCGATCGTGCTGCTGTTGTGCTGCGCCGTCTACGGCTTCTCGATCGGCAACATGATCACCTTTCCGCCCTTGATCATCCAGCGCGAGATCGGCAGTGCGGCGTTCGCGGCCGCGATGGGGCTGGGTACGTCGATCAGCGGCATCGTCAGCGCCTTCGGTCCCGGCATCGTCGGCCTCGTGCGCAGCGCGAGCGGCGACTACACCATTGCGTTTGCGATGTGCGTGGCGCTCGACGTGATCGCGGCCGGCATCGTGCTGTGGCGGCCGGGAAAGAGGGCGGAGGTCGCTGCCCGTAGGGTGGATTAGCGAAGCGTAATCCACCTCTTCTGTTCACGCGGCGGCACAAGCGGTGGGTTACGCCTACGGCTAACCCACCCTACGCACCGACGCTCGCGGCAAGCAGCTTACCCCAACAGCACCGCATCCGCCGCCGCGACCGAGTCCGCGCTCTCCGTCACGGTGCGCTCGAGCGCGCCCGCCTGCACGGTGATGTTCTCGGCGAAGAAACGCGCGAGCGAGACGTAGCGCGCCGCCTCGGTGTTGCCGTCGGCCTTCGCCGCGAGCGCCTCGGAGGCGAGCAGGCAGCCGCCGAGCGTTGAGCCGAACTGCTGCAGATAGGGCGTCGCGCCGGCGAGCGCCTCGTTCGGCGCCGACGTGACGCGTTCGAGCAGCCACTTGCTGCTGCGCCTCAAGGCCTCCAGCGCCTCGCGCAGCTTTACGCCGGTGGTGCCGAAGGCGGGATCGTTGGAGGCCTCGACCTGTTTGACCGTGGCAGAGAGCTCGTCGATCAGCGCCCACACCGCCGCGCCGCCATTGGCGGCAAGCTTGCGCGTCACGAGGTCGATCGCCTGGATGCCGTTGGTGCCTTCATAGATCGTGGTGATGCGGGCATCGCGATAATGCTGCGCGGCGCCGGTCTCCTCGATGAAGCCCATGCCGCCATGGATCTGCACGCCGAGATAGGCAACCTCGTTGCCGATATCGGTGGAATAACCCTTTGCCATCGGCGTCAGCAGCGCCGCGCGTGCGGCCGCATCGGCGCGGACCTTCGGATCCCTGGCGCGCATGGAGACGTCGAGCGCGACCGCTGTCGCATAGCAGATCGTGCGCGCGGCCGCGGTCTGCGCCCGCATCCGCATCAGCATGCGCTTGACGTCGGGGTGCACGAAGATCGCATCCGATCCGTCGCCCTTCTTGCCGACGGCGCGGCCCTGCTTGCGCTCCTGCGCATAGGCGAGCGCCTGCTGATAGGCGCGATCGGCGATGCCGACGCCTTCCAGGCCGACGCCGAGACGGGCCTGGTTCATCATCGTGAACATGCAGCGCATGCCCTGGTTCTCTTCGCCGATCAAAAATCCGATGGCGCCGCCATGGTCGCCCATGGTCATGGTGCAGGTGGGGGAGGCGTGCATGCCGAGCTTGTGCTCGACGCCCGAGGCAAAGATGTCATTGCGTGCGCCGAGCGAGCCGTCTTCATTGACCATGAATTTCGGCACCAGGAACAGCGAGATGCCCTTGGTGCCCGCGGGGGCATCGGGCAGGCGCGCCAGCACGAAATGCACGATGTTGTCGGTCATGTCGTGCTCGCCATAGGTGATGAAGATCTTCGTCCCCTTGATGCGATAGGTGCCGTCGGCCTGCTTTTCGGCACGGGTGCGCAGCGCACCGACGTCGGAGCCCGCCTGCGCCTCGGTCAGCTGCATCGTGCCGGTCCATTCGCCGGTGACGAGCTTCTCCAGATAGATTTTCTTCAGCTCCTCGCTGCCATGCGCCTCCAGCGCCTCGATCGCCGAGGCCGTCAGCAGCGGGCAGAGGCCGAAGGCAATATTCGACGCGCTCCAGATCTCGGTGCAGGCGGCGTTGATCGCCAGCGGCAGGCCCTGGCCACCAAAGTCCTCGGAGCCCGAGACCGCGTTCCAGCCGCCGTCGATCCAGCGCTTGTAGGCGTCCGGCCAGCCCGGCGCCGTCGTCACCTTGCCGGCATCGAGCTTGATGCCATGCTCGTCGCCGACCTTGTTCAGCGGCGCCAGCACGTCGGTTGCGAATTTGCCGGCCTCTTCCAGCACGGCAGCGGCAATGTCGGCGTCGAAATCGCCGTAATGGCCGGCCTCCACGGCGGCCTTGAGGCCGGCGCCATGGTTGAGCGACAGCAGCATGTCAGAAATCGGCGCGCGGTAGGTCATGGCAAACTCCCCGTGGACAGGTTTGCCGCCGTATTCCCATGAAATGGCTGAGGCCTCAATGGGTGCGATACGGGACCGCATCGGGCCTTCGCCCCCGCCTATATTAAGGTGTGGCGCGCCCCCGCCCCGGGCGGTGGTATTTTGCCCCTCCAGGCGGTTGAAATGCCGCGCCGCACCCTATAGACCGGCTGCGACCGAAGGGAATCTGCGGGTGCCAGCTCGCCCGCCGTTCCCGTGGTCACCTGATGGGGCGTAGCCAAGCGGTAAGGCAGCGGATTTTGATTCCGCCATTCGGAGGTTCGATCCCTCCCGCCCCAGCCAGCTCCCGAGCACTACTGCACCCGTGCCAGCATCCGGCGGAAACGGGCAAGTGCGGCCGCCAGGAAGATTGCGCCAAGCGCGACAATCGCGGCGAGATGCGGCCAGACCTGGTCGATGCCGGCGCCCCGACACAACACCGACTGCGTGAATTGCACGAAATGCACGGCCGGCGAAACCTGAATCGCGACCTGGAGCGGCTGCGGCATGGCTTCGAGCGGGGAGGCACCGCCCGACAGCATGTTGAGGATGAGGAATACCGGGATCGCGAGCAGCGCGAACTGCGGCATGGTGTTGGCAATGGTCGCAAGCAGGATGCCGAGCGAGGCGATGGCGAAAAGATAGAGCACCATGCCGGCAACGAACAGCGGGATCGAGCCCGCGATCGGCACGTGCAATACGCCCTTGATCACGATGAGCAGCGACAACGTGCCGAAGAACGCCACCACCAGCGCATTGGCCCAGATCTTTCCGGCGGCGATCTCATGCGCGCGGACCGGCATGACCAGGAGATGTTCGATGGTGCCGCGCTCGCGCTCGCGAATGACCGCTGCGCCGACCAGCAGGATGGTCAGCATGGTCAGGTTCTCCACCAGCGCATTGATCGCCATGTGCCAGAAGCCTTCCAGGTTCGGATTGAAGAAGGCGCGTTCGACGCTGCGCACCGGCAATTCGCGCGCGATGCCGCGGGAATGCAGATAGTTCGTTGTTTCCTGCTGCAGGATCGAGGACACGTAGCCGGCGCCGACTGCCGCCTGCGTCATGGCCGTGGCGTCGATGTTGAGCTGCACCGCCGGATCGCGCCGGTTCAGCACATCGGCCTGGAACCGCGGCGGGATGTCGAGCACGAAGGCGTACTGACCTTCATCCATGAGGCGGTCGACGGCAGAGCGGTCGACCGGGACGGGCCGGCGGAAATAGGGCTGCAGCAGCGCGTCGGCGATGCGGGTGGACAGCACCGAACGATCGGAATCGACGATGGCGACCGGCGCGTTGTTGACGTCGGTCGTGATCCCCGTCGACTCGCTATAGACGCTGAACGAGAAGGAATAGACCACGAAGAAGGCCAGCACCACGTCGCTTGCGAGACTCGCGAGCTCCTTGATGCCGAGGCGGAACACGTTGGAGAGCCACCGCGTCATGTCAGCCGTCCTGCTTGCGCAACAAGAGGCTCGCCGCCACGAGATAGGCAAGTCCGAAGGCGAGCAGGATGAGATGATTCGGATAGAGTTCGACGAAGCCGCGCGCCTTGGTGATGGTGCCCAGCGAAATGTTCTGGAACCAGAGCGAGGGAAAGCTCATGCCGATGAAGCGACCGCTGCCCTGCAGGGCGGCGGCCGGGTAGAGGTAGCCGGAGAAGTTGATCGCCGGGACGGTGCTGACGATGGCGGTGACGATGATCGCGGCGACCTGGCTGCGCACGAAGACGGACACCAGAATGCCGAAGGCAGTGGAGGCGAAGACATAGAGCAGGCCGCCCAGCGCGAGCGCGGCAACCGAGCCCTTGACGATCACGCCGAAGGCAAGACTCGCCAGCACCAGCAGGCTGACGAAGCTGGCGCAGCTGAACAGAATGTAGGGCAGCTGCTTGCCGAGCAGGAACTCCGCGACCGTCGCCGGCGAGGCGTAGAGATTGGTGATCGATCCGAGCTCGCGCTCGCGCACCACGCCGAGGGCGGCGAGCATCGATGGGAACAGCACCATGAAGATCATGACCAGTCCGGGCGTGAGCGCGAACACGCTGCGGAAATCCTGGTTGTAGCGAAAGCGCGGCTCGAGCGATGCCGCCACAAGGTCCGGCACCGCACCGCGGGTGCGGCGCGCGAGGTCTTCGACATAGGAGAGCACGATGCCGTCCACGTAGTTGCGTGTCGTTTCGGCGTGGAAGGGCGTGGCACCGTCGAGGAAGAAGCCGACCTCGGGCTGGCGGCCGGCGACGAGATCGCGGCCGTAGCCGGGCGGGATGTCGATCACCAGGCGCAGGTCGCCAGCGCGCAGACGGCGATCGACCTCCGTCTCGCTGCGCAGTGGCGTCATCTGCCTGAAATAGCGCGAGGCGGCGAAGCTCTCGACCAGTTGCCGGCTGTCGGCGCTATGGTCGCGATCGAGCACGGCGAAAGACAGGTTCTCCACGTCGAAGGTGATGCCGTATCCAAAGGTCAGAAGCAGCAGCAGCGGACCGAGCAGCGCAAAGCCCAGCCGCACCCAGTCGCGCAGCAGTTCGCGCATCTCCCGGTAGCTGAATGCCCACATGCGGCGCAGCGATGCAAGCAGGCTGGCCGTCGGCAGCGGACGGGCTGCCGCCGAATTCGTCCAGACGGCGCGCGGGACTTCCTCGACCGTGCCCTCGGGATCGGCCTCTTCGAGATGGGCGATAAACGCGTCCTCCAGGCTGGCGGTGTCCTTGGCCTGCCGCAGCTCTGACGGCGTGCCGACGGCAAGCACCTTGCCGGCGTGCATGAGGGAGATGCGGTCGCAGCGCTCGGCCTCGTTCATGAAGTGCGTCGACACGAAGATGGTCACGCCGTCGCGCCGGGACAATTCGCCGAGCAAGCGCCAGAACATGTCGCGCGCGGCGGGATCGACCCCGGAGGTCGGCTCGTCCAGGATCATCACCTCGGGGCGGTGCAGGCATGCGGCTGCAAGCTGCAGCCGCTGCCGCATGCCGAGCGGCAGGCTCGGCGGCTTGCTGTTCGCCGCCTCGACCAGGCCGAAATGTTCCAGGGCCCGGTCGACAACCTGCTTCACCTCCGCTTCCGCGATACGATAGAGGCGCGCATCCAGCGCGAGATTTTCGCGGACCGTCAGCTCCTCGTAGAGCGAGAAGCCCTGCGACATGTAGCCGACGCGCAGGCGCGTGGAGAGGTCGCCCGCCTCGACGGGACGTCCGAGCAGTTCGGCGCGTCCCTCGTTGATGTCCAACAGGCCGGTGAGCATCTTCATCGTCGTGGTCTTGCCGCAGCCATTGGAGCCGAGGAACCCGAAGATCTCGCCACGCCGGATGCTGAAGCTGACATGATCGACGGCGACGAAATCGCCGAAGCGGCGCGTCAGCCCCTCGGCCACGATGGCCGGCTTGCCGTCGGCGCTCGGCGGCAAAGGCGCGATGGGCACCATCTCGGGTGCGACGCTGCCGCCGTGCAGCGCGATATAGGCCTGCTCGAAGTGCTGGGTTCCGGTCTGCTTGAGGAGCTCGGCCGGAGCGCCCCGTGCCAGCACGCGGCCGGCGTCGATGGCGACGACGTGGTCGAAGCGCTCGGCTTCTTCCATATAGGCGGTGGAGACCAACACCGTGAGCTGCGGACGCTGCGCGCGAATGTCGTCGATCAGCCGCCAGAACTGCCGCCGCGACAAGGGGTCGACGCCGGTGGTCGGTTCGTCGAGGATGAGCAGGTCGGGATCGTGGATCAACGTGCAGCACAGCGACAATTTCTGCTTCATGCCGCCCGAGAGATTGCCGGCCGGCCGGTCGAAAAACGGAGCAAGGCCGGTCGCTCTCAACAATTGCTTGATGCGTGCCGCGCGCTCGGCCCCTGACTGGCCGAACAGGCGGCCGAAATAATCGATGTTCTCGGCGACCGACAGGCTCGGATAGAGATTGCGCCCGAGGCCCTGCGGCATGTAGGCGATGCGCGCCATGATGTCGTCGCGGTGCGCGTGCGAGGCGATGTCGCCGCCAAGTGTCCGGATGCTGCCGGCCTGCAAGCGGCGTACGCCGGCGATCAGCGCGAGCAGGGTCGATTTGCCGACGCCGTCAGGCCCGACCAGCGCCGTGGCGTTGCCGGCGCGGACGGACAGGCCGATGTCGGCCAGCGCCGTTACCTTGCCGTAGCGGTGGGCAACCTCACTGACCTCAACTGCGAAAGGCTCAGCCGGCGACATTGGGCAGCCGGATGGCAAGCCAGGCGGGCCAGGTCGCGTTCGGAATCACCTGGACATAGGCGTTACCGCTGAGGCCGGCTTTGACATAGTCCCGGTAGGTGTCGAGCAGCTTCGGGTCGATGGCGAGCTTGACGCGGTACATCAGCTTCTGCCGCTCGTTCTGCGTCTCAACCGTCTTCGGCGTGAACTGCGCCTCGGCAGCGACGAAGGAGACGGTGGCGGGGAACACGGCGTTCGGAACCGAGTCGAGCACGATACGCGCCTGCGAGCCGAGTGCGATCCGGCCGCTGTCGCCGGTCGGCAGGAAGACCGTCATGTAGACGTCGGAGAGATCGAGGATCGTGACCACACGACCGCCTGCAGCGACCACTTCGCCGGCCTGCACCAGCTTGTACTCGACACGACCCGACACCGGCGTGTGCAATTCGGAATCGCTGAGCGTCGCCTCGATCTGCGCGACCTGGGCGTCGGCGGCCTCCCTGGCCGCATTGGCTTCGACCATCGCCGCGCGCGCACCCTCGATTTGTGCGGCGGCGACGAGGCTCTGTGCGCGGCGCCGTTCGAGATCGGCCCTGGTTCCGGCGGACGTCTGCTCCAGACGCGTCGCGCGCTGCGTCTCGATCTCGGCGAGGTCGTACTCCGCCTTGCGGATGTTGATGTCGGCCTCGGCATGGGTGGTGGAGGCTGCGGCGCGCTGAACCGCGGCCTTGGCGCCGGCAAGTTGTGCGCGCAGCTCCGTGGTATCGAGCGCGGCGATCAGCTCGCCCTTCTGGACCGCATCACCTTCCTTGACGCGGACTTGCGCCACCCGCCCGGGCAATTTGGAGGCGATGTCGACGCGGGTCACTTCGATGCGGCCGTTGGCGGTCGCAAGCCCGGCAGGGGTCTGCACCGCCATCACTTGCGTCCAGTAGATATATCCGCCTGCAGCGAGCGTAAGCAGGGCGGCGATAGCAAACATCGCGGGGCCACGCATGTTGGGCACCATACCTCAATAGTCCGATCGAGTGCTTTGAATAGCCCAAGCTCGTCGGCACAAATTGAGTTAGCTCAAGCAGGGCAATTCTTGGCTGGCGCCGCCGCGTCCTGGAATAGGTATTGGCGAGCAAATCGGACAGACAAGAAATCGAAGCGGTGCGATTGTGCATATTCGGTACTCGAGCAAACAGATTCGGGGCTCGCCTCGCTTCCCCGCTAACGATTGAACCTAGGAATTTGCAGGCTGTCCTACGGCAGTGCGACGTTTCTTCGATGATCGCCCGAAATCTCGGGCTTTGTGCCCGGCGAATGCCAGTTCACACCTGCCGGGCCCAGCCATGTTGCGTAGTCGCGTCGCGATCGTAAGCGGCAAAGGCCTGGCAAGTCTTCATCGAATGCCTTTCTGCATCATGCTCCGCAGACGTCCGCCCCAGAAGGCTCTCAGCGCGTCGGCCAGATCGCGCGGATTATCTTCCTGAACGTTGTGGCCCGCGCCCTCGATGTTGATCCACCGCCCGTCGGGAAAGCGCGCGGTGAAGTCCTGAGCGGCATCCTTCGAGACGATGAGGCTTTCACCACCCCTGGCCAGCAGGAACGGCGCGGCCATGTCGGGGATGCGAGCCTCGAAGCCGGCGAGATGCCTGAGGATCATGGGATAATCCGCCGGACGACGGCGGTCGCTCTTCCATACGAGGCGCCCATCGTCGTCGCGCTTCAGCAGGGTGCGCATTCGATAATAAAGGCGCTCTGGATCGCTCCTGGGACTAACGGCAAGCGCCATCTCGACCACTTCGTCCACTGTCGCTGCGCCAGGAAAGTCCGTCATGAAGGTGCGCATCCGCGCCGTCGCGGCAAACACCGGCCGTGAGGTCACATCGACCATCACGAGACTTTCGGTGCGGTCCCGGTGGCGCAGCGCGAACTCGCAGGCCACCATTCCTCCCAACGACATGCCAACGATGCGCGCGCGTTCGATTCCGAGCCCGTCGATAACTGCGAGGAGATCCGCCGCACAACTTTCGATAGAATAGTCGTCAGCCCAATCGCTGGCGCCGTGGCCGCGCATGTCGAGTGCTATGAGCCGGAAATCAGACCGCAGTGCAATGGCGACATAATCCCAGGTGCGGGCGGTCAGCGCGCCGCCGTGGAGCAGCACTGCCGGAGGTCCTTGGCCGCCCCAATCGAGGACGTGGATAGTGGGGCCGCCATGCGTGCGGAAACGCGCTGAGCGCGGCGGCGCGAGGTCGGTAAAGGCAATACCGAGCCGATCGGCTATTGTCGTCAGCGCCTCGGGATGCCAATCGTTCACCACCAGCCCCTTACTTAGGGTACCCTAAGTAAGTCCCGCGAACGCAGGTTTGTCAATGGCCACGCGACAACGTCGAACACCGCAAGCGGCCAAATTCGCGATCCTGGATGCGGCGGAGCGGCGACTGCACGACGAGGGCCCCGAAGGCGTGCGCATCCAGCGCATCGCTTCGGATCTGGGCATCACGGACGCGGCTATTCACTACCACTTCGGCACCCGCGAAGCGTTGATGGACGCGCTCCTGCGGCGCATAGGTCGCCGCCTGGTAGATGACATTGAAGCGACCATCGAAAGCTGGGCTCCCGATCAAATTGACGTCGCCGCCCTCGGACGGCTCTTTCAGCGCGCCTATGCCGACGAACGGGCCGCGAGACTCGCCCTCTGGCTTAGCCTCGCTGGCTGGCGGCCAGAGGGATCAGGCATGCTCAAGTCGTTGGTCGAGCGAGTTCATCGAGCGCGGATCCAGGCAGCGCGGAAGGCGAGGCGGCGCGCACCGCAGATGTCCGACACGCAATACGCCATCGCTGTCCTGAGCGCGGCCCACATGCATGCCGCGATGTCAGGCGAAGCTTTGTTGGCAAGTGTCGCCGAAGACCCCGCCGCCCTCGACCAGCGCGATTTCCTCAAATTCTTAGTTCAGTTGATCGCGCGCCATCTTGCAGAGGCGTGACGGAGGTTCGATCCCTCCCGCTCCCGCCGGGTGCTCGCTACCGGTCCCATCGCCCACGACGTCTGGTCGTGACTGTGCGCGTAGTTGCGGTTGTTGACGGCGGGATTGCGATTGACCAGCGGCCGCATGAACATCGGGTGCGTCGCGCTGCGCACCTCGTGCTCGACGGTGAAGAGAGGCTTGCCGCTGTCGAGATCGACGATGTCGCAGAAGCGGTACTGATACTGATTGTCTTCGCGCGAGATCAAATCGCGCGCCAGCAGCTTGCGATAGGGGCCCGAGAAATCGGTGATGTACATCTGCACATGGTGGCCGTCATAGCCCGGCTGCGGCCGGTCGGTCTCGCGGAACAAGAGATGCTGGTCGCGGCCGGTCTTCACCGCGGCGACCTTGCCGTCACCGTTGCGCAAGCCCGCGGGCATGCCCATGACCTCAGGATAGAAGGCGCAGATCGCCTGCGCCGACCCCACCGGCACATCGAACGAGACATAGGGAATGCCGAGCGTGATGCGCCCGAAGCGCGCCGCGTCGGGTTCATGGACGTGAACGCGATTGCCCCAGGGGCAGGTCGCCTCGACATAATCATTGTGCTCGGCGTAGCTGAAGGCCGTGCCTTCGAGCTTGCCCTTGATCGAGGCCAATCGCGCCAGCAGCGCCTCGCGTCCCTCGATGACGAGCCCGGTATGGCCGCGCAGCACCTGCGCCTTGCCGCTGGGCAGATGAAACTGGCTGCGTCCGGCATTGATCCACATGTTGGTGTCCGAGACCATCAGATAGGGATCGCGGGTC
The DNA here is from genome assembly GCF_028128665.1 of Bradyrhizobium sp. CCBAU 45384. Classification (NCBI taxonomy): domain Bacteria; kingdom Pseudomonadati; phylum Pseudomonadota; class Alphaproteobacteria; order Hyphomicrobiales; family Nitrobacteraceae; genus Bradyrhizobium; species Bradyrhizobium sp. CCBAU 45384. The sequence continues at coordinate 108,097 of NZ_LBIZ01000116.1, forward strand.
AGCCCGAGGCCGGTGACGTAGAACAGTGTGGCGAGGCGCTGATCCGGAACCGTGATGTTGACGTGCTCGAGATGAATGGCGTTGCCGAGATCTTCTGCGGATCGGTCGAATTGCTGCGGCATGGCTGTGTGTTTCCGGCTGGAGGGACTGCTGCTCCATTCTAGAGCAGAATTTCCGCCAGCCGAAACGCTTGCCCCATCACATCTTGCGAGCAAGGCAGGGTGTGAGCTGCCATCTTGCCGCGGCACCCATTCCCTGTAATCTGGCCGAAAGAGATAAGGAATGAGGTCGATGGGGGGAGTTCTGGAAGGCGTGCGCGTCCTCGATTTCGGGCGCTATATCGCGGGTCCCTATTGCGCGACATTGCTGGCCGAGTTCGGCGCCGAGGTCATCAGGGTCGAGAAGCGCGACGGCAGTGAGGACCGCTTCGTGGCGCCGGTCGGCGAAGGCGGCGAGGGTGCCTTGTTCCTCCAGGTCAACCGCAACAAGAAGTGCATCACGCTCGATCCGATGACGGGCGAGGGGCAGGAGGTGATGCGCAAGCTGATCGCGACGGCTGATGTCGTCGTCGCCAATCTGCCGCCGCAAACGCTCCGCGCGATGCAGCTCGACTATGATTCACTCAAGGCGATCAAGCCTGACATCATCCTGACGACGGCGACCGCGTTCGGCGGGCCGGGTCCCTGGTCGGACCGCGTCGGCTTCGATGGCGTCGGCCAGGTCATGTCGGGCTCTGTCTACATGACCGGCGCGGGCGATCCGCCATATCGCGCCGCGGTGAACTGGGTCGATTTCGGCACGGCGCTGCATTGCGCCTTCGGGACGCTTGCCGCGCTGATCGAGCGCGGCAAATCCGGGCGCGGGCAGATCGTCGAGGGCGCGCTGCTGGCGACCGCTCTGTCCTTCACCAATGCGACGCTGATCGAGCAGGCGGTCATCAACGTCAACCGCGTGCCCACAGGCAATCTCGGCCAGACCGCGGCGCCCGCGGATATCTATCGCACCAGGGATGGCTGGGTGCTGTGCCAGGTCACGGGCCATCCGCTGTTCAAGCGCTGGGCCAAGCTGATGGGCGAGGAGGAGCTTTGGCTGAACGATCCGCGCTTTGCCGACGATATCAGCCGCGGCAACAACGGCCCTGTCATCAGCGAGCGGATGGCGCGCTGGTGCGCGATGCGCACCACGCAGGAGGCGGTCGACACGCTCGGCAAGGCGATGATCCCGACCGGGCCGGTGCTGAGCCCGCAACAGGCGCTGGATCATCCACACATTCGCGCCGCCGGCTTCTTGCAGGACGTCGACTATCCCGGCTTGCCGAAGCAGGCCCCGGTCGCGCGCGCCGCCATCCGACTGTCTGAAACGCCCGGCCAGATCGCATCGCGCCCGCCGACGCTCGGCGAGCACACTGATTCCGTGCTGGCGGAACTGGGCTACGACAAGGCCGCGATCGCAGCGCTGCGGCAGAGCGGCATCATTTAGCCGCGATCTGATCACAGGAGTGGAAATAGGCCGGCGCGTCTGCTAGACGACTGGCGGCTCATCCTCGCGCATTGTGCGTTGGCCGGCGACCTCTGCGTCGCACGAGGTTTCAGGAGAGGCGCATGTTCGTGCGCCCCATCCCATATGCATGACCATTCGCAACCGAATCATCATGAGCTCGGTGGCGCCTGGCATGGACGACTGCCCAAGACGACTGCCTAAGACGAGAAACGGATTCACGTGCGTCATTCCAAGACATTGCGGCCCGCCAAGAACGCGGCAATCAAGAAAGCGGCAGTCAAGACTTCGCCCAGAAAGCGCGCGCTCGCAAACAGCCCGACAAGCAGGCGCCCGCCAGGCAAGGCTTCGCCGAAGCCGAGCAGGGGCGCGCAGCGCGCCACGATCTCGTCGTCGTCGCCGCTGGGCATGATGGCGCTGCATCTGCTGGCGCAGTGGAAAGAATCTGGCCGCAGCGGTCTTGTGTTCCTCGCCGAGAGCGAGAACAGGGCCGAGCGGCTTGGCAGCGTCATTCACGCCCTGGACCCCACTTGCGAGGTGCTGGTGTTTCCGCGGCTGAACACCCTGCCGTTCGATCAGTTGGAACCATCGCGCGAGATCGCGGGCCGCAGAGCCTCGGTGTTGCGGCGCCTGGCGAAAGCCAAACAGCCGATCTTTCTCATCTCCACAGCTGAAGCCGTGATGGAGCGCCTGCCGCCGCCGGCGAGCCTGTTGCGTCTGAACCTCAGCTTGAAGGTCGGCGGCCCCTTCTCCGAGAGCGAGCTTCGCGCCCGCCTGGAAGCGCTGGGCTATGATCTCGACGACGAGCCGGATTATCCGGGCGGCGCGCTGTTTCACGGCCAGACCTTCGAGATATTTCCCGCTGGCGCGCTGGGGCCGTTCCGGGTGGAGCATTCCGGGCGCACCATCAAGCGGATCGTGGCGTTCGACCCGCAACAGCACGACATCATCTTCGAGACAAAAGAGCTTCTCGTCGATCCCATGTCGGAACGAACAGCCCTGTCAGGCGCGCGCGCCAGGCGTGCGACGCTGTTCGACTATTGCGGCAAGGCCAGGTGGACCGCGGATGCCGGCGTGCCTGATCATGCCGGTGCCTGGCTGAGCACGATCGAGGAGGCCGCAGGCCGCGCCGACAGGGAACGCGAATATCTCGGGCGAAGCGACTGGAAGCAGGCGACCCGCGGCATGAAGGTGCTGCCGCGCACCTCTCCGTTCCAGCCGACGCCGGAATTCTCAAAGCTGTCGTTCGCCAGGAAAGCCCTGCGCGCCTACGTCGAAGAGGTGAGGCGCGCCGGCTCGCGCTTCATCTTCGTCGCCGCGCAAGAGGAGGATCTGCGCGTGATGGAGCGGATGAGCGGTGTCAAGACGGAGCGCCTCGCCGATTGGGCGGAGGCCGAGGGCGCGCGCCATCGCGACGTGGCGCTGCTCGCCGATCTCGATGGCGGCTTCGTCATGCCGGGCAAAAAGCCTGCCGTGGTTCTGACCGCGACCGACGTGCTCGGCAGCCGCGCGCATCATCCGCAACCGATGGCGCGAAGCTGGAGCGCGGCGTTCGATCATGCCGACGTGCCGGAGCAGGGCACGGTGGTCGTGCATCTCCAGCGCGGCATCGGCGTGCTCGACGGCCTGCAGACCGTCAACACCGGCGGCGGCGCCATGCGCGAGATGGTCCGCCTGTCCTTCGCCGGCGATAACGCGGTCCTGGTGCCGCCGCCCGATCTGGCGCTGATGTGGCCGTATTCGACCGAGCGCGGCAAGCTCGCGCTCGACAAGGCCGATGGCAGCACATGGTGGGCGCGCCGCAGCGCGGCCGAGCAGGAGATCCAGGCCGCCGGCAAGGTGCTTGCCAAGCACATCAGCCAGCGCAAGCGGCGCAAGGCGGCAAAACTGGTGCCGCCGGGGGCGCCTTACGAAAAATTCGTCGCGCGCTTTCCCTATTTCACCACCATCGATCAGGCCAAGGCAATCCACGACGTGCTGGACGACCTCGCCTCCGGCCATCCCATGGACCGCGTGATCTGCGGCGACGTCGGCTTCGGCAAGACCGAGGTGGCGCTGCGCGCGGCGGCGGCCGTGGTGCTCTCGGGCAAGCAGGTCGCGATCGCGGTGCCGACCACCGTGCTGGCGCGGCAGCACGTTGCGACCTTCCGCAAGCGCTTTGCGCCTGTTGATATCGAGGTCGGCAGCCTGTCGCGCGCCACCTCGGGCGCGGAGGTCAGGGAGACCAGGGAAGGCCTGCGCAGCGGCCGGATCAAGGTCGTGGTCGGCACGCAGGCGCTGACGTCGAAGGACGTGAAGTTCGATGATCTCGGCCTCGTCATCATCGACGAGGAGCAGCATTTCGGCGCTGCCGAGAAGGCAAAGTTGTCGGGGCTGGCCAGGAACGCCCATACGCTCTGGATGAGCGCGACGCCGATCCCGCGCACGCTCGCGGCCGGCCTTGCCGGTTTCAGGGACCTCAGCGTCATTGCCTCGCCGCCGGTGCATCGCTTGCCGGTCGCGACCAAGATCGCGCCGCTGTCGGATGCCGCCATCGCCTCGGCGTTGCTGCGCGAGCAGCGGCGGCACGGGCAGAGCTTCTTGATCTGCCCGCGCATCCAGGATCTGGAGCCGATGCTGGCGCGGGTGCAGGCGGTCGCGCCCGATCTGAAGATCGTCTGCCTGCATGGCAAACTGCCGGCCGACGAGATCGACGAGCGCATGATGACCTTCGTCGAGGGCAAGGCCGACGTGCTGCTGGCCACCAACATCGTCGAGAGCGGTCTCGACATCCCGCGGGCCAACACTATCGTGGTGTGCTGGCCGGAAAATTTCGGTCTGGCCCAGCTGCACCAGCTGCGCGGACGTGTGGGGCGCGGCGGCATCCGCGCTTTCGCCTATCTCCTGACCGAGTCGGCCTCGGGGCAATCAGAAAAGCGGCTCGCGGTGCTGGAGGAGTTCAGCCGCCCGGGCGCGGGCTTTGCCATCAGCGAGCGCGACCTTGATCTGCGCGGCGCGGGCGACCTGTTCTCGGAGCAGCAATCCGGCCACGTCCAGGTGTTCGGCCCGGTGCTCTACAGCCACCTCCTGAAGATGGCCTCGGAGAAGGTCGACGACGGCATGTCCGTGGTGTGGGTGCCCGATCTCAACCTGCCGATCGCGGATATGCTGCCCCCGAGCTACGTGCAATCCGCGCCGGTGCGGCTCGAGCTTTATGCCCGCGCCGCGCGCTGCGCCAGCGAGGACGATCTCGACGATCTCGAAGAGGAAACCTCGCGCCGCTTCGGACCGTTGCCGCAGGCCGCACGCGATTTCTTTGCAGCGGCGCGGCTGCGGCTGGACTGCAAGCGCCGAGGCATCATTCGCCTCGACGTCGGGCAAAGCGCGGTGGCCGCGACGTTCCTGCCGGGGCGGCTGCGGAAGTCCAAGGGCAAATCGCTGCAACGCGACGGCGATCGCGTCGTCTATCACTGCCCGATGCGCGATGCCCCATTCGAGCGGGTCGAGGAGCTGCTGGAGCTTCTCGACGAGGCTTGATCGCGCAGCGCAGGTCGGCGTTATGTCTTGCCGATTCACATAGCCCAATGCGGAAAGCACCCAGACTCTCCAAAATCGTTCCGGGAATGGGGCTACGACGGCAATGGATCGCGTCGAAAACGTTTTCGTCGGGACGGCGATCACGGGCTTTCTCATTATGCTCGGGGCGATGATATGGATGATGTTGAGCTAGCGGCCAGAGCGACTCCGGTCCTGCGCGTCTTCCTGCCATATCTCGCCGTCTTCATCTGCGTCGTGGTCGCTGCGTGGGTGACCTGGAGCAGGCTGCTCTAGCCGGCTCGGAATTTCCTGCGCTTCAAATCTGGCTGTCGCAAGTCGAGAGGGGCCCCTCGAACTGCGCTACGACATCCGGCGCGAGCCGATCAGTCCGCCGAGTCCGCGGATCATTGACGCGATGTCGATCGGCTTTTCCCAGAGCGCCACGTCCTGGAATTGAGGTGCGATGCTCACCGGGTCGTAGCCTGTCGTGAACACGAACGGCACCTGGCGTGTCCTGAGCTCTTGCGCAATGGGATAAACCGTCTCGCTGCGAAGGTTCACGTCGAGCACCGCGCCGTCGACGATCGAGCCGTCGTGGAGGATGCGCAGCGCATCCTCGACTTCGCCGACCGGTCCGGCGACGTCGGCGCCGGCCGATCGCAGGGCACGGCCGATATCGTCAGCGAGGTAATATTCGTCCTCGACGACGAGGACTCGGCGTCCCGACAGCGACCCGCGCTCATGCGACGACGTTGGCATCATCGGCAGGTTTCCTCCGCTTCTCGAAAGACATTGGAACATACGGCGAAGGGCCGCCTTGGTGCAAACCAAGCAGGAGATGGCGGGTTCCCGATGAGCAACCGCGACATCATTGTCATCGGTGGCTCCGCTGGCGCCACCGCCCCGTTGAAGCAGATCTTGGCCGGGCTTCCGCGCGAATTGCCGGCGGCCATCTTCATCGTGCTGCACATTCCGGCGCAGGGCATCGGCATCCTGTCGACCGTGGCCGCCGCTGCGGGGAGGCTGCCGGTTCATCAGGCGGTCGACGGCATGACCTTCGAGCGCGGCCATGTCTATCTGGCTGCGCCCGACTACCACCTTCTGCTATCGGGAACGCACATCCGGCTTGGGCGTGGTCCGCGCGAGAACATGGTCCGTCCGGCGATCGACGCCCTGTTCCGCTCTGCGGCCGTGCACCACGGTCCCCGCGTCATCGGCATTGTCCTCAGCGGCCTGCTTTCGGACGGCGCTGCCGGGCTCCATGCCATCAAACGCTGCGGCGGAATGGCGCTGGTCCAGGACCCCGCCGACGCGATTTCGCCGCAAATGCCGCAGCGCGCGCTGGGGGCGACCATCGCCGATCTCTGCGTTCCGGCTGCAAGACTCGGTGATGTCCTGTCCGATCTCGCGCAGGAGGCACCGGGGACCGCGCTGCCGGTGGCTCCCGACATCCGCCTGGAGGTCGAAATCGCGGCCGGCGAAAGAATCGGGGCAGGAAGCCTCACCAAGATTGCGGATCCTGCAGCGCTGACCTGTCCGAGCTGCGGCGGGGTTCTATCCCTGTTGAAAGGTGGCCCGCCCATGCGCTTTCGCTGTCAGGTCGGCCATGCCTATACCGCCGACACGCTCGCCAAGGAGCAGGAGGGAGAGGTTGACGAGGCACTGCGTGTGGCGCTGCGGATCATCGAAGAGCGCGCCGAGTTGGTGCAGCGCATGGCGGACGATGGAAGGCGCAGCGGTCGGCCCGCGGTCGCCGAGATGTACGATCTGCGCGCCGCCGAATATCGCGAATATGCCGACATGATCCGGCGGGTTGTGCTACAATCGTTCCATCCGGCGATCCGCCCGCGAGAGACGTAAGGCGCGACATGGCCATCTCCCTTGCCGACCGGACCGAGCAGCTCCACGCCGAGCAGCGCCTTCTCGTGAAGGCGGATGCCGACATCAACGAAGGTTGGCTGCGGATTCGCAACCAGGAGGATCTGGTGCGCGAGCTGCAGTCCGGGGGGCACGACTCGCGCCATGCGGAAAGACTGGTCGAGCTATTGAAGCAGACCCTCGTCGAATGGGAGCGGCACCGCACCCTGATCGTCCAGCGGGTCAACTACCTCCAAAGTGAGATCGATTCCGCGCCATCGCCGGCCCGCTGATCGCCACGATTTTCGGGGTAGCCGATCAGCCTCTCTCCTTGTTCTATGATCCCAGCTCCACGCGGAACACGAAGCTATTTCCGCCATTTGGCTGTTGGGATAGGCTGATTTTCTGGTATCTGCTGGCGGCTGAATTGCTTGGATCCCGCGAACGAGAGTAACGGCCATCATGGATGAAGTTGCCACTGCGCCGGGTGATGGGGAGCGCCAGGGCAAGGCGCCACTGATCATCGGGGTTGGTGCCTCCTCGGGCGCCATCGACAGCATCGAGCGCTTCTTCGCAAAGCTTGCTCTTGGGGACGACCAGACGGTCGTGCTCGTGCTTCAGCATCGCGAAGCGTTCTCGGACGGGCGGCTCGCGGCTCTCATTCAGCGCGCCGAGGGAGCCCTGCTCTCGGAGCCGCGAGACGGGGGGCCGATCGAAGGCGGGACGATCTATCTCAGTCCGGCTGCCATGATCACCACGATTCAGGGCGGTCGTTTTGCCGTGCGCAGGGCGGAGCAGGGGCCCGGCGAGCGGGCGACCATCGACAGCTTTTTGGTGTCGCTCGCGGAAGAGCGCGCCGAGCAATCCATTGGCGTGCTGCTGAACGGCACCGACGGCGATGGCACGCTGGGAGCGGCCACTCTGAAGGACCATGGCGGCCTGGCGATCGCCGAAAAAGTGGCCGATGACGATTCCGAGCATCTCGTCGACGGCAACGGACCAGCCGCTATCGCCGATTATGTGCTTTCTCCGGAAGATATTCCGGAGCATATCCAGGTCTATGCGCGCCATCTGCGGCGCCTGGAGGAGAAACAGGGCTTTGACGAGGTGCTGGCGGCCGCCGCGACCTCACTGTCGCGCATTGCCGACATTCTGCGCAACAAGACCGGCAACGACTTCCACGGCTACAAGCAGAACACCTTCCTGCGCCGCGTCCAGCGCCGCATGCAGGTGGTGCAGATCGAGGAGATTGCCTCCTACGTCGATTTCCTCAGGAACGACAAGGACGAGGCCCAGCATCTCTTCAACGATCTTCTGATCGGCGTCACCGAGTTCTTTCGCGACAAGCGGGAGTTCGACGTGCTGGAATCCCAGATCATTCCAAAGATCTTCGAGAACAAGGGAGCCGGGCAACAGGTTCGCGTCTGGGTGCTCGGCTGCGCGACCGGCGAAGAGGCCTATTCGATCGGCATCCTGCTGCGGGAGCATATGGCGACGCTGGACTCCGCCCCGCAGGTCCAGATCTTCGCGACCGACATCGACGGACGGGCGCTCGCGACCGCGCGTGTCGGCCGCTACCGCACCAATATCGAGCATGACATGAGCGCCGAGCGCCTGGCGCGCTGGTTCGTGCGCGAGGGCGATACCTACTGCGTGGTCAAGGAGCTCAGGGAGATGTGCATCTTCTCCCAGCACAACGTGATCAAGGACGCGCCGTTCTCGAAACTCGACCTGGTGTCCTGTCGCAACCTCCTGATCTATCTCAACGCCGAGCTGCAGAATCGCGTCATCCCGCTGTTTCACTTTGCGCTGCTGCCTGAGCGCTATCTGTTTCTCGGCAATTCCGAGAACGTGACGCGGCATCCGAAACTGTTCGCGCCGGTCGATCGTCGCGCCCGTATCTTCAAGAAGCTGGATACCGGCACGCGGCTGCCGCCGGAGTTTCCGATCTCGACCAGCGCGGGCCGCGTTCCGGTCGAGTTGCCCTCGGTTCGTTCGTTCGGCCCCGACGTCGGGCTGGAGCGCCGCGCCCAACGTATCGGCGAGCGCTACGCCCCGGCCTATGTGATCACGGACGACAACTTCCAGATCCTGCATTTTTCCGGTCGCACCGGCCGCTATATCGAGCCCACGGCGGGTGCAGCCTCGCTCGACCTGCTCCAGCTCGTGCACCGCGACCTCAGGCTGGAGCTCCGCACGGCGCTCAGCCGCGCGGCCGAGACCAGCGAATCCGCCCACGCCGAGCAGGTCCAGCTCGGCGTCAACGGTCACCGTGTGCTCGTCGATATCTCCGTGGAGCCGATCCAGGATGGCCCGGACGGCCACCGTAGTTTCGTCGTGCTGTTCAAGGATGGACCGGCGCGCGGGCTGGAGGCAAGCGACAGCGGTTCGGGCAGTCTGGTGCGAACCGAGCATGTCGAGCGGCTTGAGAGCGATTTGCGCGCCACTCGCGAGCGCCTCCAGGCGACCATCGAAGAGCTTGAAAGCACCAACGAAGAGCTGAAATCCTCCAACGAGGAGTATCAGTCGCTCAACGAGGAGCTGCAGTCGGCGAACGAAGAGCTCGAAACCTCGCGGGAGGAATTGCAGTCGGTCAATGAAGAGCTGACCACGGTCAATGGCGAACTCGCCCACCGCGTACAGGAGTTGACGCGCGCCACCAGCGATCTCAAGAATTTCCTCGAAAGCACGCAGATCGCGACCGTGTTCTTGGACAACGATCTGCGTGTGATGAACTTCACGCCGGCGATCACCCAGATCCTGCATCTGGTCGAGACCGATGTCGGCCGCCCGATCGCCCACATCAAGGCCCGTATTCCGATCGAAGAGCTCTACGACGATGTCCGTCGCGTGGCGCGCACGCTCGCCAGCGCCGAGCGCGAGCTGCCCGCGCCGGACAGTGGCACGCGCTATATCGTCCGAATCCTGCCCTATCGCAGCATCGACAATTTCATCGCCGGCGTGGTCGTCACCTTCATCGACGTCACCGCGATCACGCGCGCGGAGGAGCGGCAGCGGCTGCTGCTTGCCGAGCTGCAGCATCGCGTCCGCAACACACTCGGCGTGGTACGTTCGATCGCTCGCCGATCGGCCGAGACCAGCTCCACCGTTGAGGAGTATTCCGCGCATCTCGATGGCCGCCTGAATGCCTTTGCACGGACGCAGGCGCTGGTGACGCGCGATCCCGAAGGTGGTGTCGATCTCGAATACCTCGTCGTCGAGGAATTGCTTGCCTATAATGCCCGAGAGGGCGAGCAGATGCGCGTGTCCGGCCCCGCGGTTCGCTTCCAACCCAAGGCCGCCGAGACCTTTGCGCTGGCGATCCATGAGCTTGCGACCAATGCGCTCAAATACGGCGCGCTCGGCCACCCCTTGGGCCGCCTCGAAATCTCCTGGCGCATCGATGAAGCCGCCGACTCGCCGCGTCTGCTGTTCGATTGGCGCGAGCGAGGCGGGCCGCCGGTCATTCAGCCGACGCGGAAAGGCTTTGGTGCGGAGCTCCTGGAGCGGACCCTGGCGTTCGACCTGAAGGGGCAGACGACGATGTCCTTCAATGCCTCAGGGTTTCAGTGCCAGATGGCAATTCCCCTGAGCAAACGAACCTTTCACACGCCTTCAATGGACGGCTGATGCGCTCCCAAGGCAACGAAGGAGGATTGGCACAGGCGGTCGTTCGCCGCCTCAACCTGTTGCGGCCGTTGTCGGAAAGCGCTGTTGCGGCACTCGAGCAAGCCATTTCCGAGGGCCTGTTCCGGGCCGGTCCGGGAGAGGATCTGGTCGCTGAAGGCGATCCGATCGACAGCGTCAGGGTGGTGCTCTCGGGCTGGCTGTTCCGGCACAAGACGCTCGAGGACGGTCGTCGCCAGATCGTCAATTTCATCCTGCCCGGCGAGACCTGCGACGCGCATGCCTATCTTCTGCCTGCCATCGACCATTCGATCTCGACGGCGACGTCGGTTGCCTATGCCGAGATCAAACGCCCCCACTTCGAGACCCTCATGGCAAGCGAGCGCACGCTTGCCGAAGCGTTCATGTGCGAGACCGTTCTGAACAATGCAATTCAGCGGGAATGGGCGATCAATCTTGGGCGGCGCGCGGCGCTGGAGAAGGTTGCCCACCTGTTCTGCGAAATCTACGAGCGGCTCCGGCCGGTCGGACATGCCGACGGCAATTCGTGCAGCTTTCCCGTGACCCAGATGGATCTGGCCGACGCGACCGGACTTTCGGTTGTCCACCTCAACCGCACGGTCCAGGAGCTCAGGGCAGCCGGCCTGATCATCCTGCGAGAGCGGACGTCACGATCCCGGATCTGGGTGCGCTCAAGAGTGCGGCGCTGTTCTCGCCGGGATATCTGCAACTCTATCGGCGCGGCTAAAGCATGATCCGGAAAAGTGCGAAGCGGTTTTCCGAAGGGATCATGCTCAAACAATACCTAAAGCGCGATGACGATTCAGCTTAATCTCATCGCGCTTTAGTCGGGCGTCAGCCGAGCCTGCAGTGAGCTACTCAGCGCTGCGCTTCCAGGCGCCGGTGCCGAGCTTGCCTGTAATAACGGCGAGCGCGTCGTGAATCTCATAGGCGCCGCCATCGCTGTAGCCTGACAGGCCCCTGGTTGCGTGCAGGGTCCAGCGGCCGTTCGCGGCCGTGATCGTGCCTTCATGCGCACGCGCCGAGCGCTGCGGCTCGGCATGGAATCTGTAGGTGCCGTCGCTCATGATCTGCCAGATCCAGCGCGACTGGCCGCGGCCGCTCGACACCATGATCTCCCAGGTGCCGACCAGCGCAGGATCGATCACAGGCGACGTCGGTGCGGGGGACACCGCCGCCGGAAGCGGGCTCGGCGGCGGTGCTTGCCCGCTACCATCAGCAGGCCGGCCGGCGAGATAGATCGCCTTGCGCGACAGCGAGCCATAGACGAACGGTTGCTGTGCGTTGCGCGTCGCCTCCATCACGTCGTCGCGGACGTTGCGGAACATGAAGGTGACCTCGACGCCCGGCGCCTCGATGTTGCGCAGCAGCGCCGCCGCAAACGGGCTGTTGCGCGCATCGCCATCGAGCGCCGTGGTGCCGTCGCGCGCGGCATAGGCGACGAGCACGTTGCCGACGGGCTCGATGCGGCCGAGCCCGCTCACGGGAGCTGCGCGCGTCGCGATCGACCTGTTCATCTTGGCCGCAAACGGATTGTTGCGGCAGGCGTCGAGAATGACGAGACCGAGGCTCGTGGTGCTCGACACCTGCAACATCACGCTTTGCAGATTGATGGCTTCATTTGCCGCGTCCGTGTCCCGCTTCAGCTCGGCATCAACGGGGATCAGCCAGTTCTCGCCATTGATCTCCATGCCGTGGCCGGCGAAATACACCGCCGCCATGTCGGCGCCGGCGGCCTCGCGCCCCAGCGCGATCAGGCCGCGCCGCATCTCGTCGAAGCTCGCATTCGTTGCCAGGGAGACCGTGAAGCCAAGCCGCCTCAGCGCCGCGGCGATGTCGTTCGCATCATTCGGCGGATTGAGCAGCGCGGGCACATTCCTGTAGGCGCCATTGCCGATGACGAGTGCGACGCGCTTTGCTTCAGCGGCTTCAGCCAAAGGCGCTACGTTCGCGAATGCTGACGCCGCAGCCAATCCTGAGACGAATTCGCGCCGGTTCATCCTGATCTCGCTGGATCGAATCCGTTTCGATCCTAGCGCATCCGGCCCAAGGGGGCCACGGGGCCGCCTCTCAGTTCGCCGCCAGCGCGGTCTTGGCGACTTCGGCCATCCAGCCCGATGCCACCGGGAGAATCGCGTCGTTGAAATCATAGCGCGGACCGTGCAGCTCGGCGCCGTCGCGCAGGGGCCCGTTGCCGATCCACACGAACGCGCCGGGCCGTTGCGCGAGGTAGTGGGCGAAATCCTCGCCGGCCATGCTCGGCGCGAGATCGCGCCGCACGGGCGCCCCCACCTTGTCCGCGGCCATGCGCGCAAGGCCCGCTTCCGCCGGCGAGTTGATCGTCACGCCGACCCCCATGACAATGTCGGGCGTCACCTTGACGTCAAAACTCGTGGCGATGCCGGCGCAGATCTCGGCGATCCGCGCCAGAATGATGTCCTTCACGCCATTGCGATGATGCCGCAGCGTGCCGCGGATCGTGACTTTCCCCGCGATCTGGTTGGGCGCAGTGCCGCCCTCGATGGTCGACAGCGAGAGCACGGCAGTGTCGAGCGGATCGATGCTGCGCGAGACGATCGACTGCATTGCCACGATCAGATGGCCGGCGGCCATGACGGGATCGCGGGTGAGATGCGGCATGCCGGCGTGGCCCGCATGGCCCTCGATGGTGATGGTGACGCGTCCGCCCGAGGCCATGACCGCGCCGTCATGCACCGCGATGGTTCCGGCCTCGAGACCCGGCCAGTTGTGGAAGCCGAACACGCGCTGCATCGGGAAGCGCTCGAACAGCCCGGCCGCGACCATCGCGCGCGAGCCGCCAAACCCTTCCTCGGCCGGCTGGAAGATGAAATCGACGGTGCCGCTCCAGCTGGTGTCGGCGGCGAGCAGCGCGGCCGCGCCGAGCAACGAGGCGGTGTGCCCGTCATGGCCGCAGGCATGCATCACGCCCGGATGTTTCGAGGCGTAGCTGAGCCCCGTATCCTCGGTGATCGGCAGCGCGTCCATGTCGGCGCGCAGGCCGACGCGCCTCTCGGCCGATCCGCGCGTCAGCGTCGCGACGATGCCGTGGCCGCCGATGCCTGACACGAAGGGAATGCCGAGCTCGGTGAGCCGCTCCCGCACGAAGGCGGCGGTCGCCTTTTCCTGGAGGGATAGCTCGGGATGGGCATGCAGATGCTGGCGCCACGCGGTCAGTTTTTGATGCAGCTCGGGGGTCAAAATGCGGCTCTCTCTGATGGTGTCAGCTGTCACCACTCTAGTCGATTATCCGCACTTCGCATCAAGCCCGTTGGAATGCCTCGCGTGCAGCAACGCGTTCCTACGCCTCCAGCTTCGCCAGCCCGGTCCAGTCGAAGCCGATGCCGTGGCCCGGGCGGTCCGGCGCCAGCGCCTTGCCGTCCTCGAGCACCAGCGGATGCTCGATATATTTGTCCAGCCCGAAACCGTGCGCCTCGAGGTAAGAGCGGTTCGGGCAGGCCGCGAGCAGATGCACGGTGACGTCGTGCGCGCCGTGGCTGGTGACGGGCAAATTGAAGGCCTCCGCCAGCCGCGCGATCTTCATGAAGGCGGAAACGCCGCCGCAATTGGTGACGTCGGGTTCGGGATAGGACACCGCGCCTGCCACGATGTAGTTCTTGAACTCCCACAGCGAGCGCAGATTCTCGCCCGCCGCGATCGGCACGCCGCCGGCCTGCATGATGCGCGCGTGGCCTGCGACGTCGTCGGGAATGACAGGCTCCTCGAGCCAGGTGAGGTCGTAAGGCACCAAGGCGCGGGCGGCGCGGATCGCCTCCTCCACCGTCCATTTCATGTTGGCGTCCGCCATCAGCGCAAAGCCGTCGCCGAGATGCTGTCGCATCGCCGCGACGCGCGCGACGTCGGATTTGAGATCGGGCCGGCCCACCTTCATCTTGATGGCGCGAAAGCCCTTGGCGAGATTGCCGTCGGTCTGCTTGAGCAGCGCCTCGACCGAGAGATCGAGGTCGATGCCGCCGGCGTAGCACGGCACGCGTGCATCGAAGCCGCCGAGCAGCTGATACAGCGGCAAATTCGCGCGCCGCGCCTTCAGGTCCCAGAGCGCAATGTCCAGCGCGGACAGCGCCAGCACCGTCGGCCCGCCGCGCCCGCCATAATGCAGGCCCCACCAGACGTGGTGCCAGATCGCCTCGGTGTCCTCGGCCTCGCGCCCCCCGACCAGCGGCGGAATCTCGCGCTTGAGGATATCGGCGATGGCGCCGCCATTGCGGCCGACCGTGTAGGTGTAGCCGACACCCTCCGCGCCATCGGCATCGCGGATGCGGCAGGTGATCAGCTCGAACGCCGTCATGTCGCCATGGGTGGAATCGGACAGCGTGACGGGGAGGGGAATCCGGTAGAGTCCGGTCTCGATATCAGCGATGCGCGGCATGTGGCCTCCCTGTTTTTTTCTTTTGTAGGGTGGGTTAGCCGAAGGCGTAACCCACCACTTCTGTCTCTGCGGTGACAAACAGCGGTGGGTTACGCCCTGCAGATGCTCTTCGCGAATCTGCAGCGCTAACCCACCCTACGGATCTCTCTAGCGCGTCGTCGCCAGCTGCACGGCCAGCGCACAGGCCCGGTCGTATTCGTCCAGGTTGATCCACTCGTCGATCGTGTGCGCCTCGTTCTGGCCGGCGCCGAACGTCACGGTCGGAATGCCGTGGCGGACCATCCAGTTGGCATCCAGGCCGCCATTGGCGGCGCGGACGTTGGGCGTGCCGCCGACGGCAGACACGGCCTCGATCGCGCGCTTCACCACCGGCAGGTTCTCCTTCATGCGGAACGGATAATAGTCGGTCTCGGCCTTGAACTTGACCTTGCCGGACTTGCCCTGCGCATTGGTCACCTTCTTGGCGGCCTGCTCGAACGCGGCCTTGTAGGCCTTGGTGATCTCCTTGAAGAATCTTCCGTCATGGCTGCGGCATTCGCCGCGCACATGCACATAGTCGGTGACGACGTTGGTGGCATCGCCCGCAGGTCGGCCCTCGCCGCCGGTGACCGGGCCGACATTGCTGGTGCCCATCCGCGCGCTCGCGCCCTTGCCTTTCACCACCTTGCCGAACCAGCCGCCGGCCTTCACCTCGGCAAGCGCCAGCGCCATGATCATGGTCGCGGAGATGCCGCGTTCCGGCGCGACGCCGGCATGCGAGGCGCGGCCGAAGATCTCGACGGTCCAGCGGTCGGCGCCGACAGCGCCGATCACGACATTGGAGGCCGAGCCGCCGTCATAGTTGAACGCCATCACCGGCGAGCCGAGCTCGTCGAGCTTGACGTGGCGCGCGCCATAGAGCCCGCTCTCCTCGCGCACGCAGAACAACAGCGTGATCGGCGGATGATCGAGCTTCTGCTTCTCGAGCTCGGCCGCCAGGGTCACCAGCACGCCGCAGCCGCATCTGTTGTCGCCGCCGAGCGCGGTCCTGGCCTCGTTGACGATCTTGCGCCCGGATTTCTTCGGTTTGGCGCCGGCGCAGAGCGGCACCGTGTCCATATGCGTCATGAACATGATGCGCGGCTGGTTGTGCAGCGCGCCGCGGCCGGGCAGGTCGACGATGAGGTTGCCGGTTTCGGTCGGCACGGGAATGCGCGTGTTGGCGTCGTCGAGCCGGATCGCCTTGGCAGGCACGCCGACCTCCTTCAGCGCAGCGGTGAGCTCACGCCCGATCGCCGCCTCCTGTCCGGTGACGCCTTCCACGGAAAGGAAGCGCATGAGACGGTCGGTGGCGGCTTTGGTGTCGACAGGCATGAACTGAATTCCCTTGAGATGCGAAGCGCCTAACTTACGAATGCTCCGAGGTGTAAGTCAAAAAGATCATCACGCCGATGAACAGCATCGCGGCCATGAACAGCAGCACTGCCGGCAGTCCCGCGACCGCCGCGACGGCGCCTGACATCGACTGCATCAGCGCGGTGCCGAGGAAGAAGGCGAGGTTCACTGCCGCCAGCGCCTTGCCCGCGACTTGCGCGTCGACCAGCTGCCGGCACATGCCGAACAGCAGCGGCTGGGCGGAGGTCGCGAGCCCGATCAGCACGAACAGCACGAGATCATATTGCGGCGGCATGACCTCAACGCCGAACAGCCATGCCACCGCATAATGCGGCGCGCCGAGCGCCATCAGCGCCACCAGCGTCGCCGCGAGACTGTGCGTGCCGGCCACCAGCTCGCGGCGGCGGCCGACCTTGCGGTCGAGCATGCCCATCAGCAGGGGGCCCGCGATCATCGCCAGCGTGTAGGCGCCGAGCTGGTTGCCGGCCTCGACCCGCGACAGGCCCTTGACCTGCATCAGCCACGGCCCGCCCCACAATCCGCGCAGCACCAGCGAGGTCGCCAGCGACACCAATGCCAGCGCGATCAATCCGCGCAACGGCCGCGACAGACCGAGCCTGAGCACCTCGATCATCTGCGCCAGCGGCGACGAATCGTCCTTGTGCTCGGCCGGCTGGTTCGGCACCAGCACCAACACCGCGAGCGCCACCGCGATGCCGCCGGCTGCGGCGACCCAGAACCCGGCGCGCCAGCCGTAAGTGTCGACCACGAAGGCGAGCGGGCTCGCCGACAGCAGCATGCCGATATTGCCGATCGACAGGATCGCGCCCGACCACAGCCCGAAGCGCGCTGCCGACAATTGCTTGGCAGCCAGCGTCATCGGGCACATCAGCATGCCCGACGTGGCGACGCCCAGCAGCAATTGCCCGAACGCAAAACTCTCAGGTCCCGTCGCCAAGCCCGACGCGATCGCGCCGACCACGGTTCCCGCAAGCAGGCTCAGCGACACCGGCCGCACGCCAAAACGGTCCATCGCCGCGCCCACCGGGATCTGCGAGGCCGCAAACGCAAAATGATAGACGGAGGTGAGGCTCGCCAGCGCCTGCGGTTGCACATGAAAATCCGCCGCCATCAGATCGAGGCTGAGCGCGGGAATGGTGCGCAGCAGCGTGGACAGCATGTGCCCGCAGGCCAGCGCCACCAGCGCAAAGATCAGCGAGCGAGTGCCGTGCCTCGCGTCGTCATTGGCAATCGCATCCATCAGCGTTCCGTCCCGGCAAGGTTTTTGTCGGGTTACATGATCGGAGAGGGCATGCCAATGCCGCGAGGGGGCAGCTTATCGCATGGCCCGCCAGCGGTGGCGGCACGACGCGCCGGCGCCGCGCTCGATTGGAGCGTGCGCGTGATGCCGCAATCGATGATAAGCATGTGGTGGGAATGTCATCTCGATCAGGGGGCAAAAGTGATCGCAAGGCTCGGACGGATCGTTCTTCTCGGTGCATTCGCGGCGTTCGCCATGTTTGGCACCGCTCACGCTGCAACCGTCGTCGCCCTTGGCGCCAGCAACACGTTTGGCAAGGGCGTCTCGCGCAGCCAGGCCTATCCCGCACAGCTGGAAGCGCTGCTCCGTGCGAGGGGGCTTAACGTCCGCGTCATCAATGCCGGCATCAACGGTGACACCACGGGAGGCATGCTGGCCCGGCTCGATCGCGTCGTTCCCAAGGGAACGAGTGTGGTGATCCTCCAGCCCGGCGGAAACGACCGGAGAAAGCTGGCCGCCGACAACACGCCCGAAATCCAGAGCCGGCTCGGCGCGATGGGAGTCAAGGTGGTCATGCTGCCGAACGGGATGCTGCACGGACTGCCGCATCAACCCGACGGGCAGCATCTTACGCCCGAGGGCTATCACATGCTGGCCGAGCAGCTGGCCGGCCAGGTCGCCGCGGCGCTGGGCAAATAGATCGTCTGTTGAGATCAAGGAGCTCAAGTCTGAACGGCTAGGCCGTTCGACTTGAGCGAAGCTCGGCTCGTTGCTGGTCGTCGCCGTTCAAGGCTTCGGAGCCGTTTGCATCTCGTGCCCCGGGCTGAAGCTGGATGCGCCCGGCTGCCCGGAGGGCGTGCCTGAAGTCGCCGCCTGCATCTCATGTCCCGGGCTGAAGCTGGATGCGCCCGGCTGTCCGGAGGGCGGGTTTGAAGTCGTCACCTGCATCTCATGTCCCGGGCTGAAGCTGGATGCGCCCGGCTGCCCGGAGGGCGGGTTTGAAGTCGCCGCCTGCATCTCATGTCCCGGGCTGAAGCTGGATGCGCCCGGATGCCCGGAGGGCGTGCTTGAAGTCGCTGCCTGCATCTCATGTCCCGGGCTGAAGCTGGATGCCCCCGGATGCCCGGATGGCGGGCTTGAAGTTGCCGCCTTCATTTCGTGTCCTGGGCTGAAGCTGGATGCGCCGGAATGCCCGGCATGGCCTGGTGAACCGTGATGTCCGGTATGCGAGTGCGAGCTCGAAAACACCGCTGAAAACGCCGCCTGTATTGCGTGCCCTAGGTGTCCCGGGCTGAAGCCTGAAGCGCCGTGATTCGTTCCATGCGAGTGCGAGCTCGAAGACGCTGCTTGCATCGCGTGCCCTGGAGCTGACGCCGAACTGCCGTGGCCGACTCCTCCCACTCCGCCATGCCCTGCACCCACGCCGCCGCCATGTCCCCCACCCATGCCAACGCCGGCTCCGACGCCGCCGCCGCCGCCAACTCCCCCTCCGCCGCCGCCACCACCGCCACCACCGCCACCACCGCCACCGCCGCCACCACCCCCACCACCGCCTCCAGCGAGCAGCGGTCCAGACGTTGCGATCAACAAGGCCGGTATGGCGGTTATTGCAAGCAGCTTGGCGAGCTTCGTCACGATGATCTCCTCTTCGCCATCAATTCCGCGCGGCTAACCCAGGGCAACACGACGCGCCTCGATGGTGTTTGAAAGTCGAGCGCTCGATCGAATGTTCCGCACAAAGGGTGACTGATTAAGGCGAGCAGGTGCGCACGCCATTTCTGGCGCGGACTGTTACCCGAACGGCACATATTTCACTCCGTTCAGGAGTGCTCGGGGCATTGCTCTCCTCCGGCGAGCATTGCGCACAGGTAAAGCAGGCGGCGAGGGGCCCGCAGGTACCTCCTGATCGCGGGCGGCCGGTGATTCTCTTTGGCCGCGCGTTAACGTGAGCACGGCGCAACAAAGCGGACGCGTTAGACCGGAAGTTGCCGGCCCATTCCTTACACCGGGTGCTTGTGCCTCATAGCGGAATCCAGGTGTGAAATCCGGTGACTTGCACCGTTTGTCCATAGAAGCCGCTGTCCTCGAGCGCGGTCTCGAAGGTGCCCTCGATGCGGCCCTCTGCATCGCTGATGATGCGCAACATCGAGCCGAATTGATTTCGCCAAGCACCAACCCATGACGTGCCGACCCGTGATGCCATACCTGATCTCCCGAAGTCACTTGCCCGGCGCGATGCGCAGCCGGTGCAATCGATGCAGCTCCTTTGCGGCATCCTGCATCAGCCCGCGCGCCGCCTCGTGTTCCTGGCCGACGATGAAGCCCGAGGCGAAAGCCTGGGCGCGCCGGTTCGCCGGCGGGGCGTTCAGCGCGGCGTCTGTTGCCAGCTCGCGATGCGCCATGAAGTCGTTGAGCGATCCCAGCGCGGATTGAATCCGCTTCAGCCGGGACGAAAGCTCTGCGAGCTCGTTCTGGTCACGCTTGCGGTAGAGGCTCCCGAAGAAGTCGATGGCATAGCGGATCTTCTTGATCCTGATGCGCAGCTTGTGGCGCTGTTCGGGAGCGAGCTCGCCGAGCCGTTTGCCCTGCTTGCGCGCCTTGTCGATGCGCCCGCCAAGCACCTGCGCTGCGTAGGCAGGGATCCCCAGGTCATCATCGGGGCGGGGGCGCATGGTCTCAATCCATTCGACTGCGTCAATCAGCAGACGGCGGTAGCGCGCCGACCCAACCGCCTCGCCGGCGCGGCTGAACGCCGCCTTCCGCTCTGCGGAGAATTTCTTGCGGAGCGCGCGTGCACCGCGCTTTGGAATGCCCCGATCGGTGATCGGTCGAACGCTCTCGCTCACGAACACGTCGATCTCGCGCGCCGGGCCAAGCTCGCCCGTGAGCCATTTGAGCTCGGCCTTGATCCGCGCCGTCCGCGTGCGCGGCAGGACATCGGCAAACAGCGAGATCGCCGCCCGCAGCCGCCGCAGGCCCACCCGCATCTGGTGGACCCCTTCCGAATCCATCTTCCGCACCGGATCGGCATTCGCCGTGATCTGCCGCAGCGTCGAATGCGCGATGGCGCGGAATGCATCGAGGGCCGACATCGCGTGATCGAGCCGGATCGGCTCGGCATGTTGTGCGCCGTCGCGCACGCCCGTGGCAAGCCGGTAGCCCCGTTCGGCCTTCGAGCGTAGATCGAGCTCGGCATCGGTTTTGCGCGCGATGGTTCGCGCCATCTGGAACAGGTTGCCGACACGGCCGGATTTCAGTTCCAGCTCGAGCTCGGCGATCGGCTGCGCGCGGCGCCTGGCGCCGATCCGGCCGCGGTCGACCGCAAGCTCGATCCGACTGTTTCTGAGACGTCGCGCCTGCGCGACGCGATGAACAATCGTTTGAAAAACCGGCCTCAGCTTGCGAGAAAGCTTCTTGCTCGCGAGCCTGTCGAGCGGCGTATCTCTTGTCTTCTCGAGATCGGGCTTTTCGCCGGCGACGTCCTGTTCCCACTCGCCGCGGGTGACGCCTCCCGCTCCGCCCGCCTTCACGGTCTGGACGCAGTGGCCCTCGACCTTGCGCACGCGAAGCGTGAGGCCGTGCCGCCGCAGCTTGTGCTTGCTCGTGTCGTAATAGGTCGAAACGAGCGTCTTTTCCGACCGGTCGCTGCGCCGGCCGCCGCGCAGGACCGACGACAGTTTGCGGGGCGCAACGCGGAATTTCAGTTCCGTTTCGGCATTCATCGGCAATGCCTCCGTTGCGGGATTCAAAGTGGCGCAGGAACGAGAAGTTCCGCGAAGCGGCCGCGAAGTGCAGGTCATTCAGCGTGGTGGAACTGAAGTTGTTGTCGTGGAAACTTCAGGGAATAGCGCGGCGTGGTGTCAGCGACCGTTGAGAGCGAGAGCTCTGTCGAAGCAGGCTCCCATGGGCCCGTGCATCTCAGTGCCATCCCGGTCTCGATGCATCTCACTCGGCCGTCGGGATCAACCATTTCCGGAAGAATGCCAGCACGTCGGCGTTGAACTCGGCATGGAATGCGCCCCGGTCGAAGCCGGGCGCATCCGCGCAGAGTTCGGGCCGCTCCTTGACCAGCGCCGGCGGACACAGGAAGAACGCGAAATGCCCGGCGTTCGGAACGACGCGATATTCGTGTCGGGCCGGAAGGTTTGCCTCCACAGCGCCGACATCGTGGGGCAGCACGCCGTCTCCACCCCGTTCCGATGCCCAGAGTTGAACCGGCGCCTTGAGCGGCGCCAAACTCTCGGCAGAGAAGAAGATGGCCAGAGGATCGGCGAGCACCGCGGCCTTGATCCGCGGATCGTGCGTGAGGGGCTGCGAAGGATATGTCCTGCCGAGGATCTGTTGGCAGAACAGCGACTGCCCTCGGCGGCAATAGTTCGTGGCCGCTCCGGTCCAATCCGGATTGGCGCCGAGCAGCACAAGTCCGGTATAGCCGCCGCGCGAGAAGCCGAAGAAGCCGATTCTGTCTTGATCGATTCTCGCTGCGAACGGCGATGTCCCGATCATGAAGTCGATCAGGCGCTTGATGTCGGTGGGCCGCTCGACGAAGACCGAGAGATCGCCGGAACGGCCTGGATCCAGCGCGGTATCGCCTGGGTGATTGATAGCTGCAACGACGAAGCCGTTGTCGGCGAGCGCCTCGGCGGTGTCGCGATTGCCGAGAAGCGAGGCGCGCCGTCCATGGGAAGCGGCGATCAGCGGCAGGTGGTCCCCTGCGAGCGGGCAATTCTTCACCCCTGGCAGGACGAAGATGTCGATACGAATCTCTCCCGGCGGTTCGGCGCAGGGATACCAGACCATGCCGTGAATCGCCGGACCATCGGCGTCAGCGGGAATATCGATCGATCGCAGGCCGGCAGCCTGCGCCAACGTCGATATGAGGCAGAAGCCGATGGCGGCGAGGAATCTGCAAGCGTTGACGGAAGCGGACATCGACGTCTCCTTCGTGTTGCGCAGGGCTGCTTGACTCGCGAAAGTCCTACGGCATCCGCTTGATCTCGCCGGAGCCCGACACGTGCGAATTGATCCGCGCCACGTTGCCGTGCAGCTTCACGACGGCACTGCCGGAGACCGAGATATCGGCATCCTGGCGTGGCGCGAGGTCGACGTCGCCGCTGCCGTGGATTTTCGCGCTGGCTTGTTCGGTGATCAGTCCGCCGAGATTGGCGCGGCTGGAGCCGGCGGATTCGAGCGACACCTCGTTGGCCGTTCCGCTGGCGGTTATGGTGCTGCTGCCGCTCATGACGACGCGCAGCATGTCCTGCTTGACATCGGCGAGCTTGAGGTTCGTGCTGCCCGACATGTTCACGCTGGTCTTTTGCGCGACGAGCCGGCCGAAATCGGCTCGGCCCGAGCCGGCGGCATCGAACCACAACACCTTGGCTTCGCCGCTTGCCGTCACCGTGGTGCTGCCGTGCACGGCGACGCGCAGCGCATCCTGCTTGATGTCGGAGAGGGTCAGTTCGCCCGAGCCGTTCAGCGTCCAGGCCGTGACCGCAGGGCCGGAGAGCTGGACGACGAGATCGCTCGCCGGAAAGCAATCGACCAGGCGGTCCCACTCCACCGTGTCCCATTCCAGCGTGCCGTCGCGCAGGCGCACATGGCTGACCAGCTCGGCATCGCCGTTGACGCTGGCCTGTGGCTTCGGGCCGGGCTGATAATGCACTTGCGCCGGAATTCTGATCTTGACGGCATCGCTGCCGGCCCATGCGAGATCGACGGTGCGGCGCTCGCTTGCGCCGGCCGGTTTCGCCGCAGCACAGCTTCGCAACGTTCCTGCCCAGGATCGGTGATCGCCGTCCATCCATTCCGTTGCGGAGGTCAGAACCGCGATGACCCCGCACGCCGCCGCAATGCCCAGCGACAACATTGCGATCCCTAACAGACGTCTGCGCATGGCGCACCTCCTATCAAGTCGGATCTTGTTCTGGCTTGAGCAGCCGGTAGTGCAGCCGGGCGTAATTCCCGAGCAACTTCACGGCGCCGTCGAGTGCCAGCAGCAGGAGTGCGCCGCATCCGACGCTGGCCGAGATCAGCCCGATCCCGGCCACCGCGCGCAGCAGCATCGCGGCGATCGAGGCAAAGTGCCCGATCTTCACGAGGCTCAGCAGCAATCCGAGCCCGACGATGCCGAGCGCGAAGACGACGAGGCCGATCACCAGCATGATCAGGGCTACGGCGAACAGCAGCGGCAGCAGGAACAGAATATCGACGGTGGCCAGTCCCCCCAGCGCGAGCAGGGCGGCGGCGGAGTTGCCCGGCGTGCGGTGATTTTCCCAATGACGCAGCCCGGTCTCGGCGCGCAGCTCGCGCGCCAGCCGCCTGGGGTCGCCGAGCGCGGCTGCCACATCGGCCTCGCTTCGCCCGGCTGCCTCGGCCTCGTCGAAATAGGACATGTAGTCGGCAAGGATGTCGTCGATCTCCCGCGCTGGAAGTCCGGCGAGCCCGTCATTGAGGACAGTCAAGAAGGCGACGCGGTTCATTCAGCGTTCTCCCAGCAACTGGTTGACGGCATCCGTGAACGTCCGCCACTCGCGCTTCTGCGCCGCGAAGGCAGCGCGGCCGGCGGGGGTGAGCCGATAATATTTGCGAGGCGGGCCGCTGTTCGATTCGGCGAGGCGCGTATCGACGAGCCCGTCGTCCTGCATGCGCCGCATCAGCGGGTAGATCGTTCCTTCTCCCATGCCGACGCCGGAAGCGAGCGCGCTGGCAATCTCATAGGCATAGCTTTCGCCGCGCGCCAACAGCGCCAGCACGCACAGTTCGAGTGCACCTTTCTTGAGCTGGACTTGGTTCTGTTCGGTCATGGCAGCTGCGCGGTTGGCCGTGGGGACAACATATTGCAAGGTACCTTTTAATGCAAGGTACATCTCTATAAAAGGTAGCGCCCGGCTGTCGCGAGCGCGGCCGGCGCGATCACGTTTGCTGGAGGGAAGAGAATAATGCGGCTGTCGTTTGCGGATGACGAGAGAGCAATCGCGTGTGGATTTCAGGAGGATTGTCTGCGGGCTTGCTCCGCCTCTCCCGCTTGCGGGAGAGGCCGACACGCCCGGGCGATGCGAAGCATCGTCCCGCGCGTGGCGGGTGAGGGTTCTTTCCTCTTGGGGATCGTCCCGTTGTGGAGACACCCTCTCCCCAACCCTCTCAGCGCGAGCGAAGCTCGTCGCGGCCGCAAGCGGGGCGAGGGAGCCGACTGCCGATGCCGCCGCATCGTACAACCATATGGGATAGCCCTGCGCCCCAGGCGGAGGGTTTCGTTGACGCGCTACAAATCCTACGAGCTGCGAACCATCGACTATTGCCCGGCTTCCGCCAGCAGCGTTGTCGCATAGACCGGCTTGGTGAGGAACCTCGCACCAGGCGGCAGGCGACGCGGCAGCGGATGGCCCGAGATCACGATGATCCGCATGTCGGCGTCCTGCTGCTGGGCGAGGTAGGCCAGGTCCACGCCATCCATCTTGCCGACCAGATTGATGTCGGTGACCATCAGGGTGGGGTGCCGTGCCTTCAGCGCCAGCGCCGCGGTCTCGGCATCCTCGCACTGAAGCACCTCGAAATTGCTCTCTTCGAGCAGCAGCGCCAGCATCTCGCGTTGAATGTCGTCATCTTCGACGACGAGCGCGGTCGGCCTGATCGGCTTTGATTGGCCCATGACGCACCTCATGTTTTAACATTTGTTAATCGCGGAGGAGGGAATCTGTTCCCTCCGTACTGCATCCGGCTTCGCCCTCGTCCGGGCTGCAAATTGTGTCCGAACGCGCGAGCAATTTGCGCAGCAGATCCTCAGCTTCCTGCAGCACGGTACGAACGAGCTGCCGCTCCTCGATCGCCTCGCTGGTGAAGTAGCCGTGCTTGAGGGCATTGCTGTTTCCATCAGGCGCGCCGGATCCCCATGCGCCGCCGTGCATGCGGCAGCGCATCCTGCCGCGCAGCGCCGGCGCGCGGCAGGCGTCACCATTGCGTGTTTGCGCGCCGCAACGCCGGCTCGTTCGCATCGCGCAGGTGTTGCGGGCGTGGCTCATGCGGGGAGGGCCGCCGCGTCCACAAAGCCGGGCTGCGCGGCGATCAGGTTCGTGTGCTGCGTGAAGTTGCCGACGACGGCCTTGCCGCCGTCCTGAACCGAGAGATTCTGCACCGTGATCGCACAGGCGCCGTTGCTGCGGTGACGGTTCAGCGCCTCGATCTGCGCGGCGAAGGTGCGTGACAGCCGGGTCAGGGCGCGCGTGAGGCTCTCCTGCTGCTGCACATCGTCGGTGCAGGCGAGGCGACAGGCGCAGCGCATGGTCGCGACCTGAATGCTCACCATCTGCGCCGCCAGCATGGATTCGAGCGAATCCCTCGGCGCGATGCTCTTCAGTGTCGAGACCATGAAGGCGAGGTTGCCTTGGTCGGGCTTGCGCGCGACGACGCTGGCCTTCACCAGCTGGCTCAACAGTCCATGCAGCGCGTCGCGGTCGGCGGCGCCGAGCGCCTCGGCCAGCAGCGCTTCGCCGGCCTTCGTATCAGGGTGTTCGATCACGATGCGCCTGCGACGGAGCCTGACCTTCGGGGTTGCGATGATCGCGGCGCGATCGCTGGCTGCGATGGCCGTCGTTTCGGCAGATGTCAGGGATGTGGTCATGAGATGTGTCCTTTGCCGGCGCAGGCGCGCGGCCTCGCTGCAAGCGAAGCCGATCGCGCGTCTACTGATGCGGCGGTTGAGATTTTTCAGGTGGTGATGAGACGTTGTCGCGCAGCCGGGTCGAGCGCGCCGCCTCGTTGGGCGGAGCTGGACAGAGCCTGATAGCGCGATGATGCCACCATACTCCTGTTTTGCCCGACGGGTCAAAGTGATTTTCTGAAATTCAGCAGTCGCCGACGTGCAAGGCCCTGATCTGGCGGGGGCCGGCTACTGTGCATGGGGTTGTTTTCGACAGGCGCGGATGCCGGCGCTTGTCGATGGCCTCCGCAAGGTTCCGTGCCGATGAAGCGCCCGGGCCTCGTCCGGGAAAAACTGGAACCTCGCTTCTGAGCGCAGGTTAATAGCCAACAATTGTCAGGACCAAAGGGAGAGAACCATGATCCGCCTGCTGGCAACCACCGCATTGGGACTTGTGCTGGCGAACGCTGCCTTTGCGCAAGCGCCGAACACGAACACGACCTCGCAGCAATCCGCACCATCGCAAGACAAATCCGCGACGCCCTCCACCACCACGCCATCAGGGACGGCTCAGTCGCAGCAGACCACCTCGCAGCCGCAGCAGCCCTCGACGTCGGGACCGTCGGCACAGAATAACCAGAGCACCGCACCATCTTCCGCATCCCCCGGTTCCGGGACCAACGCGGCCAACAACACGGATACATCGTCACGGCCGCAGACCGGTACGGCGAACTCGAGCCCGACCAATCCGCCCGCGAGCCAGCAAAGCGCCAATCCGCCTGCGACGAACACCAACCAGGCACAGGATCGCAGTCAGCCGCCCGCCAACACCAACAACCAGGCGCAGCAGGCGCCGAGCGCGACCGGAACCAACCAGGCTCAGCAGGCGCCGACCAACAACCAGGCTCAGCAGGCGCCGAGCAGCAACCAGGCGCAGGGCGCGCGCACCGACACCAATTCGCAGATGGCTGCCCGAACCGACGTCAAGCTCGACCGGCAGCAGGAGACCAAGATCAGCGCCTCGATCTCGCACCTGAACGTGCGGCCGCTGACCAACGTGAATTTCTCGCTGAACGTCGGCACGGTGGTGCCGCGCGACGTGCAGCTGGCGACGCTGCCGCCTGACGTCGTGGAGATCGTGCCGCAATATCGCGGCTACAGCTTTGCGCTGGTCAAGGACGAGATCGTCATCGTCGATCCCGCCACCTACAAGATCGTAACGGTGCTGCCGTACTCAGGGCAATCCACCGCGACGACGACAACGACGACGCGCGAGCGCAGCGCCAGCAAGTTCTCGGATAGGGATCGCGAGGTCATCCGCAAGCATGTCAAGGCGCGCCCCGAGCGGAGCGAAGTGCGGACCACCGGCAGCACCGCGCGCACCGAGATCCATGTCGGCGATCGCGTTCCTGACAGTGTCGAGGTCGAGGAGTTCCCGAGCACGGTCTACCAGGACGCGCCGGGTCTGCGGGACTACCGCTACATCCATCGCGACACGCGGACCTATGTCGTCGAGCCTCGCGAGCGTCGCGTGATCGAGGAGGTCGAGTAGCCGCCGCAGGAAGCCGCTCCATCGAGCGGCTTCCTGATCTATGCCATCAGCCCGAGGAGCGCTCGCGCGCCGCCACGCGGACGGCGTGGGCCTTCGCCCCCTTCGCTCCACCCTTGGCGCGGGCCGCGATCATGCTGCGCGCCTTGCCGCGGGCCGCGCCGCCCTTGCGGAGCAGGGACGCGAGATGCTTGCGGGCGCGATTGGCCGCGAGGCGCGCCGCCAGCTGCTCGGCCTTGCGAACGATGCTGGCCGTCGAGGGCGTGAGGCTCGCGGGCACCCAGGCAACGTCCCTGATCTTGGAGAGGCTGCCGACGCCCTCGCACGGCGCCTCGCGCGGCAGGTCGATCCGAATCGCCAGCGCATCCGAACGCTCGATCCAGTCTTCGGCTTTGGTGCCGGTGATGATGCGGACATAGTCGCGCGTCTCGCGCGGCAGCTCGCTCTCCCTGGCGAGCCATTTCTGGATACGGCCGGGGCCGGCGTTGTAGGCGGCTGCGGCGAGGCCGAGATTGCCGAAATCGTCGCGGAGCTTGCGCAGGAATCTTGCCGATGCGGGCAGCGCCTTCATGGGATCGAAGGGATCGTCGAGCCCGACCTCGGCGGCGGTCTCCGGCATGAATTGCGCAACGCCTTGCGCCCCGGCTTGGCTGACCTCGTTGGATTTGAATCGGCTCTCCTGCCAGAGCAGGCGGGCAAAGAACGGCACGGGAATGCCGCTCTCCTCCGCCGCTTGCTTCAGCGCGCGGCAGAATTGTTCAGTCGGAGACGGCGGAGTCTCCGCGGCACCTTCGACACCGGGCTCCGGCTCGATCGTCTCCTCGTAGGACGCGCGCGCATTGGCAAGTTCAATTGCCTGCACGCTGGCGAGGAAGAGGTCGACGAGGGGCACCAGGGAAGGCGCGCGATCGGACTTCGGCGTGGCCTGGTCGACATGTGAGATTTGCCATGTCGGCTCCGGGCTGACGTCGCACATCAGAAGCAGGAACGCAGCGCAAGCCGCGACGAGAAATCGCATCTCGGTAAGAGTCCTCGAACTGTGGGGAACGACCAGCGAGCGCTGGTGACAAGGACTTCTTAACCGTAATTGCGGCGAAGCTGCGATTCCGAAAGACCACCGGTGTTAGTACGGTGTTCCCGTCGCAGGAACGCCGGCGGCCGCTTCCTGCCGTTCCACAGCAGCTCAGGATCAGCCGGCGATGAAGGCGATCAGGGTGCCATTGGCCTTGGCCGGGGGCACGACGATTGCCGCTCCGCTGCGGACGCCTGCCGGGCCGAGTGCCTTCTCGGTCGCCGCGAGATCGCCGCTGATGAGCACCAGCGCGGCGCCGCCGCGCCCGGAGAGGCCAGCGAGCGGCACGCCGGGATAGCGCTTGCCGAGCTGCTCCAGCGTCAGATAGACGAAGTCGGCGCGGTCGCCGCCTGAGGGCACTGTCACTGCGCCGTCGGCCCCTGCCTTCGGCTCGCGATCGATCAGCCGCGCCAGATGAGCGGCTTCCGCTGCGGGCTCGGGCGCCGCGATCAGCACCTGGCTGATCCGCTTCGCCGCGTTGGCGTGCTTCATCAGCTCGGGAATCCACACCGTCTCGCGGGTCTTGTGCTGACAGGCGAAGATGCGCACGCCGCCGGGCGCTTCGGCGGTCGGCCACATGAAGGTGCGGAATTTGGCGGCCGAGACCGTGCCATCAGGCAGTGTCACCGGCCGCTCGAAATCGGTCGGGCCAACAGGCGTGAAGCCGCGTGCGCGGATTTCCTCGGCACCTTCTGTGGAATCGATCGCGGTGAAGGCGATGCGCTCGATGCCTTCACCCTGTCGCTCGACAAAGGCGCGCGCCGGCGCATTGTGCTCGGTTGCGACCAGCACGCCGAGCAGCTCCATATAATCGGGGTCGAACATGATGGTGTAGTTGCCGGTGCCCATATGCGCGCTGTGGGTGCCCCGCGGCGACAGCGTGAAGCCAAGCTGGCGATAGTTCTCGGCAGCCTTGTCGAGGTCCTTCACCATGACCACGGCGTGGTCGATACCGATGACGTTCTTGAGGGCCACTGTGATTTCCCCGGCAATTGCGAACTGACCTTGGACGGCCTGCGGCCGCCAGTCCTGTCTACGCCGGATAAGCGCCCAAGTCATTTTCAAATCGAGGGGAGATCCGGATTTTCATTCCGCGAAACGCGGCATCGACGCGTTGTGATCAGTGATGCTGCTCGCCGATATAGGCGGCGAGGACGGCGCGCTCCTCGCTGGTCATTTCCGTGATATTGCCCGGCGGCATCGCGTTGGACCAGGCCGCGACGCGCCCGATCAGGCGGATGTTGCGATGGATGTGCTCGGGTGCGTCGAGCAGGATGCCCTTCGGCGCGGTGACGATGCCGGCCCAGACCGGCTCGGCAGCATGGCACATGCTGCAGCGGGACATCACGATCTCCTCGACATTGGCGAGTGTCGGCTGCGTCGACAGCGCGCCGGTCTTGACCTCGCGCGGCCCAGCTGCGGAGAGAAAAAGGATCGCGATCGCGCCAACTGCCGCCACGCCCCATACCCACCACGGCGATTTGCGTCCGGCATGTCCCTCGTTGAAGAAGTGGCGGATCACCGGTCCGAGCGCCAGCACGATCGCGACGATGATCCAGTTGAAGCGCGTGGCGTAGAGCAGGGGATAGTGATTGCTGATCATCAGCACGACGACCGGCAGGGTCAGATAGTTGTTGTGGACCGAGCGCTCCTTGCTGGCCTTGCCGAGCTTCGGATCGGGCGCCTTGCCTGCGATCAGGCTAGCCACGATCTTCTTCTGGTTCGGAATGATCACCGCGAAGACGTTGGCGACCATGATGGTGCCGATCAGCGCGCCGATCTGGTTGAAGGCGCCGCGTCCGCTGAGCACATGCGTGAAGGCGTAGGTCAGCGCGACCAGGAACAGATAGCCGCCGATGGCGAAGGGCAGCTCGCGCTGCGCAAGCCCGGAGCGGCAGGCGGCCTCGTAAAGCAGCCACGCCAGTGCGAGGCTGCCGAAGCTGAACAGCCCGGCCTGGAAAGGCGTGAGATCGAGGATCGACTTGTCGACCAGGAACAGGTCGGCGTCGAGATAATACACCACCACCATCAGCGCGAAGCCGGACAGCCAGGTGGTGTAGGCCTCCCATTTGAACCAGGTCAGTTCGTCCGGCATCTGGGCGGGAGCCACCAGATACTTCATGATCCGGTAGAAGCCGCCGCCATGGACCTGCCAGGCCTCGCCCTGCAAACCGTCAGGCAAATCGCTCCTGGGCTTGAGACTGAGATCGAGGGCGATGAAATAGAACGAGCTGCCGATCCAGGCGATCGCGGCCACCACGTGCAGCCAGCGCAGCAGCAGGCCCGCCCATTCCGATACGATCGATCCCCACATGATCACCCCATCAATCGCGACACCGATGCCGCAGCTTTGATGACCGCAACCTGCGGCCGTGCCCTTACAATCTGTTGCACCGATCCGCACCGTTTTCCAGTACGATGGATCACACCATCTGCACATCGTGCGGGCATGAGCTGACGTGGGATTTGGCAGGTAAGTCCGGGAGGAAGGTGGCGTGAAGATTCATGTTTCGCGCATGATGGTGCCCGCATGGCTGTTGAGCGTCTGCACCGTTGCCCAAGGTGAGCCCGTGCTGCAGGGCAAGGATGCCTTTGGTAGCTGGCAGGCCGACAAGCCCGGCACCGTCAGGCTGATCCGTCCGCAGGATCTGGCCAAGCCCGGTGCCACGCCCTCGGTCTCAAATCCCACGCGCGTGACCGCGCGCGGCAGCGCGACACCTGATGTGCCTGACGGATTCAAGATTGAGCTTTTGGCTGACGGCCTCTCCGACCCCCGCGTGCTGCGCCTCGCGCCCAATGGCGATATCTTCGTTGCCGAGACCGGGCCGGGCCGCATTCGTGTGTTGCGTCTCGGAGAGGGCGGCAAGGTTGCGAGCAACGAGGTCTTTGCCAGCGGGCTCACCCGACCGTTCGGCATCGCCTTCTCCCCGAATGGCGACAATCCGCAATGGGTCTATGTCGCCAATGCCGGTAACGTCGTCCGCTTTGCCTATCGTGCCGGCGACCTGAAGGCCTCGGGCAAGGCCGATGTGGTGGTGGCCAACCTGGCGCATGGATCGGGCCATTCCACCCGCGACATCGTGTTCACGCCTGACGGCAAGCGCATGCTGGTGTCGGTCGGCTCCGCCAGCAATGTCGCCGAGGGCATGGGCAGCCCGCCCGGGGGGCTCGAGGCCTGGGCGCGCACCCAAGCGCTTGGTGCGTCCTGGGGCTATGAGGCGGAGCGTGCCGCGGTGCTCTCGTTCACCCCCGAGGGCAAAGACCGCAAGCTTTACGCCACCGGCATACGCAACTGCGTCGGCCTTGCGATCCAGCCGCAGACCGGCATGCCCTGGTGCTCGACCAACGAGCGCGACGGACTCGGCGACGATCTCGTGCCCGACTACGTCACCAGCGTGAAGGAGGGCGCCTTCTACGGCTGGCCCTGGTTCTACATCGGCAGCAATGAAGACCCGCGTCATGCCGGCGCGCGGCCGGACCTCAAGGACAAGGTGACGATCCCGGACGTGTTGATACAGCCGCATTCAGCCTCGCTCGGCATGACCTTCTACCAGGGCACGCAGTTTCCGTCCGAATATCAGGGCGACGCCTTCGCCGCTGAGCACGGCTCCTGGAACCGCTCGAAGCGCACCGGCTACAAGGTGATCCGCATCAGGATGAAGGACGGCAAGCCGACCGGGGAGTACGAGGATTTTGTCACGGGCTTTGTCGTGAACGACAGCCAGGTGTGGGGACGTCCGGTGGGGATCGCGGTGGCCAAGGATGGATCGCTGCTGATTTCGGAAGATACTGGCGGCACGATCTGGCGGGTGACAAGCGCGCCGCGATGATCGTGCTTGCCGCCCTCATCCCCGCCGCACACTCGCTCCGCCATCCACCGGCAGCGTCACGCCGGTGATGAAATTCGCCTCATCCGACGCCAGGAACAGCGCGGCATTCGCGACGTCCCAGCCAGTGCCCATCTTCTTGCGTAGCGGTACCTTGCTGTCGCGCTCGGCTTCTACCTCGGCGCGGGTCCTGTGCCATTCGCGGGCGCGGGTATCGACAGCCATCGGCGTGTTCATCAGGCCGGGCAGGATGACGTTGGCGCGGATACCGTATTCGGCGTTCTGGTAGGCGAGCTGCTCGGTGAAGGCGATCATGGCCGATTTCGTCGCCTTGTAGGCGACGTAGGGATAGGTGGTGATCGCTGCCATCGACGAGATGTTGATGATGGCCCCGCTCTTCTGCGCACGCATGATCGGGATCACTTCCTTGGCCGCGAGGATGCAGCTCTTCAGATTGATGGCGACGACGCGATCGAACGCCTCCTCGGTGATTTGCAGCAGCTCGGCGTCGCCGCCGGCGAGGCTGACGCCGACATTGTTGTGCAGCACGTCGATCCGGCCCCAGCGCGATATGGCGTCTGCTACCATCGCCTTGATGTCGGCGGACTTGGTCACGTCGGCCTTGAAGGCCGCGGCGGTCCCGCCTTTTGCGGTGATTATCGCAACCGTTTCCTGCGCCGATTCCAGGTGGTGATCGACGCACAGCACCTTGGCGCCCTCGCGCGCGAAGGTGAGAGCGGTGGCGCGCCCATTGCCGATGCCTTCGCCGGGGCTCTGGCCGGCGCCGACGACGATCGCAACCTTGTCTTTGAGGCGCATCTCACTTCGCTCCCTGGATCGATACATCGCATTATTTTCGTGCACATTAGCAATCGATCCGACCTGAGAGAAGAGCGCGGCTCCTGCGTTCATGTCATTGACATCACATGGAATTGCATGCTGCGGCCGGCTCATCGGGCTTGGTTGCCCCTTGTGTTTAGGAACCGCTCCGACGCTGGCGCGTTTGTTGCGGAGCCTTTTCCGCGCTAGGCTCTCTTCCGGGGCTTCCCAATCGCCAGTGGCTTGCCGATGAATCTGCTCGATCCACAAGGGCCGGTGGCTGCCGCCAACAGCACCATCCTGGTCGATTCCGTCTTCATCATGCTCGCGATCGTGGTACCGACCATTGTCGCGATCCTCGCTTTTGCGTTCTGGTTTCGCGCCTCGAACACGAGAGCACGCTTCCAGCCGGACTTCGTCTATTCCGGCCGCGTCGAGATGGTGGTGTGGTCCATACCTGCGCTGACCGTTATCCTGCTCGGCGGCGTCGCCTGGATCGGCTCGCACCAACTCGATCCCAGAGCACCCGTGCCAGGCACCGGCAGCCCGGTGCGGATCCAAGCCGTCTCGCTCGACTGGAAATGGCTCTTCATCTATCCCGACCAGCGCATTGCGACCGTCAACAGTTTGACAATTCCCGCAGGTGCCGAACTGAATTTCCAGCTGACGTCGTCGAGCGTGATGAACGTGTTCTTCATCCCGCAGCTCGGCAGCATGATCTACACCATGAACGGCATGGTGACGAACTTGAACCTGCGTGCCGACAATGAGGGCAAGCTGCAAGGCCTCTCGGCGCATTTCTCCGGCGACGGCTTTCCCGACATGATGTTCGACGTCAACGTGGTCTCGCCGCTCTCATTTCCGGACTGGGTCGCAACCACAGCGAAGACCGATGCCGTGCTGAACGAGGACAGCTACAAGAAGCTGATGCAGCAGGGCATCGAGAAGGACAGGCCGACCTATCGGCTCGACGATCCCCGCCTGTTCGACCTGATCGCAACCCAGCACATTCCGCCAGGGCCGGGGCCGGAGCTCGTCTCCGATGCCGGCCGTCCCCACACTGGAGGCGTTGATGCTCGGTAAGCTCGACTGGTCCGCTATTCCGTTCGATCAACCTATTCCGCTGATCGCGGGTGGCGTGGTGCTGGTTGCGATCCTCGCAGTGCTGATCTGGGTCGTCGTGAAAGGGCATCTGCCCTATCTCTGGCACGAATGGATCACCAGCGTCGATCACAAGCGGATCGGCGTCATGTACATCCTGCTGGCCTCGGTGATGCTGCTGCGTGGCGGCAGCGACGCCATCATGATGCGGATTCAGCAAGCGATCGCCTATCAGTCGCAAGGCTATCTGCCGCCGGAGCACTATAACCAGATCTTTTCTGCGCACGGTACCATCATGATCTTCTTCGTGGCGATGCCGTTCGTGATCGGACTGATGAACCTCGTCGTGCCGCTTCAGCTCGGCGTCCGCGATGTCGCGTTTCCGACCCTCAATTCGGTCGGCTTCTGGCTCACCGCGACAGGTGCCCTGCTGGTCAATCTGTCGCTCGTGATCGGCGAATTCGCCCGCACCGGGTGGCTCGCCTTTCCGCCGCTGTCGGGGCTGTCCTACTCGCCGGGTGTCGGCGTCGACTATTACGCCTGGTCGCTCCAGATCTCCGGTGTCGGGACGCTGGTCGCCGGAATCAATCTTGTCACGACAGTGCTGAAGCTGCGGACCAAGGGCATGAACTATCTGCGCATGCCGATGTTCTGCTGGACCACGCTGGCCTCGAACCTCCTGATCGTCGCGGCGTTCCCGATCCTCACAGCGACGCTCGCGATGCTGCTGCTCGACCGTTACCTCGGCTTTCACTTCTTCACCAATGAAGCCGGCGGCAACGTCATGATGTTCATGAATCTGATCTGGGCCTGGGGGCATCCGGAGGTCTACATTCTGGTGCTGCCGGCCTTCGGCATCTTCTCCGAGGTGGTCTCGACCTTCTCCGGCAAGGCGCTGTTCGGCTACCGCTCCATGGTGCTTGCGACCATGGCGATCTGCGTCATCTCCTTCATGGTCTGGCTGCATCATTTCTTCACCATGGGCGCAGGCCCCGACGTCAACGCCATCTTCGGCATCGCCAGCATGATCATCGCGGTGCCGACGGGCGTGAAGATCTACAATTGGCTGTTCACGATGTATGGCGGTCGCATCCGCTTTGCGACGCCGATGCTGTGGGCGGTCGGCTTCATGGTCACCTTCATCATCGGCGGACTGACCGGCGTGCTGGTCGCGGTACCGCCGGCGGACTTCATGCTCCACAACAGCATGTTCCTGGTGGCTCATTTCCACAACGTCATCATCGGCGGGGTGCTGTTCGGCGCTTTTGCCGGCTTCGAATACTGGTTTCCCAAGGCATTCGGTTTCCGTCTCGACGAGCGCTGGGGCAAGCTGGCGTTCTGGTTCACCTTCACGGGCTTCTGGATCACTTTCGTGCCGCTCTATGTCGCCGGCATGCTCGGCATGACGCGGCGCTTGCAGCACTATAATGTTGCGGAGTGGCGGCCGTGGATGATCGTGGCGGCCATCGGCATGGCCGTGCTGTCGATCGGCGTGATCTGCCAGATCATGCAGCTCGTGGTCAGCATTCGCAACCGCGAGGCCTTGCGCGACCGCACCGGCGATCCCTGGGACGGCCGCTCGCTGGAGTGGGCGACCTCGTCGCCGCCGCCGGTGTTCAACTTCGCCTTCCATCCTGATGTCCGCGGCGAGGATGCCTATTGGGACATGAAGGCCCTGGCCCTGCAGCAGTCGCTCCAGCACGAAGTACCCGAATATCACGACATCGAAATGCCCCGGAATTCGCCGACCGGCTTCGTCTGCGCGTTCTTTGCCACGATCATGGGCTTTGCTCTGATCTGGCACATCTGGTGGATGGTGATTTTGGGCGGCATCGGCGCCTTCGCGACCTTCGTCGTGTTCGCCTGGCGCGACCATGACGAATACGTGATTCCGGCAGCCGAAGTCGCCGCGATCGACCGCGTCAATCTCGAGGAGCGGCGCAGCCTCGTCAGCATGGCGGGGGCGATCTGATGTCGATGACCGCGACCGCCGGCCGCGCGCACGCCGATCCCCATCACATCGGTCGTGTCATCGAGCATCCTGGGCCCGCGCCAAAGCGGACCGTGACCGCCTATGGCTTCTGGGTGTTCCTGCTCTCCGACATCGTGATGTTCTCCTGCTTCTTTGCGGCTTACGCCGTGCTGGTCAACCAGACCGCTGACGGCCCCAAGGGCTCGGAGATTTTTGAGCAGCGTAACGTCGCGATCGAGACGGTTTGCCTGCTGCTGTCGAGCTTTACCTGCGGCATGGCCGGCATCGCCGCCGACGTGCGCAATCGGTTCTGGTTCTATCTCGGCATGGCCGTGACTTGCGTGCTCGGGCTGATCTTCCTCGCCATCGAGTTCAGGGAGTTTGCCGACCTCGTGTCGCGCGGCTATGGGCCGTCACGCAGCGCCTTCCTGAGCGCGTTCTTCTCGCTGGTCGGCTGTCACGGCCTGCATGTCTCGGCCGGTGTGCTCTGGCTGCTCACCATGATGGCGCAGGTCTTCGCCAAGGGCTTTCGCGCCGACGTGCTGCGTCGGATGATGTGCTTTGCGTTGTTCTGGCATGCGCTCGACATCATCTGGGTCGGGGTGTTTTCCGTCGTCTACCTGCTAGGGGGTGGCGCATGAGCGATCAGACGCATATGCCGGCCGGACATGATCTCGCGCCGGGCGACGAAGAGCAACACAGTGTCGGCGAGCGGGTGCTTGGCTATGTCGTCGGTCTTGGGCTGGCGCTAATCCTCACGGCGACCTCGTTCTTCATCGCGGGCACCGATCTGGTTTGGCAGCCATCGATCCCCGTCGCACTGATCGTGCTCGCGATCGCGCAGATGGGCGTGCATCTGGTGTTCTTCCTGCACATCACCACGGGCCCGGACAACACCAACAACGTGCTGGCGCTGGCCTTCGGGCTGCTGGTCGTCTTCCTGGTGGTCGGAGGCACCGTCTGGATCATGTCGCATCTCAACCAGAACATGCCGCCGATGGATCAGTTCATCCGGATGCACAGCTAGCGCTGTACAAAAAAGAAGAGCCGCTTGTGCGTGACAAGCGGCCCAAGTCTAGGGAGGAAACGCCCGAGCAAGGACAATCCGATGAGGATCGTCTGCCAAGGAAACGCCCGCGCAAAGCGCTTGCGTACACATATAGGTGCAGCAACTCCCGTTTCAGTTCAATTCCGGATCATTACTGTCTCCGGCTACCACTCACGGCTGCGTGAACCAAATGTTCACTTTGGCCGGCGGCAATTATAGGCCTTGCGGAAGCCCGAGGCCTGGGCGTCGTCCTCCGAGCAGAACCAGCGGTCCGGCTTGGTCGTCGCGGCGTAGCTCGGGCAGCCCCTGAGGTGATAGATGCCGATATTGCCGGTGACGCGGGCGCGCACTGCGAGCTTGCCTTTGATGGCGCAGCTCGGCGGCGCCGTCAGCTCATCCGGAAACAGCACCGCCCGAATCTCCTTGTCGCGGTCGGGGCGGCAGGCGGCGCCGAGCAGGGCGCCGTCCTTCTTCCCGGTGCGGAATTCTTGCGGTGCAACAAAGCAGCCCTTCCAGATGCCTGATGACGCCGTCTTCGCCTCGGCCGCCGCCGGCTTGACATTGGCCTTGAGCGGCTCGCGGGCGATGGCAAAGCCCAGCCTGACCAGTTGCTCGTTCAACGAGACCTTGTCGCCCTCGACCGTGCAGATCGCGCGGTGGCGCTTGCCGAATTTCTTCTCGGGACCGACGTCGTCACAGCGCACCGGCTTGCCGCCGATCAGCTTGGTGAGCTGGTCGCGGGCCTCGATGCCGCAGGTCCAGGAATCAGCGTGGTCGTCGATGCAGACCTGGTCGAGCTCGGGCGCGTCGACGCCGTCGAGCCGGTAGGTGACGTCGCCGAGCTGGATCGAATTGGCATCCCGGATCGTCGCAGCCGCAGTCAGCGCGGCGGCAGGATTGGAGGTCCCCAAGAACCCGGCTAGAGCGAGAAATAAAACAAGGGCGAAGGCGCGGGCGGCGGCCGATGAATTTTCGAAGGACATCATGTCTCGCTGTCGATTGCTCTGGCTCCTCGTTCCTAGCATCCGGTCATCGCCAGACCAATGGTCTGCGTTGTGCGAAGTGCGACATTCGCCAGCCAGCCTTTACTCGCCGGCCGGTCTACCCCTATCGTTCTGCAGCCTTGTAAGCCGTGATGGCCGAATCGCCCGGGAAGTGGCGAGGGCGGGAGGAAGACTTTTCGATGAAAGACCCCGTGGACGTCCTGATCATCGGCGCCGGCGCTTCTGGCGCTGCGGTGGCGTGGTCGCTGGCCGAGACCAAGATGCATATTCTCTGCCTGGAGCAGGGCGGCTGGATGAACCCGGCGGAATATCCGAGCACGGGCCGGGATTGGGAGGCCAGGTTCTTCGGCGAATGGTCGTCGAGCCCCAATATCCGCGGCCGGCCCGAGGACTATCCTGTCAACGACGACAATTCGCCGATCAAGGTCGTGAACTATAACGCCGTCGGCGGCTCGACGGTGATGTACACCGCGCACTGGCCGCGGCTGCATCCGTCCGATTTCAAGGTGAAGACGCTCGACGGCGTCGCCGACGACTGGCCGATCGACTATGACGCGCTGACGCCGTTCTTTGAAGAGAACGACCGCATGATGGGCACGTCGGGCCTGTCAGGCGATCCGCTCTCGCCATTGACCCATCCGCCGATGCCGCAACAGCCGATGGGATTGTCCGGGGCCATCGTCGCCAAGGCCATGAACAAGCTCGGCTGGCACTGGTGGCCGTCGGACACGACGGTCGCGACCATGGACTATGAAGGCCGGGCGCGCTGCATCAATCTCGGCCATTGTACGCCGGCCTGCGCGCAAGGCGCAAAATCCTCGACCGACATCACCTATTGGCCGCATGCAATTCGCGCCGGTGTCGAGCTCCGCACGCATTGCCGCGTGCGCGAGATCACTACCGACGAGAACGGCATGGCTTCGGGCGTGGTCTATTACGACAAGGATGGCGTCGAGCAGTTCCAGCCCGCGCATGTCGTGATCATCGCCTGCAATGGCGTCGGCACGCCGCGACTGCTGCTCAATTCGAAATCCGACCGCTTTCCGAACGGCCTTGCCAATTCGTCGGGGCTCGTCGGCAAGAACCTGATGTTCCATCCCTATGCGCAGATCTACGGCTATGTGAAGGAGCCGACCGACTCGAACCGCGCGCCGCCGACCTGCCTGTGGAGCAAGCAGTGGTACGACACGGACCTCTCGCGCGGCTTCGTGCGCGGCTATGGCGTTCAGTTCGTGCGCGGGGCCGGTCCCGTGTTCGAGGCCGTCATCAGCGAGCAGAAGGGCATTCTGCCGTGGGGCGCGGATCACCACCGCGTCTTCCGCAAGCTCAATGGGCACCGCTTGGGCTTCTCGGCGATCTGCGAGGATCTTCCGGAGGAGCACAACCAGGTCACGCTCGATCCCGTGCTGAAGGACGGCCACGGCATTCCCGCGCCGAAGATCGACTACACGATCTCCGAGAACAGCCGGAGGATGATGGACCATGCGCTCGCCCGCGGCCGCGAGGTGCTGGAGATGGCCGGCGCAACCGACATCTGCGTCAACTCCCCGATCCCCTGGGGCGGCTGGCACCTGCTCGGCACCGCGCGGATGGGTACTGACCCCAAGCGCTCCGTCGTCAACGAATGGGGCCGCACGCATGACGTGAAGAACCTCTTCATCGTCGACGGCAGCATCTTCGTCACCTCGGGCGGCGTGAACCCGACCTCCACCATCCAGGCCCTTGCGCTCTACATCGCCGACCAGATGAAGCAGCGCCTCGCCAATTTGTTCGATTGAGGCCGTCATGACCGCTGACAAGCAACTCACGCGCGCTCAGCGCGACGACCTCCGCACCATCGCCGCGATGATCGTGCCCGCCAGTGACGAGTACAAGGTGCCCGGCGCCGACGATGCCGCGATCCAGGCCGACATGCTGGCGACGCTCGGCCGCGACACCAAGATGGTGGCGGCAGCGCTGGACCATCTGGCGCGGCTGGCCGGCGGGCCGCTCGCCGAGCTCGGCGCGACGCAGCGCGATGCCGTGGCGCAGGAGTTTCGCAAGAACGGCGGCGCGGCTGCGGCAACGCTCGTTCGTGTTGTGCTGCAATGCTACTACCGCGACGACCGCGTGCTGCGCTCGCTTGGACTGGAGCTGCGCGCGCCATTTCCCAAGGGCCACGTGCTCCCCGACGGAGACTGGTCGCTGCTCGATCCGGTCAAGGCGAGGGGCGGCACACTGCGGCGCGCGCCCTAGCCATCTGGGCAGTTCAGTCCCGCGTCCCAGGCGGGTCCCTTGCGCGGCAGGGCACAGGCCACCATCTGTGTGAGCTTCAAGGATTCTTGCCATGCTGGATTTCACCTCAGATATCGTCGATGACGCAGCGTCATCGCGAACGACAGAATCTGCCCCCGTCGATGACCGGGTCCTGCTGGACGCCTATTCCAACGCCGTGATCGATGTGACCGACCGCGTCGGTCCTGCCGTCGTGCGCGTTGAGACGGGACCAAAAACGCCGAATGGCCGCGAGCGTGGCGGGCTTGGCTCGGGCATCGTGATTTCGCCTGATGGCCTCGTGCTCACCAACAGCCATGTGGTCGGCTCGGCCAAGGAGATCCGGCTACGCGATGTCGAGGGCCATGTCGGCGACGCCCGGGTGCTCGGCGTCGATCCGGATACGGATCTCGCGCTGCTGCGCGCCAACGGCGTGCGCGACTTGCCGTATGCCGCGCTTGGCAACTCCAAGACGCTGCGGCGCGGCCAGCTCGTGATCGCGATCGGCAATCCGCTCGGCTTCGAATCGACCGTCACCGCCGGCGTGGTCTCGGCGCTCGGGCGCTCGATCCGATCTGTGAGCGGCCGCACCATCGAGGACGTGATCCAGACCGATGCCGCGCTCAACCCCGGCAATTCCGGTGGTCCGCTGGTGTCGTCGAATGCCGAGGTGATCGGCATCAACACGGCCATCATCAATGGGGCACAAGGCATCTGCTTTGCGGTCGCCAGCAACACCGCGCAATTCGTGCTGTCGGAGATCATCCGCCACGGCTATGTCCGCCGCGCCTATATCGGCGTTGCCGGGCAGACCGCGCCGGTGCCGCGGCGGCACGCGGTGCTCGCCGGCGTCGAGAACAAGATGGGTGCGCTCTTGATGCAGATCGAGCCGGACGGACCGGCGGCGAAGGCCGGCCTGTTGCCTGGCGACGTCGTGATCAGGCTTGACGGCGTCGAAATCAACGGCGTCGATGATCTGATCCGCGTGCTCGATCGCGACCGGATCGGCCGGCGGCTCGCCATGGACGTGCTGCGGCTCGGACGGCTGCGGGCGATCGATATCGATCCGATCGAGCGGAAGCCGCAGCGCTAGCTGCGGGACGGCGGGCGGGGTATGACGGTGTCATGCCTCGCCTCCGGATCCCAGCCGCATGATGCCGGCGCATGAGACCTACGACGTCATTGTCATCGGCGCGGGTGCCGGCGGCATGACGGCTGCGGCCGTCGCCGCCGCTGAAGGCCTGCGTGTGCTGGTGATCGAGAAGACCGCCTTCGTCGGCGGCACCACGGCGTGGTCCGACGGCATGGTCTGGATCCCCGCCAATGCCAAGATGAAGGAGACGGGGCTCGCCGACAGCATCGCGGATGCAGTCCAGTATCTGTCGAGTACGGTGCCCGAGCCCGCCAACGCGGGCCTGCGCGCTGCCTTTCTCGCGCGCGGCCCGGAGGCGATCGCCTATCTCGAAGCCAGGACCGAGGTGCAGCTTCAGCCGGTGAAAGCCTGCCCGGACCATTATCCGGAGCGGCTAGGTGCGACATCTGGCGGGCGAGTGCTGCAGCCCGTGACTTTCGACGCAACACGGCTAGGCGAAGCTTTCGCGCGGCTGCGCCCACCACTGCCGGAGTTCATGCTTTTCGGCGGGATGATGGTCGATTGTCTCGACATTCCACATCTATGCCGCGTCGGAAAATCGTTGCGGTCGACCCTGCGCGTGGCACGGCTCGTTTCCCAATACGCGCTGCAACGGCTGCGCTGGTCCCGCGGGACGACGCTGCATGTCGGCAACGCGCTCGCCGCGCGGCTTTACGCCTCGCTGCTGGCGCGACGGGTGGAGATCCTCTTCAGTGCCGATGTCGAGGATCTGTCGATGCAGGTTGACCGTGTCAGCGGTGTAGTCATTCGTCATGGCGCGCGCGATCGCCTGATCACCGCGCGGCGCGGCGTGGTCCTGGCGACGGGCGGCTTCTCGCACGATGCCATCCTGCGCAAACGTTTCTTCCCTGCGGCAGCCGGGTTGGTCTCGGCGACCGACACCTCGACCACGGGCGATGGAATTCGCCTTGCAACGACGGCTGGCGCTGCGCTCAACACGGAGGCGACGAGCCCGGCCTATTGGGTGCCGGCCTCGCTCTTCCGACGCGCCGACGGCAGAAGGTGTGTGTTTCCCCACATGGTGACCGACCGCGCCAAGCCCGGCGTGATTGCCGTCAACGCCGCCGGTCGCCGTTTCGTCAATGAAGCGCTGCCGTACCATGAGTTCGCGCTCGCCATGCTGCGCGATGCCAATGGCGAGCGGGACCGGCCGTTCTACCTGGTCTGCGACCGCCCGTTCCTGTGGAGCTACGGTCTCGGCCGCATCAGGCCGTTCACGCGCAACGTGCGGCGATATGTGGCCGGCGGCGAACTGATTGAGGCGCCCGACATCGCAGAGCTCGCGGCCAAGATCGGTATCAAGCCGGCTGTGCTCACGGCGACAATCGCGAGCTATAATGTCGATGCGAAGGAGGGCCGCGATCCCGAATTCGGCCGTGGCAGCACCATCTACCAACGGCACCACGGCGATGCTGCGCACAAGCCCAATCCTTGCGTCGCGCCGATCGTCGGTGCGCCGTTCTTTGCAATGCGGATCTATCCAGCCGATCTCGGCACGGCGATCGGCATGAAGGTCGATGCGCAGGCGCGCGTGCTGCGCGAGGACGGCACGCCGATCGCGGGGCTCTATGCCTGCGGCAACGACATGGGCTCGATCACGAACGGGAATTGCCCGGCCCCGGGCATCATGCTCGGACCGGCACTGACGTTCGGCTATATTGCCGGGCGGCATCTGGCGGAGGGGGCTGCAACGGCTATCGGAACGGCAGCAGCCTCAGGCTCAGTCTAGCCATCTCCACCGCTGTCATGCCCCGCGAAAGCGGGGGCATCCAGTACGCCGCGGCTCATCGATTCAATCACAACCGTCTCGGCGTACTGGATCGCCCGGTCGAGCCGGGCGATGCCACTGAGTGTGTGGCAACGCTACTCCGCTGCCGCGG
Source organism: Bradyrhizobium sp. CCBAU 45384 (assembly GCF_028128665.1). Taxonomy (NCBI): domain Bacteria; kingdom Pseudomonadati; phylum Pseudomonadota; class Alphaproteobacteria; order Hyphomicrobiales; family Nitrobacteraceae; genus Bradyrhizobium; species Bradyrhizobium sp. CCBAU 45384. The sequence continues at coordinate 151,974 of NZ_LBIZ01000116.1, forward strand.
CAAAGCGGCTGTTCTCCAGCTCCGCTTCCAGCCGCGCCTTCTCGGCCGCTGCCAGCTTGACGTTGGCGTCCTTGACGTGGCCGAATCCGCGGATGGTTTCCGGAACACGCGCGAGCCGCGTCAGCAGCGGGATTTGCTCCGCCTTCAGTCCAGCCATCCGCTGATCGATCATGTCAAGATAATCCGCGACCAGCTTCCGCTCCATCCGGCGCTCCTCGGTGCGGGCGAACGGATCGAACGGGCCGCCACGCAGGAATTTCAGCTTCGCCAGCACGCGGAAGGCGTGGATCATCCAGCCGCCGAACTCCTGCTTCTGAAGCCGTCCCGTCGTCTTGTCGCGCTTGGCGAAGATCGGCGGTGCCAAATGGTACTTCAGCGTGAAGTTGCCGTCGAATTTCTCCGACACCTTTTTGGCAAAGCTGCCATCTGTGTAGAGACGCGCGACCTCGTATTCGTCCTTGTAGGACATCAGCTTGAACAGGTTCTTTGCCACGGCCTCGGTCAACTCCGAAGACCGAGGCGAAGCGGCCGTTTCTGCCTTGCGCACCTTCGCAACCGCCGCAAGATAGCGGTCGGCGTAGGCCTTGTCCTGATAGCCCGTCAGGAACTCCGCGCGGGTTGCGATGACATCGTCGAGCGAATTGGTCGCGGCGGAGGCGCGGCTCTTGAACTGCAGCACGCTGCGCACGCGTGACATGTCGTGAGCGGCGAGGCGGCCCCAGGTGAAGGCGAGCTTGTTCATCTCGATCGCGGCGCCGTTGATCTCGATTGCGCGGAGCAGGGCCTCCAGCGACAGCGGGATTGCGCCCTTCTGGAAGGCGAAGCCCAGCATGAAGGGATTGGTCGCGATGCTGTCGCCCATCAGTGCCGCGGCAACGCCGGTGGCGTCGATGATGTCAAGGTTCTTGTCGCCGACGGCGTCGCGCAGCACGGTCTGCATCGTGCCCATCTCGAAATCGAGATCGGGGTTTTGCACGAAGCTCGCGGTCGGCTGCAGGTCGGCGTTGATATAGGCCTTGGTCACGCCGCGCTCGGCGCGGCTGAGCGCGGCGGGGCCGGCCGAGACGATCATGTCGCAGCCGAGGATGACGTCGGCGCCGCCGGTTGTGATGCGGACGGCCGAGATTTCCTCCGGCTTCGGTGCGATGCGGACATGGCTCATCACCGCGCCGTTTTTTTGCGACAGGCCGGTGAAGTCGAGCGCCGAGCAGCCGCGGCCGTCGACATGGGCGGCCATGCCGAGCAGCGCGCCGATCGTGATGACGCCGGTGCCGCCGATGCCGGTGACGAGGATGTTGTAGGGACCGTCCAGCTCACGCAGCGGCGGCAGCGGCAGATCGGCGAACAGCTGGCCGGAATCGACCGCCGATGTCTTCATGCGCTTCAGCGAGCCGCCATGGACGGTGACAAAACTCGGGCAAAAGCCTTCGACGCAAGAAAAGTCCTTGTTGCAGTTGGACTGGTCGATCTGGCGCTTGCGGCCGAACTCGGTCTCGCGCGGCTGCACCGAGACGCAGTTGGAGGCTTGCGAGCAATCCCCGCAGCCTTCGCAGACCAGTTCGTTGATGAAGGCGCGCTTGGCCGGATCGGGATAGAGGCCGCGCTTGCGGCGGCGGCGCTTTTCGGCGGCGCAGGTCTGGTCGTAGATGATGACCGTGAGGCCCCTGATGTCGCGCAGCTCGCGCTGCACGGCATCGAGCTCGCGGCGATGATGGATGGTCGCGCCTTGTGGGAAGTAGTTCCCCTCAGGATATTTGCCGGGATCGTCGGAGACGATCGCGAGCCGCTTGACGCCCTCGGCCCAGACCTGATGCGCGATTTGCGCAACGTTGAAGGCACCTTCGGCCGGCTGGCCGCCGGTCATCGCGACGGCGTCGTTGTAGAGGATCTTGTAGGTGATATTGATGCCAGCCGCTGAGGCAGCGCGCAGCGCCAGCAAGCCGGAGTGAGTATAGGTGCCATCGCCGAGATTCTGAAAGATGTGCTTCTCGGTGGTGAAGGGCGCTTGGCCGATCCAATTCACGCCCTCGGCGCCCATATGCGATATCAGGTCGGTGCGCCGTGTCGGCATGCTCAGCGCCATGCCGTGACAACCGATGCCGGCCATGGCGCGGCTTCCTTCGGGTACGCGCGTCGAGGTGTTGTGCGGGCAGCCCGAGCAGAAAAAGGGCGTCCGCGCGAGCTTGATCTGCGAACTGGTCGTGACGGGATTGTCGAAGGCCTCGAGCCGCGCGAGGCGCTGCTCCAGCACCGGGCTGTGATGGCCGAGCTTGCGCAAGCGCGCGACCAACGCGCCCGCTACGATGGTCGGCGTCAGTTCGCCTTCGCTCGGCAGCAGCGGCGCCCCGCTCTCATCGCGCTTGCCGGCGATAGTCGGGCGCTTCGACGCATCGATATTGTAGAGGATGCGCATCAGCTGGTCTTCGATGAAGCCGCGCTTCTCCTCGACAACGAGCACGTCCTGCAGGCCTTCGGCAAAGCGCTTGGCGCCGCTTTCCTCCAGCGGCCAGGTCAGCGCGACCTTGTAGATGCGCAAGCCGAGATCCTGCGCGTCCTTGTCGGTAATGCCGAGGTCGGCCAACGCCTGGCGCAGATCGAGATAGGCCTTGCCGGTCGCGATGATGCCGAGCCGGGCGGGCTTGGAATCGAGCACGATGCGATCGAGTTGGTTGGCGCGGGCGAAGGCCTGCACCGCTTGCATCTTCGGCCCGAACAGGCGCCGCTCGGCCTCCAGCGGCGGATCGGGCCAGCGGATGTTGAGGCCGCCGGGCGGCATCTCGAAATCATCGGGAAGTGCGATCTTGATGCGTTCAGGATCGCTGTAGATGGACGCCGAGCTTTCCACGGTCTCGCTGATGGCCTTGAAGCCGACCCAGCAGCCGGAGAAGCGCGACAGCGCAAAGCCGTAGAGGCCAAGATCGAGATAATCCTGCAGCGTGGCCGGATTGATCACGGGAATCAGCGCCGCCGCGAACACCTGCTCGCTCTGATGCGCCAGCGTCGAGGACTGGCAGCCATGATCGTCGCCGGCAAGCGCCAGCACGCCACCGTTGAGTGAGGTGCCGGCCGCGTTGGCGTGCTTGAGCGCATCGACCGAGCGATCGACGCCGGGACCCTTGCCGTACCAGATGCCGAACACGCCATCGACCTTGGCGCCGGGAAACAGGCCGACCTGCTGGCTGCCCCAGACCGCGGTCGCCGCCAGATCCTCGTTCAGGCCGGGGACGAAGGCGATATCGTGCTGCTGCAGATGCGACTTCGCGCGCCACAGCGCGTGGTCGTACATGCCAAGCGGGGAACCGCGATAGCCGGAGATGAAGCCGCCGGTGTTGAGCCCTTGGAGCCGGTCGCGTTCGCGCTGCAACATGGGCAAGCGGACCAGGGCCTGGGTGCCGGACAGGAAGATCCGCTTCGATTCGAGCCGGTATTTATCGTCCAGCTCGACCTGCAACAGCGTCATTTCAGCAGTCCTCGTTGTCGTATCAGGTGGGAATTTTGCGCCGCGGAAAGATTGGCGACTTGCGAAGCGGATGCTTGCAGTCAAAAGCATGGAGCCTCGAAGTCAATATCGCTGGCCGCATCCGTGGCGGGCCTGCTAGTCATGGCTGCCTGTGGAGGAACCGATGACAGCGAACGCGTTCAATACCGAGATCACCGAAACCGCCGAGGCTCTGATCGGGCCGTGGCGTCAGCCGCGCCAGATGCTGCACGCGCAGGTTTACGACGCGCATGCCTCCATCCACGACGACGCCACCGCGCAGAAGCTCGGCTTCAAGGGCGGTACCATCGAAGGCCCCACGCATTTCAGCCAGTTCGCGCCGCTCGGCGCGCGGCTGTGGGGGCGGGCATGGTTCGAGAGTGGTTGTCTCTCTGCGCACTATCGCAACGCCTGTTTCGAAGCCGAGGACGTGCAGGCGATCCTGTCAAAGCCTTTGCCTGGAACGAGTCAGTGCCAGATCCAGATGATAAAGCGCGACGGCACCGAGGTGCTGCGCGGCACGGCGTCAGTCGGCGATCCCCACGCTGCGACAGCGCTGGAGACGCGCCTGACAGAGCTCAAGCCGCTCACCGATCCGGTGATCCTGCGCGACGTGAAGGTGGCGAAGACGAGCAAGCGGCAGCCGGTGCGGATGGCGTTCGACCAGAACATGGGCGACCTCTATCCGTTCTCCCTCAGGCAGAAGCTCGCAGTCATCACCGAAAGCTCGCCTTACTATTCGAGCGCCGACAATCCGTGGCGGAAGGCGATCATCCCGATGGAAATGCTGAGCGTGCTGTTCCAGTACCGTTCCAAGGACGATCCGCTGCCGGCGAAGGGACCGGCCGTCGGCCTGTTCGCTGACCAGGAGATCCGGCTGGTGAAGGGGCCGCTCTTCGTTGACGAAGAGTACGAAGTCGAACGCGAGGTGGTCGCGCTGTCCGGCAGCCGTCGCACCGAAAGCGCCTGGGTCAAGACGCGGGTGTTCGACAAGGCTGGCGCGATGGTCGCGACCATGCTGCTCAACATGGCGACGCTGAAGGCTTCGTACGCGCCCTATGAGGAGGAGTATCGGCGGCTGTATGGAGCGGGGCGGTAACACCACCCTCGTCATTCCGGGGCGTGCGTAGGCGAGCTACGATGCGCAATTGCGCATCCGAGAATCCATTTCGCCTCATGTTTTGCTGCTCGATGGATTCCGGGTTCGACGCTTGCGCGGCGCCCCGGAATGACGACGGAGGCCGCTCATCCTTTAAGCAAATGCACGTCGCAAAGCCGTCGCACAGGGAATAAGCAGACGTCGACGTCTGACGTAACCTTCTGAGCACGCATCGATTTTCGTTTCAACTCGCACGTCAACGCAATTGTACACAATGGCACGGTGCTTGCAGAACTCTCCTCAAAGAGAGTTCTCGCGGGGGCCTGCGTCATGTTGAACTCAGCCAAGCCGACACTGGGCGTCATCAGTGCCGAGCCCGAGCCGATCAGGCTCGACTGGTCGTCGACTGCTCTCGTGATCATCGACATGCAGCGCGACTTCATGGAGCCCGGTGGTTTCGGCGAGACGCTTGGCAATGATGTCAGCCAGCTTGCGCGCGCGGTGAAGCCGATTGGCGCGGTGCTGAAGGCGGCGCGCGACACCGGCATGCTGGTGATCCACACCCGCGAAGGTCACCTGCCCGATCTGTCCGATGCGCCGCCGGCGAAAGTCGAGCGTGGCGCGCCGTCGCTGCGGATCGGCGATCCCGGCCCGATGGGCCGCATCCTCATTCGTGGCGAAGCCGGCCACGACATCATTCCGGAGCTCTATCCGCTCGACAGCGAGGTCGTGATCGACAAGCCCGGCAAGGGCGCGTTCTACGCCACCGAGCTGACCGATGTGCTGGAGAAATATGGCATCGAGAATCTGCTCGTGTGCGGCGTCACCACCGAGGTGTGCGTCAACACCACCGTGCGCGAGGCCAATGACCGCGGCTATCGCTGCGTCGTCATCTCGGATGGCTGCGCATCCTATTTCCCCGAGTTTCACGAGATGGGCCTGAAGATGATCAAGGCCCAGGGCGGCATCTTCGGCTGGGTCGCCAGCTCAGCCGCAGTACTGGAGGCGATGACGATTTCGACCACATAGGGGGTTCTCATGAGCACTTTGACGGGGACGGCCGGCAAATCTGAAAGCAATACGTCCGAATTTAAACCGGCGTTATGGACATCGGGCGACTGGAACGCGTTTTTCGGCTTCGGCACCAACATCCTCGTCAACATGCTGGTGCTCACGGGCCTGCTTCGTTTCGTGTTGAAGATGCCTGATAGTCTCGTGTTCGGCCGCATCCTGCCCGCGCTCGGGCTGATGATGTGCCTCTCCACCTTCTACTACGCCTTCCTCGCTTATCGGCTCGCGCAGAAGACCGGCCGCAACGACGTCTGCGCGCTGCCGTCGGGCGTCAGCGTGCCGCACATGTTCATCGTCACCTTCGTGATCATGCTGCCGATCACCTTGAAGACCGGCGATCCGCTCAAGGGCTGGTCAGCCGGCCTGGTCTGGGTGTTCTTCCAGAGCTTCATCCTGATGATCGGCGGCTTCATCGCGCCGTTCATCCGCAAGATCACGCCGCGCGCGGCACTGCTCGGCACGCTTGCCGGCGTCTCCGTTACCTTCATCTCGATGCGGCCTGCGCTGGAGATGTATATGACGCCGCAGATCGGCCTTGTATGCTTCGCCATCATCCTGGTGAGCTGGTTCGGCGGCGTGAAATACTGGCGCGGCATTCCCGCAGGCCTCGTGGCGATTGCGGCCGGCATGATCATCGCCTGGGGTTCGAACCTGTTCGGGCTCGGCCTTGGCGGGTTGAGTCTCACAGGCGTGGGCGCAGCCTTCGCAAACTTCGGCTTCTCGGTGCCAATCCCGGCGGTGGGCTATGTCTTCTCCGGCTTCGAGTTCCTCGGCATCATCCTGGTCACTGCCATTCCGTTCGGCATCTATGACCTCGTCGAGGCCATGGACAATGTCGAGAGCGCGGAAGCAGCCGGTGACGAATATCCCACCACGCGGGTGCTGACTGCCGACGGCGTCGTCAGCCTGATCGGCTGCCTTATGGGCAATCCCTTCATCAACGCAGTCTATATCGGCCATCCCGGCTGGAAGGCGATGGGCGGCCGCATCGGCTATTCGGCGGCGACCGGCATCATGGTGGTGGTGCTGGCCTGGTTCGGCATCATCTCGGTGCTGCTGGCGCTCGTGCCCGTGGTCGCGATCTCGCCGATCCTGCTCTATATCGGCATGCTGATCGGTGCGCAGGCGTTCCAGACCACACCGATCAAGCATGCGCCCGCGATCGTGCTGGCGCTGACGCCGCATCTTGCCGCCTGGGCCAAGCTCCAGATCGACACGATGCTGGCCTCGACCATGACAGCGGCCGCGACCGTCGGCGGCATGGCGGCCGACAAAGCCGACGCCGTGAAGACCGCGGCGGTCGCCGCTCTGCCGCAGCAGGGTGTGTTCTATCACGGGCTGGAGGTGATGGGCGGTGGCTCCATTCTTGGCGGCCTCATCCTCGGCGCGATCGGCGTCTTCATCATCGAGCGCGACTTCGAAAAGGCGTCGGCCTTCGCGCTTGTCGGTGCGGTGCTGACCTATTTCGGCTTCATGCATGGTGAGGCCGTCGGCGTCGGCGGCGGCTTCGGTGTCACGCCCGCCGTGGCCTTCTCCTACGCCGTGATGGCTGCCGGCCTGTTTGCGGCCAGCAAGCTTGGAGCCAGCGAGCACTACGCCGCGCATCCGGAGATGCACGCGGCTCCGGCGGAGTAGCAGCGGTAGATGCGAAACGACGGGCGGCTGGTTGCCGCCCGTCGTCGCTTCTTAGGGCATCGATTTCTTGCAGACGAAGCTTTCAGCGGCGGCCTTGTCGCCACCCACATAATGCGGGTAATCGGGATAGCGGCACATCGGCCGGGCTGCCTTCAGGGCGAAAGGCGGTGCGGTGTCTTTCGAGACCTGGATCAGCGTGTCGGCCGGAGCGATGCCGTCGCTCGTCCAGCGGTCGAGCGGTCCGAGCAGGTCGACCATGGTCGGGATCGCCGAGCCGTCCAGCACGCTCGTGCCGGATCCGGTATGTGTCGAGCCGGGCGAGACGTAAAGCCGAGCCGATGCGTCGACCGTCGACTGGCCGAGACGCGCCACGACCGATTGGAAATAATTGATCCCGGCGAGTGGGCTTTGCGCGAGATCGGCCATGTTCTCGCGTAGGATCAGCTTGCCGCCGTGGGCGAAAAACGCTGAGAGGTCCGGATTCGTAGAGTCGAGAAGTTTCGAGACCTCCTCGATGCGGGCGCGGAAGTTCTCGGGGCGGTAGTTGCGCACGTCGAACTTGTCATCGCGCGTCACGATAAAGCGTATTGCGTTGACGCCATAGAGCCATTGCTGCGATACCGTTGCAACATCGATTGGCTGCGCCGGTGGGGCCGTGCCCATCACCCAGCGCGTGATGGTCATCCGCTGCGGGTCCGGCGTGATCTCGTTGCCATAGAGCCATTGCGGATAGCTGGTGATGCCGTTCGCCATCGCAAACGGAAAGGGATGCGGCGCATGCAGCGTCTGGATGGCGACGATCTGCGCGTCCGACAAGCAGCTATCGCCCGTGTCGGTGCCGCCTTGGCAGCGCAGCCCCTGCAAGCTCACCTTCGGCTGGCAGGCGAGATAGTTGCTGATGACGCCGTCGCGCAGGCCATCCAGGTCGTCACAGGCATCGGCCACGAATCGTGCCAGCGTCTCGCTCTTGGCCGGGTTGAGCCAGCCGCCGTCGAATTGCGGCAAATTGTTCGGGACATAGGACTGGAACAACATCGACAGCTGCACCACCGGGACCACGCTGACGATCCCGTCGTAATCCGCCGGGAAGCGCTGTGCCATGGTAAGGCCCTCGCGGCCGCCCTCCGAGCCACCGAAATAATAGATCCTCGACGGCCGCTTGCGATAGAGCGCGTCGACGAGCGCGATGGCGACGTCGCGCACCTTCTTGTAGGAGGCATAGGCGTAGTTGATCAGCATCTCCTCGTTGAGGCCGAACTCGCCGATGCGATCGGGCGCAAAGCTAGCAACCTGATGACCGGAATCCGTGCCCAGCGTGGCATAGCCGCGCGTCACGGGCAGAGCGTCATCTGGCGCGGCATCGCGCAAGGGAGCCAGGCCGCTCACGAGCGTGCCGTTGTAACCGCCACCGCCATATTGCAGCAGCTTGCCGTTCCATGCGGCAGGTAGGTTAAGCTGAAAGTTGATCAGTTGCGCGGCGGGATCGATCGGAGCAATGGTGCCGACCACCTTGCAGAAATCCGGTGTCGCGGAAGATGTCGCCTTCGCTGGCGCGGCAGGCGTGTAACTCGCCGATGTGACTGTGGCCTCGCCGCTGGGCAGCCCGATCAGTGGGGCCGGGATCTTCAGCCCTGCAAGCCGCGCGCAGTCACTCGGGAATGCCGCCTCCGCTGCCGCGGGCCTGCCCGACGCGGAGAGCGCGATCGTGCAAAGAACGAGGCTGAGGGCGGCTCTGTGCCACACCGCGAAGCTTTGTCGTGAATGATCGGCGCCCGGCATAATTATGCTTCTCGGCTCTCATTGGCTTGTTCCTGATACACGCACCGGATTCTACGGCTTGATCGACGAGGAAGGTGCTCACCCGCCCTTGACGGCGCCCGCCGTAAGCCCGGCGACGATCTGCCGCTGCGCGAACACCGTCAGCAGCAGCACAGGCAGCGTGACGACCAGTGCGGCCGCGGCGAGCGGGCCCCAGCTGAGCTGGTCGAACGAGATCATGTTGTAGACGGCCACGGGCAGGGTGCGGGTCTCGCGCCCGGCCAGTACGATGCCGAACACAAAATTGTTCCAGGAGAAGATCACCGCGAGAATGAAGGCGACCGCGATACCGGGCTTGGCGATCGGCAGCGCGACGTGCCGGAACACCTGCCAGCGGCCGGCACCATCAATCAGCGCGGCCTCTTCCAACTCCAGTGGTGTCGTCTCGAAATAGCCGATCATGATCCAGATCACGATCGGCACCGTCACGACCAGATGGATGATGATCTGCGGCACCAGCGTGCCGAGCAGGCCGAGCCATTGGAACAGCAGGAACAGCGGGATCAGATAGGACAGGCCGGGCGTGATGCGGGCGATCAGGATCACGATCGCCGATTTGTGCGCGGCCATGCGCGCAATCCCGTAGCCGGCGGGGACGCCGACCATCAGCGCAAGCGCCGTCGCGCTGCCCGTGACGATCAGGCTGTTGAAGAAATAGGTGACGAAACGGTTGGAGGCGAGCACGTCCGCATAGTTCTTCCAGGCGAAATGCTCGGGGATGAAGACCGGCGGGTACGCGGCGTTGTCGACCTCGAATTTGAGCGAGAGCGACAGCATCCAGAGAAAGAACAGGATGGCCGGCGACACGATGACCAGCACCGCGAACCACAGGCTGATCTTGCCGATGATTTGCTTCGGAGTCATGCGTCGCTCGCGATCTCGGTCCATAGCATGCGCTGGCGAGCGTAGAGCATCACCGCTGCAAGCAGGACAATCAGCAGGAAGAACACCACCGCGATCGCTGAGCCGTAGCCGAGGTCGTAGTAAACGAAGGCGACGCTGTAGAGGTAGAGGTTAATGGTCTCCGACGCAGATCCCGGTCCGCCCTGCGTGATCGCGAAGATGACGTCAAAGCTCTTCACCGCGTCGATCATGCGGATCATGCCGGCGATGAACAGGAACGGCATGATCAGCGGCAGGGTGATGAAGCGGAACACCTGCCACAGGCTGGCGCCATCGATCTGCGCGCTCTCATAGGGCTCGGTCGGGATCGCAGCGAGCCCGCCGAGCACGATCAGCATCACCAGCGGCGTCCATTGCCAGGTCTCGACCAGCACCAGCGAGGGGATCACCGTTGCCGGATGAAACACCCAGAGTTGCGCGGGAATCCCGACCAGGGACAGCAAATAGTTGAGCACGCCGAGCTGCGGGTGGAACATCATGGTCCAGACCAGCGCGATCGCGACGGGCGTAGCCATCATCGGCATGATGAAGATGCCGCGCAGAAAACCGCGGCCGGCGAATTTCTGGTGAAACACCACGGCCGCGAACGTCCCGAACACGAGCGGCAGCAGCACGGACAGCACGGTGTAGACCAGCGTATGTCCGATCGCCTCGATGAAACGCGGATCGCCAGTCAGGCGCAAATAGTTGGAGAAGCCAACGAAGGTGGTCGGCGAGCCGACCTTCCATTCGTTCAGGCTCATCCAGATCGTGAACACCCATGGGAAGATGATGATCGCGAGCACGACGACCAGCGCCGGCACCACGAACGGCCAATAGGACGGCGGCCGCAACTCCTTCTCCGGCGCGGCATCAGACTGTGCCGCGCGCGGAGCAGATTGTATCAACGTACTCACGCCTTTTCGCTACGCTCCAGGATCGGCCGGAACTGGTCGTGGGCCTTCTTCAGCTCTGTTGCGGGATCGGAGCCGGCCAGGGTCGCGGTGACAGCGGCGCCGACGAGATCGCGGAATTCGGCGACCGGGATGATCACCGGCAGGCCGAGCTTGCTGATCTTGGCGGAATCGATCACCGACTGCAGCCACTCCTTGGGCATCTTCACGCCCTTCTGGACCTCAGCATCGTTCAGGATCGAGTTACGGAACGGCACGCCGCCGCCAGCCTGCAACAGCCGTGCGCCCTGCGCCTTGGAGACCGCCCACTGACACAGCAGATAAGCCGCTTCCTTGTTCTTGCTCGCCGCGGTAATGCCGAGGCCGTCGCCGTAGGTGGCCGAATATTGGCCCTTCGGTCCGGCAGGCACGACGGTGTAGCCGACCTTGCCGACCACGCGCGAGGCGGCCGGATCCTCCAGCGGCGGCGCCCAGCCGACGCCGTCGATCCACATTGCCGATTTGCCTTGCGTGAACGAGGCCATCGACTCCATCCAGTTGAAGCCGGCGACGCCGGGCGGGGCCATCTTCGTCAGCAGGGTCTGGTAGAGCTTGGTCGCTGCGACGGCCTCCGGACCGTCGGTCAGGATGTTGCCCTTGGCATCAAGGAATTCGCCGCCATAATCGAGGAAGAAATTCGTCCACAACGTCATGTTGGCGTTGCGCAGGCCTCGGCCCACGAAGCCATACGTGCCGTCCTTGGCATCAGTGAGCTTTTCGGCGGCTGCAACCATGTCATCCAGCGTCTTGGGCACCGCGACGCCCTTCTTCTGGAACAGCTCCTTGTTGTAGTAGAGGATGAAATAATCGACCGACCAGGGCAGGGACAGCATCTGCCCCTTGTCGTTCTTGCAGTACTGCAGACCTGCGGCCGAGAAATCGCTCTCGACCAGGTCAGGCGCGGTCAGCGTCGGGTCCTTCATATAGGGCGTCAGATCGGCGAGCCAGCCGGCCTTTTCGAACTGCCGCTTCTGCACGTGATAGCTGAGATGCACGACGTCGAAGCTCGGCCGGCCCGAAGTGAGCTCGATGACGCACTTCTGGCGCTGCTGCTGCTCGGGAATCTGTTCCGATTCCACCTGAATTCCGGTGAGATCGGTGAACTCCTTGATGTTCTTTTGCAGGTTGTCGCCGCGCGGCCCCTTGGCGAGGATCACCTCCAGCTTGGTGCCCGCATATTTCTTCCAGTTGACCTCGGCGCGAGCCGGCAATCCCGTCAGGCTGAGCGCGCCAGCCGCAGCGGTGCCCGTCAACAGTGTACGGCGCGAGATCTTATGGTCAGCCACTTTAGTCCCTCCCTCTGATTCAATTCTTTGGGAGGGATACTAGCGACCGTTCCACGCCTGCCTAGTCCTAATTTGGGCGTTACGGTCGCACGGCTGGCGTTTCCATCGGCATTCCGCGGGCCCGCGACATCAGATAGAGCTCGAGAGCGACCAATTCGGGCGCGCCGTAGTCATAAGCCTGGGCGCGCACGCCGGCCATGCAATTGCGCAGGCGCCGCTCCAGGGATCCCAGCGTCTGCCATTCCAACCGATAGAGCGGATATCCGGTCGGTTGCCCTTGGGTGATCGGCGAGCCCGCAAGGTGCTTGTCAAAGTTGTCGTCATGGCAGTTGGTGCAGGCCAGGTTGAGCTGTCCCTCGCGCTGCATGAAAAGGCTGCGCCCCTGTTCGACAAAAGGTTTTAGCTGTGGATCGTCGCCCGCAGTGATCGCAGCGCCGCGCGACTGATGAGCAACGAAGGCTGACAGCGCCAGGATGTCGCGGCTCTCGTAAGGCAGGGGGCTCGCCTGCTGATGATTGGCACGGCAGAGGTTGATGCGCTGGTCGAGGGTAACGGGGCGCCCCAGCGTCTTGTCGAAGGTTGGATAGCGCGCCGCGACGCCTTTCATGCTGCTTCGCGCATCGCCGTGACAGTCTGCGCACGCTTTATCGGCGCCGCCGGCCTTCTTGCTCCACAGCGCCTCGCCGTCGAGCACAAATAGCATGCCTGGATTGGAGGTATCGTCATCCTGCATGGCGCGGGTGTCGGCACCCATGAAGGAATAGCCGGAGCGGCGCGCATCGGCCGGGATCTCACCGGCGAGCAGGGCAGAGGTCGTAGCGACAAGCGTCGCCACTGCTATCGCGCGCCATGAGATCATTCGACCGTGATCGATGCCGATGCGGTGGACGAATAGCCGTTGTCGCCGATCCATTCGAACTCGAGCTTGCCGCTCTCTTTGGCGATCGTAAAGAAGGACAAGTACGGGTTGGCGGCGATCGCCGGAAACAGATCGGCGCGAAAGATCTCGGTGCCATTGTAGCGGCAGGTGAAGCTCGTGATGATATCGCGCGGTACCAGCGCGCCATCCATGGTGCGGCGGAAGCCGGTTTCCATGATGTGCGAGGTCAGCGCGCGGATCTCGATGACGTCGCCGCGCTTGGCCTTTGAGGGGACGTTGATGAGCGCGGCCATCAGTTCACCTCCTCGGTGCAGGCGGCGAGAGTCACGACAACATCCGCCGTGACCTGCCAGAAGCTGTCGTCGGAGAGGCGGGCGATCGCAACCACTTTCTGGGTGTCGGCTAGCCGGATTCGCGTCGAGATTTGCGCGCGGCCGCAGGACGGGCTCAGGTAGAAAGTTCCGATGTTGGGCTGCGGGTTCTTCTCGTTGAAGACGTGGATGCTCTTGACGTAGTCGTCCGCCGTCATCGGACTTGTGACGCTGACCGTCATCGGCACCGTGTTGCCGTTCTCGACCAGCGGCGGAATGTCGAGCTTGACCTTGCCGGTGCGAATGGGGGCTTCGCCGACGATGTTCCGGATCGCACTGCTGAGCATCGCAGGCGTTGCTTCGACCGGCCGCAGCGTGACGATCCGAATGACCGTAACGCCGCCAGCCAGGCTCAAAAATTGTCGTCGCGTCGTTGGCATAAGCGGTCCTAGTCGCGAAGGGTGGCGAGAAAAGCCACGATGTCCTCGATCTCTGCGGCCGATAGTATCGGCTTGCCGGTGAAATTGCGTCCGACGCGGACGAGGCCGTCCGCACGGTAGTAGGACGGCATCATGGTGGCCGGGTTGAAACGCGAGGCGTCAACCAGACGAAGCCGCAACTGGCTCATTGTCCAGCGGTTCCCCGTGCCAGCGAGATCGGGCGCCAGGTCGCCTTGGAACCGCACTTCCGGGAAAGGACCGGAATGGCAGAGGATGCAGGTCGTCGTGCGTGTCGCCACCAGCGTGCGTCCCCGCGCGGCGTCGCCGGGGGCGCCGGTCAGCGATTCCGGAATCCCGTCGCCGACGATCTTGTAGGGCGCGAGTCCTTCGGCTTTCGCGCTCGCGATGACGGCGAGACCGGCGGCAATCAACGTGGCCATATGGGCGATCGACCTAGCCAAAGGTGCCCGCCGTGATGGTTTGAAACCAGCGCTCCGCCTCGGCCGCTTCCCGGGTGCGCAGCTCACGCGGCGCATCGACCGGGCTCGTAGTCCCGCCTTCGACCTCGGCAAAGATGTCGCCCCTTGGCCGGTAATTGCCCGTGAGCGAGAAGCCATAGCCGGGTGCGACGATGTTGTAGCAGACGCCGGTCAAGCGCGGCGCTTCCAGCGCACGATCAGCGAGCAGATTGACGATGGCGGCGGCGCACGCCTTGCCTTGCGCGCTCGCGGCCGCTGCTGATTTGGGGATGCCGCCGCCGAGGCAGGCGTCGCCGATGACATGAATATTCTTGACGAGCTTTGACTCGAAGGTGACAGGGTCGATCGGGCACCAGCCGGTGGCGTCCGCAGCGCCTGCGATTTCGGCAATGCGTCCGGCGCGCTGCGGCGGGATGACATTGGCAACGTCAGGGGTGTAATTGCCGAATTCGGTGATGATGGTCTTGGTGGCGGGATCGACCGAGGTGACGCGACCGCCTTGTGACAGGCCGACCCGTTCGATCATGTCTCCGTACAGCTCTTTCCACGCCGTCTCGAACAGCCGTTGCTGCGAGAAATTGTCCTTGGCATCGAGGATCAGCACTTTCGAGCGCGGCTTCTTCGTCTTCAGATAATGCGCGATCAGGCTGGTGCGCTCGTAGGGCGCCGGCGGACAGCGCGAAGGGTTGGCAGGAATCGCGATGGCGACCGTGCCGCCATCGTCCATCGCCTCCAACTGCCTGCGCAGCAACAGCGTCTGCGCGCCAGCCTTCCACGCGTGCGGCATTATTTCCGATGCGGCCTCGTCATAGCCGGGCAAGGCTTCGAAATGGAAGTCGATGCCGGGCGAGAGCACGAGGCGATCATAGGGCAGCGCGACGCCGTCGGCGGTCATGACGCTGCGTTGCTGCGGCTCGATAGTGGCCACTGCATGACCGATCACGGTGATGCCCTCGGCGGCGAGCTTGTTGTAGTCAAACTGCTGCGCTTCGATGTCGCGCAGGCCTGCGATCACTTGGTTGCTGAAAGGACAGGCGGTGAAGACCGCATTGGGTTCGATCAGGATGACTTGCAAGTCTGCCTGCGCCCGCTTGAGCGCGCGGGCGCAGGCAGCCCCCCCGAAGCCGCCGCCGACCACGACGACGCGGCCCGTCGATTGCGCACATAAGAGCGATGGCCGCGCCAATGTCGCGGCCGCGGCGGTGATGCCGAGCGCGGCAGTTCGCCGTGTCATCGGTCGCGCGGTCATCAGGATCATCCAGTCAAAATGCCGCGGCGGCCCTCATGGCCGCCGCGGTGCTTCCTTAGGCAAAGGTGATGTTCTGGTCGCGCAGCGGCACGGAACGGATGCGTTTGCCGGTCGCTGCGAAATAGGCGTTGAGCACCGCCGGTCCCGCAACGCCGATGGTCGGCTCGCCGACACCGCCCCAGAAACCGCCACTCGGCATCACGATCGATTCCACCTTCGGCATGGCTGCGATACGCATCGAATCGTAGGTATCGAAGTTTGTCTGTTCGACGGCACCATCCTTGACCGTGATGCCGCCATAGAACAGTCCGCTCAGGCCGTAGACGAACGACCCGGCGATCTGCCGTTCGATCTGGGCCGGGTTGACGGCATAGCCAGGGTCGGTCGCCGCGACGATGCGATGTACCTTGATCTTGGTGCCGTCGGTGACGGAGATCTCCGCGGCCGCCGCGACGTAACTCCCGTAGGAGGCGAAGTGCGCAAGTCCGCGGTAGATGCCCTGCGGCGGCGCGGTGCCCCAACCGATCTTCTCGGCCACGGCCTCCAGCACCGCAAGATGCTTCGGATGGTCCTTCATCAATTTGCGCCGGAACTCCAGCGGGTCCTGCCCTGCCGCATGCGCCAGCTCATCCATGAAGCATTCGACATAGATGGCGTTCTGGTTGACGTTCACCCCGCGCCAGAAGCCCGGGATGATGTGCGGGTTGCGCATCGAATGCTCGATCAGGAGATTGGGCACCGAATATCCAAACGGTGCATCGCCCTTGGCATTGAGGCCGGCGAAGGTCGCCGGATCCATGCCGTTGACCAGCGCCTCCGGCCGCAGGCTCGCCAGGATCGACTGGCCGGAGATCCGCATATGGAATGCCGTAAGGTTGTTGTCGGCATCGAAGCCTGCGGTCAGCTTGCATTGCGTGACCGGATGGTAGCGGCCATGCGTCATGTCCTCTTCGCGCGTCCACAGCAGCTTGATCGGCGTGCCCGGCATCTGCTTGGCGATCAGCACGGCCTGCCGCACATAATCGGTCTGGCCGCGCCGGCCGAAGCCGCCGCCGAGCAGCAACTTGTTGACGTCACATCTCTCGGCCGGAAGTTCTGACGCTTCCAGCACGGCGGCGAAGGCCGCCTCGCCGTTCTGCGTCCCACACCAGACCTCGCATTTGTCGGCCGTATAGAGCGCGGTGGCGTTCATCGGCTCCATGGTGGCGTGGTTCTGGTAGGGATAATTGTAGACGGCTTCGACCGTCTTCGCCGCACCGGCGAGTGCAGCTTTGGCATCGCCATTGGAATTGCCGACATAGGCCGGACCGCCATCGAGGCCTTCGGCCAGCCACTTTGCGATCGAGGCGCTGGAGACCTTGGCGTTCTCGCCTTCATCCCAGACAATCGGCAGCGCATCGAGCGCCGTCTTGGCGTGCCAGAACGTGTCGGCCACGACCGCAACCGCGGTGTCGCCGACCTTCACCACTTTCTTCACACCTTTCATGTCGGCGATCTTGGCTTCGTCATAGCTCTTCAGCTTGCCGCCGGTCACAGGGCAATCCTTGATCGCGGCGTTGAGCATGCCGGGCAGCTTGACGTCGATGCCATAGACGGTGGTGCCGGTGACCTTGTCCGGCGTGTCGAGCCGTTTCACGCCCTTGCCGACCAGCCGCCAATCCCTGGGGTCCTTCAGCTTGACGTCGGCCGGCGGCGTCAGCCTGGCCGCGGCTTCGGCGACCTTGCCGTAGGTCGTGGTCTTGCCCGACGGTGTGTGGGTGATGATGCTGTTGGCGGCCGTGCATTCGGAGACGGGCACTTTCCAATCATTGGCTGCGGCCTGGATCAGCATCATGCGCGCGGTGGCGCCGCCTTTGCGCACATAGTCGTGCGAGGCGCGGATGCCGCGGCTGCCGCCGGTCGAGTAATCGCCCCAGACGCGCTTGCGGGCGACATTCTGGCCGGGCGAGGGGAACTCGGTGGCGACCTTGGTCCAGTCGCATTCGAGTTCCTCTGCGACGAGTTGGGCAAGGCCGGTCAGCGAGCCCTGACCCATCTCAGAGCGGGCGATGCGGATCATCACGGTGTCGTCGGGTCGGATCACGACCCAGGCATTGACCTCGGGCGAGCCGTCAGCCGCGCGAACCACGGTAGGGCCGCCGAACGGCAGGTCGAAGCCGATCGCGAGGCCAGTGCCCACAGCGGCGGTGCCGATCACGAAGGCGCGGCGGTTCATCTTGGGAGCAACGTGCTTGTTCATGGGCCGGCTCCCTTACGCGCTTGCGATCGTGTGGATCGCCTCGCGCACCTGCTGGAAGGTGCCGCAGCGGCAGATATTGGTGATGGCCTCGTCGATGTCGGCGTCGGTCGGCTTCGGCTTCTCGCTCAGCAGCGCCGCTACCGCCATGATCATGCCGCTCTGGCAATAGCCGCATTGCGGAACGTCCTGAGCGATCCAGGCCTCCTGCACCTTGTGCAGCGTGGCGCCAGAGGCGAGCCCTTCGATCGTGGTGATCTTCTTGCCCTCGGCCTCGGCAACCGAGATCCCGCAGGAGCGAGTGGCGACGCCGTCCATGTGCACGGTGCAGGCGCCGCATTGCGCAATGCCGCAGCCATATTTGGTGCCGGTCAGGCCGGCATTCTCGCGGATCGCCCAGAGCAGCGGCGTATCTGGCTCGACATCGAGCGTGAAGTTTTTTCCGTTGATTGTTAGGTTTGCCATCGCAAGTCCCCTGATTGGCCCATCCACCGATGGACTCAGTGGCGCAATGTGTCCGGCAAACTGGAACCTTTCAAATCAACAGTCTGAGGGATCGCCACGAAGATTTCCGCAGTGGCGGGAAGATTGTCGATCGTGCGGTGTTGTGCGCACTTTGGGATGGCCCAGGAAAGCTCGCGCTGGATGAGCAATTGCCGGTTCCGGTCGTTGCCGCCGGCGCGGCCGCAGCGCAAAATCAGACCTGACGTCCCCCAAATTCAGGGCTGCGACTGTGTGCGGCTCGCTTGACAGCGGGACAACCTGGGCGTGATCGTTTGCGGGACAACACCGGGGCGCCATCGATTGCGGCGACCCCGGCGGATTTCCAGGCCTGTCGGCGATCAAGATCGGCATTGCGACGAGAACAGCTTTTTCGGGGGTGCGGCATGTCAAGGAAGGTGATCGGCTGGTCGGTCGCGGCGTTCGTCGCGATTGTTCTTGTCTTCAACTATCTGCCCTCGCTAGTCGCCGACTCCATCTACAAGAATGTCGACGACATCACTGATGGCGAGATGCCCGCCACCGTCACCTCCTTTGAGTCGGGACCGGATATCGTCAGCACGATTGGTGGCAGCGGGGAGGGGTTGAATTGCAGCCTTCCTGCTCTGACCAACGTCTTCTTCGATGGAAGCAGGGATTCCAGGGGCAAGCGTCATCTCGTCCTGCAGCGGTTCCGGCAGGCCTGCGTGTTCCATGACCTCTGCTACCGCCACGGCCTCGCCACCTATGGCTATAACCAGAACGATTGCGACCGCATCCTGCAAAATGCGGCGTTCCGGCTGTGCACCTATATTCGCAACGGCAGCGGGACCGGCAGCGCGACGCGCTGCCAGACCGATTCGAAGATGGTCCTGGCAGGCGTCAGCATGGGTGGATACAACGCCTTTCGCGGCTGGGATCGATCGACCTATTTCGAGTTCGAATCCGATCCGTTCCGCTCGAATGGATTCCAGGCGAGCCGCGTCGTGGATCATCCGTTCAAGGCCGTGGATCCGGTCAAATATCGCAACGATCCGGACCAAGTCATCCTGTCGTTCGAGAACGTTCGATCCGACATCGCCGTAACCTGCATGACTTGCGGACAACTTCCGGTGTTCGAATACACGCAGGATCCGAACGAGGTCGACGCCGAGCTGCGCTCGGTCGGCGTGACGAAGCTGCCCGAGGCATTGCTCAAGCGCGAGCCGATGCTGTCGGAGACGGTGCCGATCTGGCTGCCGCCGCGTCGTCATCATGCCGCGCCGCATTTGCTGGTCGACAGCGCCGGCAAGCATCATCTGATCTGGATGAGCCGCAACAATCGGCAGGACACGATGTCCTGCATCGTCGGCGCGGATGCCGCGCGGCTTCTCACCAATACGCTGCCTCGGCGGGATCTCTGCTCGAAAGATGCCGGTTCCTCGTTGAGCATGGTGGAGGTCGACATGTTCGCGACGTCTCCGCTGCCGATGGAAATTCCGGGCGCGATCGACCCGATCTACGCGACCGCCATCAGCCCGCAGAAGACGATCGACAATGATCTCAGCTTCTGCTCGCGTTCGGCATCGAGGCCAATCGATCAATCCGGTCATGACGACCAGTCCAAATGCATCCGCTTCTCCGGGGACGACGTCAGCAAGGGTGCAGCGCTCGGCGCGTTCCAGGACTTTCAGGTCATTCGTCCCGGACAGCAGATCGTCTTCGCGCGGGACGTCGACCAGCGGACGAACTCGCCGCTGACGGCGATCTGGCAGCGTGTGCTTGGCGATACCTTTTCACCTGCTGGTGCGCTGCTCGTGATCGACGTCGCGCCACCGGCCACGCCCAAGGGGCCTGCGTTGGCCAAGCTGAAGAAGATCGTCCGGTTCAATATCGACGATCGCTTCGATCCGATGATGCCGATCACGCGCAAGATCGACGATCTGCGTTTCCTGAGCCTGGAGGCATCGAAGCAGACCGTGCGCCTCCGGACGATCGATTTCGCCAAGGATAATCCCGCCGTCGGTACTGTCCGGCTGACGATGGGTGCCAAGGACCTGGATCTGGATCGCTCCTGGGCCGCACGGCCTGTGATGGTGCTGGAGACCCGGGATGCTCAGCCCAAGACGAAGCTGGTGTTCTCGCGCGGTGAAATCGCAATCGACCCCGACAAGCCGGTCTCTCCGGATGCGACGACGGAAGCGCTGATATTGCAGACGCTGGTGTTCGAACGCGACGCCGCGGCGCCTTCGGATGCGCCATTCGTGAAATCGGCGGGGGCGGCTTGCAGGATCACCTATGAGTTTGCGCCCGGTCATGCCGACTGGCCGTGCTATCGCGCCTTCGAGCCTGATCGTTCGATGCGGGCCTCACCGGCTGCGCGAATGCAGGCCTCGCAGATGCTGATCGGGCATTTCTCGAAGAGCGCGGGCCACGCCCTCGCGTTTCCCGATGCCTGCCTGAAGTCGGAGCCGATCATTCTCGCCCCACAAGGGAATACGTTCATGCCTGTGAGCGGGTCTGCGGGCTGGGCAGGTCCACCGAAGCTGCGGCGCACGATCACATGCGAGCCGCTCGATACGGCCACCGTCGTCAGCCAGCCGATCGCGCAAAAGGCGCGCTGAAGCACGGCCTGCTTCACCGCCAGTCGCACAAACTCGAAAACAACCCCATGCACAGTAGAAGGGCCCTTGAAGGGACAAGGGCTTTTTCAGATGTGGACGCGACGACACCTTGAATCGCGTCGACGTTGACACGTCGGGCAAAACACCGGCACGACAGACACCATCAAAGCTTTTTACACTGAAGCCAGGTGCGGATGGCCTCGATGAGTTCTGCCTTGCGTTCCAGCGGCAGCCAATGCCCGGCGGGCAAACTCATGACAGTAAGGTCTGGGCAGGCCGCGCGCATCGGATCACCCTGGTGATTTCCGGTGATGCTGCAGATCTGATCAAAGTCGCCGTTGACGAACAGCACCGGCTGCGACAGGCGGCCGCCATCGGGTGCCTTGCGCGCGTAGGCGATGTTGGCATCGTCGTTCAGGTACCACGCGCAGGATGGACGGAAGCCGTGAGCCCCGAACGACTGCACCAGCACGTCGAAGTCCCCCGGCGGCCAAAGAGCCGGATCAGGTTCGGTCGGCGGGGCGCGGTGTGCGGCGCCAAAGCGCCCTCCGTTGCGCGTAACCGTTGCGTTCGGCGAAGGCTTGCCTGTCGCAGCGGGGTTGCCCGGCCGAAAGATCGACGCCGGTGACGCTGCGAGGTCTGCATCGAGGTCGGCGAAGGCCGCCTCGAAGTGCGTCGTGTAGTGACGGTAGTAGTCCCATTGGCCGTCCGGATATTGGTCAGCCGGGTAAATCGTTCGGTCGACCAGTGGGACGATCGTGCGCAGGGCGTGCCCGTCGGGTTGATACGCGAGCGAGGTCAGCACGACGCCACGGCTGCGCCTGGGCTCATGCGCGGCCAGTTCACCAACCACAACACAGCCCCAGTCGTGGCCAATCCAGATCGCAGGCTTGCCGCCAAGGTGGTCGTGGAGTTCCGCCATGTCCGTCACGACGTTCTCGATGGTGTAGGCGTCATTGTCCGCAGGCGTGGACGAGTCGCCGTAGCCGCGCAGATCAGGCGCAACGCAATGCCAACCGTCGGCGGCGAACGCGTCCACCTGAGCGCGCCACATCAAGCCGATGGACGGCCAGCCATGGACGAAGATCATCAACGGTCCGTCGTCCGGCCCGCTTTCGATGTAGTGCGTTGTCTGATGAGGCGGGTTGAAATGACATTGGTTGAGCTTTGGTCCGGCTCCAGAACCGATCGATCGAAGTGGGTCTGTCATGGTCGAACCAATCCGGTCGAATTCAGATCGTTCCCGGACGCGACCAGCTCCAGGCCTCACAACGCTTCCCGATTGAAACGAAGCGGCCGCTGCTTCTGCTTCACCCTCATTGGCGGACGCTTGGACAGCAAAGGAGGTAGCCAGCCTCGGGCCGATAGCAGTCAAACCTGCTATTGCGTGCCAAGTCCGACTGTTGGTTGTACCCGCGAGACAGCCGGCGGAATCCAGCGGCCGGTCAACACCTCAGACTTTGGGCCGTAAACCCGCATGGTGAGGTTGAAAGGCCCCTTCGGAGCAGGCAGCCAGTTGGCCTCCTTGTCCTTGCCTGGGCTTTCGTTCTGAAAGTAGAGCGTCAAAGAGCCATCCGTGTCGACCTTGAACGGCATCCAGCTGCTCACAGCAAAGCGGTTGAGCGCGTTTGCGACCTGAAATCCCTCTGAATCATACAGCGTGATTGACCAGAATGCCTGTGTCGGCGGCGTCGCGCCCTTCTCGAAGGTGATTGTGTATTTGCTCGACCCGTCGAGCGGTTTGCCGGTTTCATCGCCAAGATTGAGCGGGTAGATGGCATCTTCGGGCAGATTCGCCCCAAGACCTACTTGGGCGACGATCGCGCGCTTAAGGTAATAATTTCCGTAGACACCCATCGTGTCGGTATTCATCGACCAATAATTCGCAACGCGGGCGAGCGTTGGCACTTTCCAGGCCATCAACTTCTGTGCAGTCTCCGGCGCAAGTTCGACGGCTTTCTTGACCGCAGGTGCAAGGCCGGTGAAATCAAAGGTCTTGCCCGGCTCGATGCCGATCCGTCTCATCTGTGCGATGATCGGCTGATCGGTGGCGTGCGGGGGATGCAGCTTGAGAAGTTCGGCCGCATAGGCAAAGTATTTTTCCCCGCTCATGGTGTCGACCTGAGTCTTTGGCGGAGTCTTCACATCTACGGTCCGGTCAATGATCTGCTGGACTGGCTTGAGGGCCTGCCCCCATCCGGACAGGGGCGTTATCTTGTAGTTCGCCTGAATCCGTCGCACCGCCTCGTAGTCGGGCGGACCATCGGTCTTGGTGCGACCAATGATCCAAACGTAAGGCGTTGGCGCACCGATCCGTGTCATGCCGGCTGGAATCGTGCCGCTCCAACCCGGCGGCGTGATGAGATAATTTCCCGCTTGCGTGCCCGTGGTGCGCCAGCCGGGCGATGCGAAAACGTCGGTCCACATATCCAGCATGGGCATCAGATAGTAGCGCCCGCCAGTGTCAGGCACCGAGAGCACCAATGGTTCTGTGGTGAGATCGAGCCAGGCGGAGGAGTAGAGTGTGTCGAAATTCGGCCGGACAACTGCTTTCATCTCCGCGGGCGGAAATGCCGGGATGCTGACGAATGCGTTCATCGGGCCGCCGATACCGGTGCCAGGCTCCGAGTTGACGAGCTGCTTTCGAGTCACATCCATGGATATCAGCGGGTAGAGATAGATATAGCTGTCGGCGGCAATAGCGATCGCCTCCTGCTCCGTGATGGTTGCCGCGGCCTGCTGGGCCGCCGCCGGCGCGACGAGCGCTGCACTCAGCAAGAGTGCTGATGAGAACGCGACTAGCACGCGATTCATGATTTACTCCTTCCCTGCAATCCCGGCCGTCACATCGGTCCTAGACGCAGGTCGGGGCATGATTGCTTCGAACCTGTGTAGACCAACCCACTAACGTGGTTGTCTGAATGGCCGGCCTAAGAAATGATGGTCATTAACCCGGTGCCGTATTTGACTCAGATCAACGGATGTCCGCCCCGACGGTGCTGGGGCGAAATCGTTGACATCACCACTGAGACCCCTGGGGCATATCAGCCTCGAATGGTACGACCAAATTCCAAGTGTATGCTGAGCAGCTACAATCTGGCTCGAATGGCTAGCAGCCTTCGTCCGCTTCGGGTGCTCCTGACACTGACATATCCTCGGCCGTGGGATGCGGCAGCGATGGGCCAATAGGACATTCGCTACTATGGAAAAAGCCGCGCCACTGTCCTTATTCGATCACCTCGTCGGCGATCACGTGAAGAACACTGAATCCTTGGCCTTGGGCGGGACCTAAGCTTTGCATCTCCCCTTGGGATTGGAGGTAGGAATTGCGTGTGACCGCGGAGCGGGCGAATGTCCGATAAACCTCCCCCGGCGTCAGGCCTGGCTGCAACGTACGGTCGGAGAGGATGCAGCAAAGCCCGCTTCGCGCGCGCTTGCTCATGAGCGCGCGCCAGGTTGCCCTTGCAGGAGCGATCAGTAATCCCAGAACACGGGCACCCAGCGGAAGGCATCGCCGGCGATTGCGACATGGCCGACTGATGGGAACGGCATATGCGTGGCCACCAGCAGCTCGCCGCTTTCTGCAAGGTCGCGCAAGAGGCGGACGCGAACGCGCGCCGCCTCTTCGGGATCGTGCTCGAAGCCGTTGTGCCATTCGGGCTGGTCGAACCCGACGGCAAACACGGCGTCGCCGGCGAATGTCAATGCGTCCCCGCCGGACGCCACGCGAACCACGCTGTGTCCGGGCGTATGGCCGCCGGTGCGGCGAACGATGACACCGGGTGCAACCTCGTGCTGCGCATCGAACGGGCGTATCTGGCTGCCGTACATCTTCACGAACTGCCGGGCAGCGGCCCGAAGCGCATCCGGGAATCCCTGCGGCATGTTGGTGTGGGTGAAGTCGGGCGCTTCCCAGAATTTGAGCTCGGCTGCCGCGACGTGGATGCGCAGGTCCTTGCGCAGCCGATCCTTCACGCCGTCGACCAAGAGGCCGCCGACATGGTCCATGTGCAGGTGGGTCAGCACCAGGTCGGTCACGGATGCGAGATCGATCCCCGCGGATTCGAGCCGTTTGATCAACTGACCGGCCCGCGGCAAGTGCAAATTCGGGTCTGAGCCCAGCCCGGCGTCGATGAGGATGGTCTTGTCGCCGCTTCGCACCATCACTGCGTTGAGGGCCCAGTCGAACGCGACCGGCGGCAGGAACATGTCCTTGAGCCAGCTTGCCCGGCTTGCCGGATCGGCGTTGTGCGCCAGCATGGTGGTTGGCAACGGCAGCACGCCGTCGCTGACGACCAGTACGTCGATCTCGCCGATACGGACCGCATAGCGCGACGGGACGAGCTCTTCGGGTTTCGATTTCAGGGAAGCGTTGTGCAGATTCATGTTGGTCTCCTGTTGAAGGTCGCTGATGGCGAGTTTTTCAAAGAGCGGTGACGCGCTCGGGGTCGGCCGAGGCGAGGGCGGCGGCGCGCTCGGCTTTCGGCGGGTAGATCCAGACGGTGTTGATTTCCTGCTTGGTCTTCTTGGCGACATCGCCGACCATCTCGACCGTGCGTTCCCAGCCGCGGGTGAACAGCGCGCCGGCCTCGCCGAGGTCGAGGCAGGTGACATAGGCCTTCTGGTGATAAGGCCTGGTCGCAACGCCCAGCAGCTCGGCAGCAGCATTGTTGCCGGCGAAGGCGCCCATCCGCGTCGCATGCTGGCACGACATCAGCGCGTAATTGCCGACGTCGTCACACGCAGCCCGTGCGGCATCGCCGGTGGCGATGACGCCATCGACCTTCGGAACGCGTAGGTCACGGTCGACCAGCAGCCGGCCGAACTGGTCGCGCTCGGCCGGGATCTGCGTCGTCAACGGAGCTGCGCGGATGCCGGCAGCCCAGATCACGGTTTCGCATGCGATATGTTCGCCGCTGGAAAGCGTAACGCCTGATTTGTCGAGCGAGGTAACGCCGGCACCGAGCCTGGTTTCGACGCCGAGCTTGCCGAGCGCCTCCTCGATGATCGGACGGGGGCCCGGGCCCATGTCGGGCGCGATCGCCTGGTTGCGGTCGACAATGACCACGCGCAATTCCGCATCGTTGCCGAGAATCCTGCGCAGGCGCGATGGCACCTCGGTTGCGGCCTCGATGCCGGTGAATCCGCCGCCTGCGACGACAACGGTATTGCGTGCCATCGAGGCGGGACGGTTCGACAGGCCGTGCAGATGGCGGTCGAGCGCGATGGCGTCATCAAGCTGGTCGACGCTGAAGCCGTGCTCGGCCAGGCCCGGAACGTTCGGCCGGAACAGGCGGCTGCCGGTGGCGATCACCAGCCGGTCATAGGACAGCTTCCTCTTCGTGCCTTGCGCGGCAGCGATCTCGACGACCTTCGCCGCGGTATCGATCGCCTCGGCATGGCCCCTGACATAGACGACGTCGATCGCCTTCAGCACGCCCTCCAGCGGCGCCGTCAAGGTTTCGGGTTTCGGTTCGTAGAGCCGCGGCCGAACCACCAGCGTCGGCTCGGGCGCGACAAGCGCGATCTCGAGCCTGTCGGGCGAAACGCCCTGGATCTCGCGCAGGCGGGCGGCGGAAAGGGCGGCATACATGCCGGCGAAGCCGGCGCCGATGATGACGATGCGCATGTCTCGTGTTCCTTGGTTGAGATGATTGCAATGGAGCGAGGGTGTTGTTTACGCGTGATCTCCGCGCAAACGCGTTCCGCTGATGTCGCGAGGGAAAACCGCTTCGCACTTTTCCGGATCATGCTTCAGGCCGTCACGAACTTGAGCAGATCGGCGTTGACGATGTCGGGATGCGTCGTGCAGAGGCCGTGCGGCAGCAGGTCGTAGATCTTCAGGGTGCCGTGCTTCAGAAGCCGGGCCGACAGCGGCGCCGAGTCGGCAACGGGAACGATCTGGTCGTCGCCGCCGTGCAGGACCAGTGTCGGCACCGTGATGCTTCGCAGGTCCTGGCTGAAGTCGGTCTCGGAGAAAGCCTTGATGCCGTCGTAATGGGCCTTGCTGCTGCCCATCATGCCTTGACGCCACCAATTCCAGATCGCCGCCTGCGAGGGCTCTGCGCCTGGGCGATTGTAGCCGTAGAACGGCCCGCTCGCGAATTCGAGGTAGAACTGCGACCTGTTGGCGGCGAGCTGCCGCCGCAAGCCATCGAACACCTCGAGCGGCAAGCCACCTTGATTGGCCTCGGTCTTGAGCATCAGCGGCGGCACCGCGCCGATCAGCACCAGCTTGGCCACGCGGTCTCGGCCATGACGCGCGACGTAGCGCGTGGCCTCGCCGCCGCCCGTGGAGTGGCCGATGTGAACGGCGTTGCGAAGATCGAGATGTTCGGCGAGCGCCGCGACGTCGGCGGCATAGTGGTCCATGTCGTGGCCGTCGCTGATCTGGCTCGAGCGGCCATGGCCGCGGCGATCATGCGCGATCACGCGAAAACCCTTGCCGAGGAAGAACAGCATCTGGGCATCCCAGTCGTCGGCGCTGAGCGGCCAGCCGTGATGGAAGACCATCGGCTGCGCCGACCTCGGTCCCCAGTCCTTGTAGAAGATGTTTCCGCCGTCGCTGGTGGTGACGTAGGTCGCGGCGTCGTACCTCCCGGTCGAGAGGGCGGCTGTTTTCATATCGCCGCCTGCCGCCGAGGTGGAGCGCAGGGTCATCGACGCCGCATACATGAGCGTCGTTGCGAGAATGCTTCGTCGCGAGGTACTCGCGAACTGGCTGACAGAGCTGATCAAGGCCATTTGCAGTTTCCGTTTCAGGAGTGGGGGCGCTGCGATTCCTAGCGAGCCGCACGTGCCGATGCCCCAGTGCGATTGACGTGATTGCAGCGCGATTGCTGCTAACGCACGCGCCGACGCCAATCGCTCGGCGATTCTCCGGTCAGTTTTCGAAAAGCCGCCGCGAAGGCGGTCTGCGAGGCGTAGCCGAGCGCGGCTGCGATCGAGACGACAGGCGTGTCGGTGTCGCGCAGCATGTTCATGGCCTGCTCAAGCCGATGCTGGCGCAGCCAGGCATGAGGAGAAAGTCCGGTGCTGTCCTTGAATGCGCGGCAGAAGTGAAAGCGCGACAGGCCGGCCTCGGCGGCAAGAGCCGCGAGCGACACGTCGGCATCGCTGTCCGAGCGCAGGCGCTCGATTGCGCGCAGCAGCGTCTTCGGCGCCAGTCCGCCTCTGGCCGGCGTGATGACGTTCGGTGAGCCGGTGTGCGCGGCAAGAAGGCGCGTGGCCAGCAGATCCATGAGCTGCTGCCTGAACAGGGTGTCCAGGGCCTCGTTGCCCTCCAGCACGTCTGCTGCACTCAGGAGCAGACGGGATGTCACGGGATCGGGATGAGCGGTTCGCTCCAGAAGTTCGGCCGTAGAGCCGGCTTCGGCTTCGTCCGCAACACGCCTCAGCGTTGTCTGCGGAAGATAGAGCTGGAGGACGTCGACCGGTTTTGGGATGTCCCACCGGGAGCTCGATCCTTCCGGAATGATGATCACGACGCCCGGACGAAACGTCCCGATCGCGATGGATCGTCCGGACCGACGCTCCATACGCTGGACCGAGCCGTTGTAAGCCATGATGACGTGGTGGTTCATGGGCTCCACGACGTCGTGCAACGGCTCGTGCTTCCAGTGCGCAATTCCGGCGCCGGATGCATCCAATGCCATGCGAAAAGGCACTGTTCCGAGCACGCGGGCCATCTCGGCGTCGGCAGCCGGCCGGTCGCCGCCCGGAGCGAGCTCGCGCCGGTCTTTCGGCTGGTCTTGGGGCTGGTCTTGGGGCTGGTCTTGGGGCCGGTCTTGGGGCCGGTCTTGGGACGCGGCGGGCATTTCGTTCGACGATTCGCGCAAGCTGGCGTTGCTCATGGAGTTTGACTCGCGTGGGGGCGCATCGCTGCATGCGCGACGTCGTGATCATGCCGTCAGCCGCCGCATGACGGGGCCGTACGGTATGTCTGCTGATCTCTGTTCAACGGATGGACCGGTGGTCGAGGACGTTTCGTCGCAACTCCGGCACCGTTGATTTGCGGGTTCTAGGCGGCGCGAAAAGCCGCGTCTTTCCTGATACTGCCCCGCCTTGCCTGATCCTGCTCCGCGGACCCGTTGCGCTCACAGCTTGCGTGCGTTTGTGAAAAGTCGTGATCCCCTCGTTGCGGTCGACGACGGACCCGAGTCGTACCGGCCCTCACCTGATCGTTCTGAAATCATTGCCAAATCTCGCGGTGGCGGAGCCGGGCCTGCGCGGCGGGCCCCGCCGAGTGCGACATCGGCAAGTCGTGGACAGCGATCGGTGAATGGCCGATACACCGTGTGCGAATTGGCAGGATGCAGTGGCCTGCGCGACCCTTCACGGAAGAAACGGGCTATGACCAGGACAGGCGCTTACGGCGAACGGTTCGGAGAGTTCCTTCGCCTCGAGCAAGCTCCGCCCTCGCTGCTGAGCCGTTCGCTGCGCAGCACCGAGATCGCCGTCACCGAAACGCGCAACCACAATCCCGTGCCGGGTCTTTCCGGTTCGTTCGCTCTGGAAGATGCCTATCTCGTCAGCCTGAAGCTGCGCGACTATCCCGCCTGCGAGATCTGGGAGCAGGGACGTCACCTCAAGAAGACGGATGTCCATGCCGGCACGACCTATCTGTACGATCTCAAAGCCGACCCGCGTTATGTGATCGACAAGCCGTTCCACTCTCTCCATTTCTATGTGCCGCATTCGGCACTCGATAGCCTCGCCGATCAGTCGGGAGCGCGGCGCATCGATGCGCTTGATTGCCGCCCTGTCGGGCATGATGACGCCATCGTCCGTCATATTGGCGCGTCCTTGCGCGAGGGCCTGCGCCGGCCCGATGAGGCCAATCAGCTCTTCACCGATCACATGATGCTGGCGCTCACCGCCCATGTCGCGCAGACCTATGGAGGTTTTCGGCAGACGGCCGAGACCGGCAGAGGTGCGCTTGCCCCGTGGCAGCTGGCGCGCGCTTGCGACAAGCTCGAAGCGGATCTCGGCGGCAAGCTGCCGTTGCAGGCCGTTGCGGCCGAGCTCGGCCTCTCGGTCAGTCATTTCTCGCGTGCGTTTCGTGCCTCGACCGGCTTGCCGCCCTATCGCTGGCTTCTGCATCATCGCGTGAGGACCGCCAAACGTTTGATGGGCGCCCACGGCGTGTCGCTGTCCGAGGTCGCGATTTCGGCCGGCTTTGCCAACCAGAGCCACTTCACGCGGGTCTTCTCGGCGATAACAGGCGTCAGCCCGGGCGCGTGGCGTCGCGATGCGCTGGGGGCGACGAGCCGCGAAGGTTGATTCCATCGCGGCCGACCAGCACATCATCATCGACCACCCGCGTCCGCGCCTTCGGCGCGCGAGCATCCGTTCAAGAGTTCGCTGCAAAACAATGGTTGCTTGACAGCCACTCTCATCTCCAGCAGTCTCAGGTTGAATAACCTTCGAATGATTTTTGCTTTGCTCGTTTGATTTCTTGGGAACCAAACGCGGAGCGTTCATATGACGGTTATTCCTCCCGCCAGTGGAGTCGCGCTCCACGATGGCGACACGATGGATGTCAGTGGCGGCATTTCCGTCGATGCCACGTGGATCCTGACTGGCGGTTCGCAGACCGTCGGCGGATCCTCCACGACAAGCACGGCAACCAACACGAACATCTTTGGCGGAGAGCAGGACGTCGTCTTCAACGGCGTCGCGAGCTATACGACCATCTACCAGGGCGTCCAGCGCGTCACCGGCTCATATGTCCATGAGGGACCATCGCCCGGCAGGGCTGATCACACCGCCATCGATGGCGGCGAGCAGGACGTCGACACCGGCATCGCAACGGCGACGACGGTCAATTCAGGCGGCGTCCAGAACGTGACCAATGGTGGCAGCGCCAGCGGCACCATTGTCAAATCCGGCGGCGTTCTCAAAGTTTCGGGAGAGACTGTCGAAACGGCACCCGTGTATCCGGAACCCGTGATGAGAAGCGTGGCGACCGGTGCAACCGTCGAGTACCAGGGCGAATTCGACGTCACTGGGGGCGGGACCGCGGAAAACGCGATCGTCCATGGCGGCGTCATGACGGTCTCGGGCTCGATACCGGATCCATTCGCCAACGTTCCAGGCCAGCCATCCGTCGACGCCAGCATGGCGATCGGCACCACCATCGAAAATGGTGGAACCTTGACGGTGTCCAACGGCGCGTTGGCATCCGGCACGACCCTCCAGATCTTCGCGACGCTGAATGTGGATGCAGGTGGCACCGCGACCGGCACGACAATCAATTTGGGAACGATGCAGCTGTCCGCCGGCGCGACGGCGACCAACACGACCGTCAATCAAGGCGGCGTTTTCATCGTCCTCGGCAATGCCAGTTTTTCGGGAACGGTCTTCAACGCCGGCAGCACCTTCGAGATCGGCGGCGGTACGGTTGAAAACGGATTTACGGTTCAGAATGGCGTGACGTTGACCGTCTTGGACGGCGGCGTTCTCGAGAACAGCGTTGTCACCGCAGGCGGAACGCTCATGCTTGAAGGTGGCGCGACGTTCTCAAAGACCACCTTCCAGAGTGGCGCAACGTTGGTTGTCGACTTTGACTACGCGGTAGACGGCTTCACCGTAGCTGATGGCATCACGTACAAGGTGATCGGCACGGCCACGAACACGACGATATTGGCGGACGGCAAGCAAATCGTCGGCCAGTTCGGAGAGGGAGGTTCCGCGACCAACACCGTCATCAATGGGGGTGAGCAGGATGTCGAGCTGCTCGCCACCGCGAGCTACACCACGATCAATATGGGCGGCATTCAGCATGTCGCCGGCCTTTACATCCATGATGAGCCGGGACCGGGACGGGCCGATCACACCACGATCAACAATGGCGGCGAACAAGATGTCGATACCGGCATCGTCGCATCGACCATCGTCAATGCCGGCGGCGTCCAGGATCTCACCAATGGGGGCATTGCCAGCGGCACCATCGTCAAATCGGGCGGTGTCATCAATGCGTCCGGAGAGACCGTCTATTATTCGCCTGGCGGCTATTTCGCCACCGTCATCAGAAGCAAATTCGACTCGGCAGACGTCGAGAGCGGCGGCCAATTGCACCTGACCGGGGCGGGGATCGCCAAGAACGCCACCATCGATGGCGGTGTGATGACGGTATCGGGTTCGATACCGGATCCTGTGACTAACGACCCAAGTTTACCGCCCGACCCAAGCGCACCGGCGGTCGATGCCAGCGAGGCGACTGGGACAATCCTCAATTCCGGTAGCGTTTCCGTCTCGGACGGCGGCATCGTCACCTCCACAACCCTGAACGGCGGCACGCTTGACGTGCTCGATCAGGGCACCGCGAACGCTTCGACAATCCATCACGGCGCCACGGAGCTCGTGGAAGCAGGCGGCATTGTCGGCGCAACCACGATCGCTGGAGGGACGCTTGACCTCAAGGCGGGTGCAATCGCTGACGACGTGATCAGTTTTGCCGGCCAGGGCATACTCAAGATCGAGCAGAAGCTGGTGTCGGGTCCGTCGACCTTTGCGAGCCAGATCAACGGCATCCTGCTCGGCGACCAGATCGATCTTTCCGGGCTGTCGTATACAAGCGGCGCGACGGCGACTGTATCGGGCTCGACGCTCACGGTCAGCAACGGCACTGCGAGCGAGACTTTCACACTGGCGGATACGTCAGTCACGCATTTCAGCATCACGAAAGACGGCGCCGGCGGCATCTTGCTGACGGCGGACACGCATCAGACCGGTCCGACGACGATCGACGGGCCGGCATCCGGTTATGCGACCATCGAGGGCACGACGGGCAACGACATCATCCACGGCTACGGCCTGTTCAATGTCATCCACGGCAATGGCGGGAACGATGCGATCTACGCCGGACTGTACGGCACGGTTGATGTGCCAAGCGGCGACAGCACCGTCTATCTCGAGGGCTTCGACAACCACGTCGCCGGCGGTGACGGCAACGTCACGGTGACGGGCGCGACAGGCGCGACCATGATCGCGCTCGGCAATGGCAACGACATCATTAATGCCAGCGGTTACGGAAACATCAACACGCTGGGCGACGGCAAGGATATCGTTCATCCCGGTGACGGTGCGAGCACGACGACGGCCGGCAATGGCAACGACCAGGTGACGCTCTCCGGATTTGGCAACAAGGTCGTGCTCGGAATCGGCGACGACGTCGTCACCGGCGGAGGCGGCGCCAACAACGTCACGCTCGGCGATGGCGACAACACCGTTGACCTCGGCGGGATGGCCAACCAGATCACCGTCGGTTCCGGAACGAACACGATCATAGCCGGCAACGGATTGGATAGCGTCGTTGCCGGCGCGGGCCACGATGCCATCACGCTCGGCGGGGTCGCCAATCACGTGACGCTCAACGGATCCACAGCAGATGTGACGAACCAGGTTGGTCAGGACGTCATCACGGCCAATGGCGGATCAGATCAGTTCAACTTTGTCGGGTTCGGCAACCAAGCGATCATCAATGGCCCGGCCCATGTCGACATCGTTGATCACAGCACGGGTTTGACCGTCACTGTCAATTCCGGCAACCAGATCGATACGATTTCCGGCTTTGGTCATGACTCGCTTGGTGTCATCGATCTTGCAAACGGTGCAGGCAATTATCACTCCGTCGCCGACATCATGAGCGCGCTCAGGAGCGATGGCCATGGTGGGACCGTGCTTGCGCTAGGCGGTGGTCCCGACGCGGGGTCGATCGATTTCGTCGACGCCGCGATCAGCCAATTGCACGCATCGAACTTTGCGATCGTGTAGAACGCGGCTTCCTTGCAACGCGAAGGCAAGTGACGGACTCGTTCGCCCCGGGGGGAGGCCGTGGCCCGATCGAAGGCACGTCAGTACCTCTGCCTCACATTTGTGCCTGGTGTTGACCCTGATCAAAGGTCGAGCCGTGGGGAGGGTCACGCTGAGCGAGTCAGTGTTCGCACGGGAGGAAACAACATGATCTTCAACGTCAGGCGTCTTGGGCTGGTGGTGGCAGTGGCGCTGTCAACCGCCGCACCATTGTCAGTCCACACTTCGTCCTCAACACTTCCATCCGTATCACTCGACCGCGCTGAAGCGAGAGTGGGCCGACCGCTGACGCCGATGAGCGTCGCGGGCGTGAACCGCAGAGTGCATCGGCGCGCCTATTACGGCGCGGCGGCGGTTGGAGCTGCCGGGGCTTACGGTGCGTACGGCTACCGCAGGGCCTGCGGATATTATCCGTATCCACCCTGTTATTGAGAGAGCGCGGGGTGACCTTGCCTCTCCCCGCAAGCGGGGAGAGGGAGAGAAATCAAAACTGATACCGCCGCAATCCCCCATCCACCGGGATCACCGTGCCGGTGATGTAGCGCGCCACCGGCGAGGACAGGAACACCGCGAGTGCGGCGAGGTCTTCCGGCTCGCCCCAATAGCCGACCGGGATCTCTTCCTCGGCAAAACGCTCGCGATACTCCGGCGGATAGTTGCGGCGGATCTGCTCGCTCATGATGCGGCCGGGCGGGATGCAGTTGATGGTGATGCCGTGCTCGCCGATTTCGCGCGACAGGCCCTTGGCCCAGGCGTGAACGGCGGCTTTCGCCGCGAAGGCGGCGTTGAGGCCTTCGGGCTCGGACTTGCCGGTAATGTTGACGATGCGGCCCCATTTACGTTCGATCATCTGCGGCAGCAGCGCATGCGCGATGCGGCGGTAGCTGGTGAAGTTGAGCGCGATCGCCTCGTCCCATTTGCTGTCGGGCGCGTCGACCGGCAGGGGACGGCTGCCGCCGGCATTGTTGATCAGGATGTCGACATGGCCGAGCTCCTTCAGCGCGAAGGCCGAAATCCTTTCGGCCGCGTCCTTGGCCATGACGTCCTGCTCGAACGGCGTGATCAGGCCGGAGCCGACCTCCCTTGCCAGCTCGGCGAGCAGGTCGGTGCGGCGCGCCACGCCGACGACGCGCACGCCTTCGGCGGCGAGGCCCTTGGCGATGGCGCGGCCGATGCCGATGCTGGCTCCGGTGACGACAGCGGTTTTCGATTTCAGCCCGAGGTCCATGGTGACTCGCTCTCTTGATGGGGTCTTGCTTTTTGCTTTCGTTTCCTGCCGATCCCGCGCCGCTTACCGAATTGCCTGGGCGGGAGGAGCAGTGGTAACCAAGGGCGATCTCGAAGGAAACACCAAAAAGAAAAGGCTTGAGCCATGGTCTGGGATCCGCAGCAATATCTGAAGTTCTCCGGCCACCGGCTCCGGCCCGCGGTCGACCTGTTGATGCGCATTCCCGATGTCGGCCCGCGCACGGTTGCTGACCTCGGCGCCGGCGCCGGCAATGTCACCAAGCTGATCAAGGAGCGCTGGCCGTCCGCAGCGGTGACCGGCGTCGAGGGTTCGGCCGAGATGGTGGCTGCGGGGCGCAAGGCCGCGCCCGACGTGGAATGGTCCCATGAAGACCTCGGCCATTGGCGGCCCGCGAAGCAATATGACGTGGTCTATTCCAATGCCGCACTGCACTGGCTGCCCAATCATGCGGCACTCTTCCCCTCGGTCATGGAGAAGGTCGCGCCCGGCGGCATGCTTGCGGTGCAGATGCCGCGCAACTTCCTGGCGCCGTCGCATGTCCTGATCGGCGAGACCGCGATGGACGGGCCCTGGCGGTCCAAGGTCGAGCATCTCGTGACGCCGCCGCCGGTCGAGGGGCCGGCCTTCTATCATGATGTGCTCGCGCCGCTGTCGCAGAACATCGACATCTGGGAGACCGAATATCTCCAGGTCCTCGAGGGCGAAAATCCCGTGAAGGAATGGACCAAGGGCACCTGGCTGACGCGGTATCTCGACGTGCTCGAGGGCGACGAGAAGGCCGCGTTCGAGGCCGCCTATGGGATGCGGGTCGCGAAAGCCTATCCCAAGAATGCGGCGGGGCAGACGCTCTTCCCGTTCCGGCGGCTGTTCATCGTCGCCCAGCGCAAGGGTTAACAGCGTTTCGGCGATGCGACATAAGCGCTCGCTCCCGTCCGTGGAGCGCGCGCCGGGTTGCGCGTGCGACCGCAGGCAAGATAGCCTCGCTGCGGCATGGTTTCGCTGCGGCAAATTGGGCTTAGGTCTAGTTGTTCGGCTTGCCGATTGCTGCCACTACTGACCTGCAAAACCGATCTGCAAAACCGATCTGCAAAACCGATCTGCAAAACAAAAAAGAACCCGGTCTTCTAGGGTTGTTGGGGAGGTCCTTCATGCGCAAACTGCTCTTTGCGGTCGCCGCGGCCGCGCTCGCTTTGGCCCCTGTGGTCGCCGAAGCTCAGAGCCCAATCATCATCAAATTCAGCCACGTCGTCGCCAACGATACGCCGAAGGGCAAGGGCGCGCTGAAGTTCAAGGAACTTGCCGAGAAGTACACCGACGGCAAGGTCAAGATCGAAGTCTATCCGAACTCCTCGCTCTACAAGGACAAGGAGGAGATCGAGGCGCTCCAGCTCGGCTCGGTGCAGATGCTGGCGCCCTCGACCGCGAAATTCGCACCGCTGGGCATCAAGGAATTCGAGGCGCTGGATCTGCCCTGGCTGTTCAAGGACGAAGAGACCTATTCGAACGCGATGAAGGGCGCGGTCGGCAAATGGCTGTTCCAGAAGCTTGAGGCCAAAGGCATTACCGGCCTCGCTTTTTGGGACAACGGCTTCCACATGGTGTCGTCGAATCGCCCGCTGATGAAGCCGGAGGATTTCAAGGGCCTCAAATTCCGCATCTCCGGATCCAAGATCGCCGACCAGTATTTCCGCCTGATGGGTTCGATCCCGCAGATCATGGCGTTCTCCGAAGTGTACCAGGCGCTTCAGACCGGCGTGGTCGACGGCTGCGAGAACACCGCGTCGAACTACCTGACGCAGAAGTTCTATGAAGTGCAGAAGGACATCACCGTGTCCTATCACGCGCATCTGCAATACGCAGTGATCGTCAATTCGAAATTCTGGTCCGGCCTGCCGCCTGACATCCGCACCCAGCTCGAGAAGGCGATGGCGGATGCGACCGACTACACCAACCAGATCGCGCACCAGGAGAACGAGGACGCGCTGGCCGAGATCAAGAAGAGCGGCAAGACCACGCTCCATTATCTCAGCGATGCCGACCGCAAGGCATGGCAGGAGGCGATGCAGCCGACCTATAAATGGGCCAAGGGCCGGGTCGGGCAGGAAGTGCTCGATCTCGTCGCCAAGGAACTCGACGTCAAGATGAACTGACGCGGTTTCTGGCAAGAATATACCAACGGTCGGGAGTGAGTGCACTCCCGACCGTTTCGTATCGACAGGGGGGCTTTGATTTGCTGCGCGTGCTCAACCAGCTGCTCAATCATCTCGAAGAATGGTTGATCGCGACGCTCATTGCGGCTGCAACCGGACTGATCTTCATCGCCGTCGTGCACCGTTACGGTGCGGGCGAATCGATCAACCTGTCGCGCTGGGCGGCGGCGCATGGCATGACGTGGCTCGCATCGGCGTCGATGGCGGTGTTCACCTTCCTGTCCGAGCTCGATCTGTCCTGGGCGCAGGAACTCTGCATCTACATGTTCATCTGGATGGCGAAGTTCGGCGCGGCCTATGGCGTGCGCACCGGCATCCATGTCGGCGTCGACCTGCTCGTCAACCGGCTGCCGGAGCATTCGCGCAAGCACGTCATCCTGTTCTCGCTGCTGTGCGGCGCGCTGTTCACCGGCATGATCGCCGCCTTCGGCGCCTCCTTTGTCGGCGAGATGTTCCACACCGGGCAGCAGTCCAACGACCTGGAAGCGCCGATGTGGTTCGTGTATCTGGCGATACCGCTCGGCTCCGGCCTGATGTGCTTCCGCTTCCTGCAGGTCTCCTGGTTCTATTACTGGACCGGCGAGCTGCCGCATCATGACGAGACCCATGTCGAGGGCGTGGAAGCCGACGTCTCGCCGGCGCTGCATCCGCAGCCTGCCGGTGCGGCAACGAAAGCTGCTGCGCGAAAGGTTTCGCCGCTTGGCGTCATCCTGATCATGGCGCCGATCCTGATCTTCGCGCTGTGCCTTGGCGAAAAGACCGGCTTCATCGTGCTGCCGCACTGGATGCGCGCCGCGACCGTGTTCGCGCTGCTGATCGCGCTGATGCTGACGGGCATTCCGGTCTCGATCGCGCTCGGCCTCACCGTGATGACGTTCCTGTTCACGTTGACCGCAGTGCCGATCGAAGCCGTCTCGATGAAGCTCTTCACCGGCATCGAAGGCTTCGAGATCATGGCGATCCCGTTCTTCATCCTCGCCGGAAATTTCCTCACCCATGGCGGCGTCGCGCGCCGCATGATCAACTTCGCGACCTCGCTGATCGGGCACTGGCACGGCGGCCTCGGCCTTGCCGGCATCGTCGCCTGCGCGATGTTCGCGCTGGTCTGCGGCTCCAGCGTCGCGACCGTCGCCGCGATCGGCGCCATCGTGCTGCCGGAGATGGTCCGCCACGGCTATCCCATGCGCTTCGGCGCCGGCATCATCACGGTCGCCGGCTCGCTCGGCATCCTGATGCTGCCGTCGATCCCGAAGATTGTTTACGCCGTTTCGACCAACACCTCGATCGGCGCGCTGTTCGTTGCCGGCCTGCTCCCCGGCATCATGCTGACGACGATGCTCTGCATCGTCACCTGGTGGCTGGCGCGCAACCGCGACTATCCGCGGATGCCGAAGGCGAGCTGGGGCGAGACTGTTCGCACCTTCCGCGAGAGCATCTGGGGCTTGATGCTGGTCGTCATCATCATCGGCGGCATCTATAGCGGCCTGTTCACCGCCACCGAGGCCGCCGCGATGGCCGCGGTCTATTCCTTTATCATCGCCGTGTTCGTCTACAAGGCGATCAGGATGTCGGATGTGCCGCGCGTGCTGCTGCGCGCCGCCAATACCAGCGCGATGCTGCTCTACATCGTCACCAATGCGGTGCTGTTCTCCTTCGTGCTCTCCAACGAGAATTTGCCGGCCACGCTCGCCGACTGGATCGCGGCGCAGAACCTCGGCTGGGTCGGCTTCCTGCTCGTCGTCAACGTGCTGCTGCTGCTCGCCGGCAACTTCATGGAGCCGAACTCGATCATCCTGATCATGGCGCCGATCCTGGCGCCGGCCGCCAAGAAGCTCGGCATCGATCTCGTGCATTTCGGCATCGTCATGGACGTCAACATGGAGGTCGGCCTCTGCCATCCGCCAGTCGGCCTGAACCTGTACGTGGCCTCGATGATAGCCCGAATGCGCATCACCGACCTCGCTGTCGCGGTGATGCCGTGGCTGCTCACCATGCTCGGCTTCCTGGTCATCGTGACCTATTGGCCCGATTTGACGCTGTGGCTGCCGCGGGTGCTGGGGATGCATTAGCCGCCGCCGTGGTGGGGTAGGGGCGGTGGTGCCGCGCCCTCCGGCATCGCCACACACTCAATGTCATCGCCCGGCCAGTGCGCAATTGCGCGCTAGGACCGGGCGATCCAGTATTCCAGAGACGGCAAGGCAGTGGGCCTTGAGGTGAGGGCGCCCTTTACTCCGCGCTGCTCACCAGCTTGATGCGTGGCGCCTGTTCTTCGGTCAGGCTGCGGTAGGCGGCGAGATAGTCGAGTGCCATCCGCCGCGCGGTAAAGCGTTTCTCGAACTGCTTGCGGATGGCGGCGCGATCAAGCTGGGCGAGGCGATTCACGACACCTGCGGCGCTGAGGACGTCCTCGACGACGAAGCCGGTGAGGCCCTCATCGATGATTTCAGGCACCGAGCCGCGGTTGAAGGCAATCACCGGTGTGCCGCAGGCCATGGCTTCGATCATCACCAGGCCAAACGGCTCCGGCCAGTCGATCGGCAGCAACAGGCCGAGCGCGCCGCTCAAAAAGTCCGACTTCTCGTGGTCGCTGATCTCGCCGATGAAATCCACCAGCGGATTGCCTGCGATCATCGGCTTGATCAGCTCGTCATAATAATCCTGGTCGGCGCGATCGACCTTGGCTGCGATCTTCAGGGGGATGCCGCAATGCATCGCGATCTTGATGGCGCGGTCGACGCCCTTCTCCGGCGCGATGCGGCCGAGCACGGCGAGATATTCCTGTTTCGCCGGCTTCGGCACCAGCAGGTTCTCGGGCAGGCCGTGGTGGATGGTGGTGACCCAGTTCGCCTGCGGCACCGGCCGCCGCTGCGCGTTCGAGATCGAGATGACCGGCATCTTGGAGAAAGTATTGAACACCGGCTGATGCTCCGGCAGGTCGAGCCGGCCATGCAGCGTGGTGAGGAACGGCGTCGGCTGCCGGTGGAACAGCGACCACGGATAATAGTCGAGATGGAAATGGAGGAAGTCGAACTCCTCGTCGTCACATTTCTGCCGCACCCGCTCCAGCAGCACCATGTGCAGTGCGTTGGGATCCCGCACGGAACCGTCGAGGCGAAGCGCCCGCGGCCACAATGCGTCGAGCTTCGCCGACGTCTGCGAATCGCCGCTGGCGAACAGGGTGACGTCGTGTCCAAGGGCCACCAACTCTTCCGTCAACCAATGCACCACCCGCTCGGTGCCGCCATACAGCTTGGGTGGAACAGCCTCCGTCAACGGAGCTACCTGCGCGATGCGCATCTCACCATCTCCTCTGCGATCATGTGGAACGTTGGAACCCCCGCCGTGTAATCGGCACCGGCATGCCACCAAGGGAACGTTCCCGCAGTTGCGAAGTTCCTCTCAACAAACGTTACTTATTCGACACATCGCGCACATGTCTCGATGCTGCCATCTCCTCTTCGCAGATCGTCCGCATCCGCATGTCGTGATGGCGTTGCCCGGGAACCGAGGCGAATTGGTCGTTGTTCAATCGACCAGCCAGAACAATTGAAATCACGACGGGGTCTCATGGATTATCTTTCTGGATACGCGCGCAGGCCATTTGCATTTGTCTTGCGCTACCTGCGGCGACGGCTGGCGTCGCATCTCGTGATCCTGACCGCTGTGGTGGCAGCCGTTGCCTGCTCGGTGGGCACGCAGTACGGCGTCAAATCTCTCGTCGACGCGTTGTCGGCGGGAACTTCACATGGCGGTAGCGTATGGCTGGCATTCATTCTGCTCATGTCACTGATCGCCGCCGACAATTTTCTGTGGCGGATCGCCAGCTGGACGGCGAGCTTCACCTTCGTCCGTGTCACCGGCGATTTGCGCCGTGACATCTTTCGTCATCTGACCGGGCATGCGCCGAGTTACTTCCTGGACCGCATGCCGGGCATGCTGACGAGCCGCATCACCGCCACGTCCAATGCGGTGTTCACGGTCGAGAACATGTTCGTCTGGAATGTGTTGCCCCCGTGCATTGCCACAATTGCGGCAATCGGGCTGATCGGAACCGTAAGTCCTTATATGGCGGCGGGCCTGACCGTGATCGCCGGCGGCATGGTGATGGCGATGTTCCGCCTGGCCGCGGCCGGCAAGCCGTTGCACGACGACTTCGCCGACAAGGCGGCCGCCGTCGACGGTGAGATGATTGACGTTATCAGCAATATGCCGCTGGTCCGCGCCTTCTGCGGCATCGGCCACGAGCATGAGCGGTTCGACGCCACGGTGAGCCGGGAAGTCAATGCGCGCGGACGCAGCCTGCGCTATCTGGAGAAGCTGCGGCTGCTGCATGCCGCCGTGACCGTGATCCTGACGATCGCCCTGATGGCCTGGGCCGTCACGCTCTGGCAGCAGGGCGAGGCGACCACCGGCGACGTCGTGCTGGTCTGTACCCTCGGTATCTCCATCCTGAGCGCGACCCGCGATCTTGCCGTCGCGCTGGTCGATGTCACCCAGCACGTCGCGCGCCTGACCGAGGCGATCGCGACGCTGCTGGTGCCGCACGAGCTGCGCGATCACCCCGAGGCCGAGCCCCTGGTCAAGAGCGGTGCCGCGATCGCGTTCAACAATGTCACCTTCGGCTATCCGGGGGCTGAGAAGATCTTCGAGCGCTTCAGCCTGCGGCTGCAGCCCGGTCAGCGCGTCGGCCTGGTCGGGCAGTCCGGCGGCGGCAAGTCCACCCTGTTCACGCTGCTGCAACGCTTCTACGACGTCGACGAGGGCAGCATCACCGTCGATGGCCAGGACATCTCCAAGGTCACGCAGCAGAGCCTGCGCGAGGCGATCTCGGTGGTACCGCAGGACATCTCGCTGTTTCATCGCTCGATCCGCGAGAACATCCGCTACGGCCGGCCGAACGCGACGGACGACGAGGTGCTGCGCGCCGCGATCGCAGCGCGCTGCGATTTCATCGACAGCCTGCCCGACGGTCTCGACACCATGGTCGGCGACCGCGGCGTCAAAATGTCCGGCGGCCAGCGCCAGCGCATCGCGATCGCGCGCGCCTTCGTGAAGGACGCGCCGATCCTGCTGCTGGATGAGGCCACCGCCGCGCTCGACAGCGAATCCGAGGAGGCGATCCGCGAGGCGCTGTCGCGCCTGATGCGCGGCCGCACCGTGATCGCGATTGCGCATCGCCTCGCGACGCTGCGCAATTTCGACCGCGTCGTCGTGCTCAGGAACGGCAAGATCATCGAGGACGGAGCGCCCGACCGGCTGATGCAGGGTCATGGTCCGTACCGCGAGCTGGTGACGCAGGAAATGAGCCGGCTCGCGAAGTTCGCCGCGTAAACCCAACAGTTGCGTTTGCGTTGGTCGCCTTCGAAACACTGGCAGCAGGGGAGCAGCTCATGGCAGTCGAAGCCGCAACCAGGATCAGCTCGGCCTCGCAGACGATAGAGGCCGTTGCCGAGCAGCCGTTCTACATTCCAATGACGGGGCCCGCCGCGCGGCCCCGTCGCTCGCTCAAGCACGACGACACCTTCATCGTGCTGGACAGCCATGGCGACATCGGCGCCTCGGCCGGCGGGCCGGACGGCCTGTTCAACTGCGACACGCGTTATCTGGCGCGGCTGGAGCTGGTGCTCGACGATCTCCAGCCGCTGCTGCTCGGCTCGAACCTGCGCGACGACAATTCGGGTCTGACGGTCGACCTCACCAACCCCGATATCTATCGCCAGGGCCGCATCGTCCTGCAAAAGGACCTGCTGCACATCGT
Source organism: Bradyrhizobium sp. CCBAU 45384 (assembly GCF_028128665.1). NCBI lineage: Bacteria > Pseudomonadati > Pseudomonadota > Alphaproteobacteria > Hyphomicrobiales > Nitrobacteraceae > Bradyrhizobium > Bradyrhizobium sp. CCBAU 45384. The sequence goes on from NZ_LBIZ01000116.1 coordinate 194,907, forward strand.
GCGCACCATCTTCCTGTGGCGCGGCACGGCGTATCAGCGCATCGGACTGCAGAACCACGGCGAGCAGCCGGCCTCCTTCGAGCTGACGCTGCTGTTCGACAATGATTTTGCCGATCTGTTTGAAGTGCGCGGCGAGCGGCGGCCGCGCCGGGGGACCGGCACCAGCAGGCTGCTCGGGCCCACCGACGTGCTGTTCGAATATCGCGGCCTCGACGAAGTCGAGCGCATCACCGGCCTGCATTTCGATCCGCGCCCGACGCGGCTCTCGGTCAATGCCGCGACCTGGCAGCTCGAGCTCGATCCGCACGAAGCCAAATCGCTGTTCGTGGCCGTGTCGTGCAACCGGCCGCTCGCGGAGAAGCCGGCGCGCTTCTTCCGGGGCCTGCTGGCGCATCGGCGCGAGATGCGGCGATCGGCGATCGGCACGACCAGCATCGAGACCTCCAACAACATCTTCAACGAGGTGCTGTGCCAGGCCATGGCCGACCTCAACATGCTGATGACGGAGACGCCGCAGGGGCGCTATCCCTATGCCGGCATTCCCTGGTATTCGACCACGTTCGGCCGCGACGGCCTGATCACGGCGCTGCAGATGCTGTGGGTCGATCCGCGGGTGGCCAAGGGCGTGCTGCGGCGGCTTGCGCATTTCCAGGCCAAGGCGGTCGACCCGCTCGCCGACGCCGCGCCCGGAAAGATCCTGCACGAGATGCGCGGCGGCGAGATGGCGGCGCTGCGCGAGGTGCCGTTCTCGCAATATTACGGCAGCGTGGATTCGACGGCGCTGTTCGTCCTGCTTGCCGGTCGCTATTTCGAGCGGACCGGCGATGAGAACACACTGGTGGAGCTGTGGCCCGCGATCGAGGCGGGGCTTGCCTGGATCGACGGTCCCGGCGATCCTGATCAGGACGGCTTTGTCGAATACCAGCGCGCGACCGAAAAGGGGCTCGCCAACCAGGGCTGGAAGGATTCCTACGACGCGATCTTCCACGCCGACGGCAAGCTCGCGGAAGGCAATATCGCGCTCGCCGAAGTCCAGGGCTATGTCTTTATGGCCAAGCAGCTCGCTGCGCGGTGCGCACGGACGCTGGGCAAGCCCGACCTCGCCAGCAAGCTCGAGGCGGAGGCCAAGGCGCTCGCCGAACGTTTTGAGGCGGCGTTCTGGTGCGAGGAGCTTGGTACCTATGCTGTCGCGCTGGACGGTCAGAAGCGGCGCTGCGAGGTCCGCACCTCGAATGCCGGGCAGGTGCTGTTCAGCGGCATGGTCCGCGAGGACCGCGCCCGCCTCGTGGCCGCCGATCTGATGCGCCCGCATTTCTTCTCGGGTTGGGGCATCCGCACCGTCGCGCGCGGCGAAGTCCGCTACAATCCGATGTCCTATCACGATGGATCGATCTGGCCGCACGACAACGCACTGATTGCGCTGGGCCTCGCCCATTACGGGCTCAAGCACTCGGTCGCGCACGTCTTCAAGGGCCTGTTCGACGCCGCGGCCTATATGGATCTGCGACGATTGCCGGAATTGTTCTGCGGCTTCCGCCGCGAGAAGCGGCGCGGCCCGACGCTCTATCCGGTTGCCTGCGCGCCGCAGGCCTGGGCCAGCGCGACGCCGTTCACGCTGCTGGAGGCGGCGCTCGGCCTCGAGTTCGACGTCGCGCGCCGAGAGATCCGGCTGCGTAATCCGCATCTGCCGGCATTTCTGAACGAGGTCATCCTGCGCGACCTGCGCCTGGGCGAATCCAGCGTGGATCTGCGCGTCAGCCGCCACGGCCACGACGTGGCGCTGGAGGTGCTGCGCACGCGCGGCCGGATCCAGGTGTCGATCGTGCTGGCGCATTAGCGGCCGCGGCAAGGAGGGTGTCATGCGTACCGCCGGATGGTTGGTTCTGAGCGTCGCGATCGTCGCGGGATTGACGGTTGCCCTAGCGCGTGCCGCGGAGGAATTGCCCGCGTCTGCCAATGCCCCGACCGAGACGAACGCACCGCCGACGGCTGCGCCGCCGGCTTCGGTCGTGCCCGTCACCCCGAAGGATGCGGTGCCGCCGCCATCGGTGACCATCATCGGCGCCAGCGACGCCCATGGCGTGCTCGGGCGTGACGTGCGCAGCGCGGCGGATGAGGACATGGGGCGTATTGTCGATGTCGTCGTCGATCGCGAGGGACATGTCCGCGCCGCCGTGATCGATTTCGGCGGCTTCCTCGGCGTCGGCAGCCGCAAGATCGTTGTGGACTGGAATGCACTGCGCTTCGGCAAGATTGCCAACAAGAAAGACAGCATCACCTTGGAATTGACCAAAGCGCAGGTCGCGGCTGCACCGGAATACAAGGAGGATACGCCGATGGTCGTGCTCGGGGCGTCCGGCAGTCTTCAACCGCTGCAGGCCATCCAGTGAGGACGGGGGAGGGCTGACCACCTGTGCTCTTGTCGAGGAAGCCGGATCATGCAAATCGCGAAGGACGCGTTGAACAGGACAACGTCGCCGCACCCGTCCTTGCGGCTATTCCCGCGCCGTCGCAACGAAGCCTGCGTGGTCTCGACTGGTTCATCTTCTTCCTCGCTGACGTGCAGACCGGCTTCGGCCCTTTCATCGCGGTCTATCTGACGACACAGAAATGGACACAGGTCGAGATCGGCTTCGTGCTGTCGATCGGCGGCATCGTCGCGCTGATCGGCCAGATGCCGGGCGGCGCCATCATCGATGCTGCGAAATCAGAACGACTGGTCGCGGCGCTCGCGATCGCCACCATTGGCTTTTGTGCGCTCGCCTATGCGGCGATGCCGATCTTCCCGGTGGTGGTGACGGCGGCGACGCTGCATGCGGCGGCGAGCTGCGTGCTGGGACCGGCGATCGCGGCGATCAGCCTTGGCCTGGTCGGCCCGCTCAAGATCGGCGAACGGCTCGGCCGCAATGCGCGCTTTGCCTCGCTCGGCAACGGCGTCGCTGCCGCCGTGATGGGCACGGCCGGCTATCTTCTCTCGAGCCGTTCGGTGTTCCTAGTCACATTCCTGCTCGCGATCCCGACACTGATCGCATTGTCGCGCATCCGCGAGGAGGAGGTCGACATCGCGCGCTGTCACGGCGAGATGCCGCGCGAGGCGCCGGAGCCCGGCGATACCAATATCTGGCATCTGATCCGGCAACGGCCGCTGATCGTCTTTGCGCTGAGCGTATTGTTGCTGCAACTCGCCAATGCCTCCATGATGCCGCTGATGGCGAGCGCCGTAACGGCACGGTCGAGCCAGTGGGCGACGGTGCTGGTTGCCTTCTGCATCGTCGTGCCGCAGGCGATCGTGGCGCTGCTGTCGCCGACCGTCGGACGCAAGGCGCAGGCGTGGGGACGGCGTCCGCTGCTGCTGATCGGGTTCGGCGCGCTGGCGATTCGTGGTCTTCTGTTTGCGACCGTGCGCGATCCCTATCTGTTGGTAGCGGTGCAGGTGTTCGACGGCATCACCGCGGCGGTGTTCGCAGTGATGATTCCGCTTGTTGTGGCCGACGTCGCGTTCGGAAGCGGGCACTTCAATCTCGCGCAGGGCATTGTCGGCACGGCGACCGGACTCGGTGCGTCCTTGAGCACCGCGCTTGGCGGCTATGTCAGCGACATGTTCGGCAATGCCACTGCATTCTTGGGGCTGGCGAGCATTGCAGCCTTGGGGCTCTTGCTGATCCTCTTCGTGATGCCGGAGACCCGGCGCACTGGCATTGCGGCAAAAGAAATGGCCGGCTGAACGAGATCAGCCGGCCATAGGGGGCAGGGGAGGACGAAAAGATCAGGCGTCGAGATTGTGCAGGCGCTGGCGGTTGCGCAGCACGATCTGGCGGGCGCCGGAGAAACCGAGAATGCCTTGGGCGTGGAGCTGCGACAGCGCGCGTGACACGGTCTCGAGCGTGAGGCCGAGATAGTCGCCGATGTCGCGGCGGCACATCGGCAGCGCCATCATGCCGGCAACCGCAAGGCGGCGGTCCATTTCGAGCAGGAAGGTCGCAACCCGCTCCATCGCGGTCTTGCGGCCCAAAAGCAGCATGTGGTCTTCGGCGTGGCGCAGCTCGCCGGCAGTCATGGCCCAGAGCTTGCGGGCGACCTGCACGTCGGTGCCGGCGGCCTTTTCGAGGCTGACACGCTTCACCAGGCGCACATCGGTGTCGATAATGGCCTCGGCGGCGAGGCGGTGGCTGGCGCCGGATTCGAGGCCGAACACGTCGCCGGGAAGATGGAACGCGCCGATCTGGCGGCGGCCGTCCGAGAGGAGCTTGTAGGTGCGGACCGCGCCGGAGACGACCTGGTAGACATATTCCGCAGGCTCGTCCTCGCCGTAAATCTCCTCGTCCTTGCGGTAGGAGAACTCGGTGGCGACCAGGCCGACATGACCGGTGACGGCGCCGAACTGGTCGGAGACGGGATGAACAGGGGCAATCCTGCCACCGATTTGGGTGTTGATCGCCTGGGTGTTGAGGGTCTGCGTCAGCATTTGCGCCATCTCCGTTGTGATGGCGCCTTGATACGCGGTATCGGGTGCTTCGAAAATTTCGCGAGATATCTTAAGGAGGGTTACCTACGTAGAACCCCGTAGGTCGCCGAGTTCGTAGCCCGGATGGAGCGCAGCGAAATCCGGGCTTAGCTCCGCAATCGGATTCCCGGATTGCGCTGCGCTCCATCCGGGCTACGGGGACCTGCGTAGAGTCCCGTAGGTCAATTCCGGCGGCGGGCCTGGATGGCGTGACGGATGCCTTTGACCAGATTCTCGTCGAGAAGCGGCTTCAAGATCACGTCTTTCACGCCTGCTGCCTTTGCCCGAGCCGAGATATTGCTGTCGGGATAGCCGGTGATCAGGATCACCGGCGTGTCGCGGTCGGACTGGTGCAAGCGGCCGGCGAGCTCGATGCCGTTGATGTCGGGCATCTTGTAGTCGATCACGTAGCAGTCCGCGCCGGACGGGCTTGTCGCGTTGAGCAGCGCCGTGGCGTTCCTGAACGTCCGCACGGCAAAGCCGTCGGTTTCCAGCAGAAAACGCAGGGATCCGAGCACGGCGTCATCGTCGTCGACCACGTAGACGGTGGGCTTTACCGATGACGCCATGGGGAGCCGCGCATGGTGCGAGCCGATTTCGATCATTTGAATTGGCTAGCACAGGCTGAGGCAACCGCCTTGACTTGCCTCAATCCTTCAGCAAGCCGGCGCGCATTGCCAGCCGGACCAGCTCCGAGAGGCTGCCCGCCTGCATCTTGGTCATGACATTGGCCCGGTACACCTCGATGGTGCGCGGGCTGATGTCGTATTCGCGGGCGATCAGCTTGTTGGACAGGCCGGCGACCAGTCCTTCCATGACCTGGCGCTCGCGCGGACTGAGGGATGCGACGCGGGCGGCGATGTCCTGGGATATGGCTTCGTTCTTGGCGGCGGGCTCGGCGTGCTGGATCGCCGATTCGATCATCGAGACGAGGCGGTCGTCCTCGAACGGCTTTTCCAGGAAGTCGACGGCCCCTAACTTCATCGCCTCGACCGCAAGCGGCACGTCGCCGTGGCCGGTCATGATCAGGATCGGAAACGGCGAGTGCTGCGCCTTCATCAGCTTCAAGAGCTCGATGCCGTCGATGCCAGGCATGCGCACGTCGGAGAGGACACAACCGAACGCAAGGCCGGGGAGGGCATCGAGGAAGCGTTGCGCGTCACCGAACAGAGTTACGCTGTAACCCGATGAATCGAGCAGAAAATTCAGCGAATCGCGCATCGCTTCGTCGTCGTCGATCACGTAGACAATTCCGTTGGTCGTCATGGTTCAGCTCTCGTCGGCTGCAGGCAGAGTGAAGCGGAATGTCGCGCCGCCCGATGCGTTGCTCTCGGCCCACATGCGCCCGCCATGAGCCTCGATGATCGAGCGGCTGATCGACAGTCCCACCCCCATACCGGTTTCCTTGGTGGTGAAGAAGGTCTGAAACAGATTCGGAACGACGTCGTCCTGGAAGCCGGAGCCGGTGTCGGAAACCTCGATCTCGATCATGTCGTCACCGACACGGGCGTTGGTGACGACGAGCTCCCGTCGCGGCGACTGCGCCATCGCCTCCAGCGCGTTGCGGAACAGATTGACCAGGACCTGCTGGATCTGGACCCGGTCGGCGAGCACGAGATCGGCATTCTGATCCAGACTGAACCGAAGCTGGACGTTCTGTTCGCGCGCACCGGCGAGCCCGAGCGCGCCGGCTTCCTCGATCAGCTTGGAGAGGCTTTCCACCCGCTTTTCGGACTCACCGCGTGCGACGAAATCGCGAAGGCGCCGAATGATCTGGCCTGCACGCACAGCCTGCTCCGCGGCGCGATCCAGTGCGCTTTCGATCTTCGCCAGATTCGGATCTGCGCTGCCGGCGAGCAGTCGCCGCGATCCCTTCATGTAGTTGCTGATCGCGGCCAGAGGCTGATTCAGCTCGTGAGCCAGCGCGGACGCCATCTCGCCCATCGCGCTCAGGCGCGAAACATGGACGAGCTCGGACTGCAACTCCTGGAACCGCGCCTGGGTCTGCTGATGCTCGGTGAGGTCGCGGACGAAGCCGGTGAAATAGGGCTCGCCGCCCGACTGCATCTCGCCGATCGACAGGTGCATCGGAAAGGTGGTGCCGTCGCGGCGCTTGCCGGTGACGATGCGGCCGATGCCGATGATGTGCGGATCCTGGGTGGAGCGGTAGCGCGCGATATAGCCGTCATGGCGGGAGCGATCCGGCTCCGGCATCAGGATGCTGACGTTCTGGCCGATCGCCTCCTGCTCCGACCAGCCGAACAGGCGCTCGGCCGCCGTCGAGAACAGCTGGATGATGCCGCGACCGTCGATGACGATCATGGCGTCGGGAATGGTGTGGAGGATGGAGCGGAGGTGGGTCTCGCGCGTGCGCAGCGCTTCCTCGACGTGCTTCTCCTCGTCGATGTCCAGGAAGATGCCGCTGAGATGACGGGCGGCGCCGGCCTCATCACGGATCAGGCCGGCGCGAGCCCTGATCCATTTTTCCCCGCCTATGGCCCCGGCGACTCTGAAGGACACATCGAGGCCGCCGCCGCGCTCGGAGACGCGCCGGATCGCACTCTCGACCCGCTCGCGATCCTTCGGCTCCAGATGCGACAGGAAGAGCTCGTAGCTCTCCGGCTGGTCTGCCGGGACGCCGAGCAGGGCCCTGGACGCGTCGGACCATTCCCATTCCATGGTCTTGAGGTCGAGATCCCAGGTGCCGACGCCGAATCCCTCGATCCGGACGCGGAAATGTTCGCCCCGGCCGTCATCTTGAGGGTGCGTTACGCGGGTCGGCGACAAGCAATGCTCCTGATCCTGATGCGGTGACCCCGATGCGGTTACCGCTGCCGCAATGTCGCCCAAGCCCGGCTCGGAGGCAAGTTCCGTCGCCGGTCGGCGGGTGGAGGCGGAGCGCTTGATCTATCTCATCTCCGGAAGTCAGGCGGGGCGTACATTTTCATCAAATAGATTTGCACTGGAGGCTTCCGATGACATACGCGACGGTGATGGTCAGCCTGGCGCTCGGCCAGCCCAACGATGCGCGCCTTCAGGTCGCCGGCGAGCTTGCCGAACGATTCGAGGCGGCGATCGTCGGGGTCGCCGCGGCGCGGTTCGCTCCGCCACTTTATTTCACGGACGGCATCGCAGCTCAGCGGTTGATCGATCAGGAAGAAACCTCCATCAAGGGGCGCCTTGCCGGCCTGGAGACGCAATTCCGCGCCGCGACCAAGGCCCGCGGCGGACGGGTGGAATGGCGCAGCGCCACGGACTTCCCCGCACGATTCGTCGCAGCGCAGGCGCGCTGTGCCGACATCGTCGTCAGCGGCGGACAGAGCCCCGCCTTCTCCGATTCCTTTGCGCTCGCAAGCCCCAAGGATCTGGTGATGCAGGCCGGCCGGCCGCTGCTGGTGGTGCCCGACGGGATCAAGTGGCTCGATCTGCGCAGCGTGCTCGTGGCCTGGAAGGACACGCCCGAGGCGCGGCGGGCGGTGGCTGACGCGCTGCCCATGCTGCGCAAGGCGAAGGACGTCACCATCGTCGAGATTCCTGAGGCGGACGGAGACCATGCGGTCGTTGCCGAGCGTGTCAGCGACGTCGCCGCCTGGCTCGCCCGCCACGGCGTCACGGCGACGGCGCGCGTGGTGGAGGCGGGGAACGAAACGGCCGACGTGCGATTGGAGGGGGTCGCCGGCGATGTCGGAGCCGGCCTGATCGTCGCCGGGGCCTACGGCCATTCCCGCTTCAGCGAGCTTATTCTCGGCGGCGTCACGGAATATCTGGTCACGCAATCCGCGCGCTGCGTGCTGCTGTCGCATTGAAGGCGAGGCCGTACTGACAAATCGATGAGGACGAGCCGTGTACAAATTCCTTGAGCAGACCGCCGGCGGCTACATGACGCGCAACGTCAGGACGGTGCAGCGTGACCACAATCTGCTCGCGCTCAGCGAGATGTTCGAGCAGGACGATTTCAATTCCTACCCCGTCGAGGACGACGGACAGGTCGTCGGCATCGTCACCAAGTTCGACATCCTGAAGTGCTTCGCCTTCACGCCGAGCCAGATGCTGCCGCGCTATCACGACCTGATGGGCCGGAAGGTCGGCGATGTCATGACGCCGGAGTTCATCTATGTCAGTCCCGACACGCGGCTGACGCGCGTTCTCCAGATCATGGTCGAGCACCGCATCCGCAGCATCATCGTGCTCGACAGCGCCCAGAAGCTCGCCGGAATCGTTGCGCGCGAGGACGTCATCGCGGCGCTGAAGGCGACCGCGAGCGACTGACCGGAACCGGACAGCAGGACCTCGTCATTGTGAGCCAACGGGTCCGCGCCAAGCGCGGCCCCGAGAGCCTTTAACTCGCGCCGCCGCAAAAATACCGGGCTGTCGCGAAAATGACCGCCAGATCCGAAGAACTGAACGGCAAGTCTTGATTTCAATCAATTCCCCGCGAGGGTGAATGTGGTTTCTGGCAGCGTGTTCTTTCAGAGAGAATCCGCGATGCCCCAGCCCTCCATCTCCAAATCAATGACCATCGGTGAAAGCGGCTTGGCTGTCGTGTTCGCAGTCACCGCGTTCCTCTGTGTGATCGCTTCGGCCAAGGCGCTTGACGCGCCCTTCGCCTTCCACGCTGCGCTCGGAGCAGCTGGCAGCCTTGCCGCGGTGTTCTTCATCGTCAACAATTACTACGACCGCCCGGCGAGCTTGCCCGCCGAGGAGATCAACGGCCGGCCCAACTACAACATGGGCCCGATCAAGTTCTCCTCCTTCATGGCAATGTTCTGGGGCATCGCCGGCTTCCTGGTCGGGCTGATCATCGCATCCCAGCTGGCCTGGCCCGCACTGAACTTCGATCTGCCCTGGATTCAATTCGGCCGGCTGCGGCCGCTGCACACCTCCGCCGTGATCTTCGCTTTCGGCGGCAATGTACTGCTCGCAACCTCCTTCTACGTGGTGCAGAAGAGCTGCCGTGCGCGGCTCGCGGGTTATCTCGCGCCCTGGTTCGTCGTCGTCGGCTATAATTTCTTCATCCTGGTCGCGGGCACGGGCTATCTGCTCGGCGTGACGCAGGGCAAGGAATATGCGGAGCCGGAATGGTACTCCGACCTCTGGCTGACCATCGTCTGGGTGGTTTATCTGCTGGTCTTCCTCGTCACCATCATCAAGCGCAAGGAACCGCACATCTTCGTCGCGAACTGGTTCTATCTCGCCTTCATCGTGACGATCGCGGTTCTGCATCTCGGCAACAACCCCGCGCTGCCGGTATCGATCCTCGGCTCAAAATCCTACATCGCCTGGGGCGGCATCCAGGATGCGATGTTCCAATGGTGGTACGGCCATAACGCGGTGGGCTTCTTCCTCACCGCCGGCTTCCTCGCCATCATGTACTACTTCATTCCGAAGCGCGCGGAGCGGCCGATCTATTCCTACCGGCTCTCGATCATCCATTTCTGGGCGCTGATCTTCCTCTACATCTGGGCCGGTCCGCACCATCTGCACTACACCGCGCTGCCGGACTGGACGCAGACGCTCGGCATGACCTTCTCGATCATGCTGTGGATGCCCTCCTGGGGCGGCATGATCAACGGCCTGATGACGCTGTCGGGCGCCTGGGACAAGCTGCGGACCGACCCCGTGCTGCGCATGCTGGTGGTCTCCGTCGCCTTCTACGGCATGTCGACTTTCGAGGGACCGATGATGTCGATCAAGGTGGTCAACTCGCTCAGCCACTACACCGACTGGACCATCGGTCACGTGCATTCCGGTGCGCTCGGCTGGGTCGGCTTCGTTTCCTTCGGCGCGCTGTACTGCCTGGTGCCGTGGGCGTGGAATCGCAAGGGTCTCTACAGCTTGAAGCTCGTCAACTGGCACTTCTGGATCGCAACCCTCGGCATCGTGCTCTACATCTCGGCGATGTGGGTGTCCGGCATCCTCCAGGGCCTGATGTGGCGCGCCTACACCTCGCTCGGCTTCCTCGAATATTCCTTCATCGAGACCGTCGAGGCGATGCATCCCTTCTACATCATCCGTGCCGCCGGCGGCGCGCTGTTCCTGATCGGCTCGCTGATCATGGCCTATAACCTCTGGATGACCGTTCGTGTCGGCGAGCAGGAAGTCCAGATGCCCGTCGCTCTTCAGCCGGCGGAGTGAGGAGCTTCCCATGTCGTTCTGGACACGCCATCAAGTCTTCGAAAAGAACTCGATCATCCTGATCGTCGGCATCCTGCTGGTGATCGCGATCGGTGGTCTCGTTGAAATCACGCCGCTGTTCTACCTCAAGAGCACGATCGAGGTGGTCGACGGTGTCAGGCCCTACACGCCGCTCGAGCTCGCCGGGCGCAACGTCTATGTCCGCGAAGGCTGCTATCTCTGCCATTCGCAGATGATCCGCCCGCTGCGCGACGAGGTCGAGCGCTACGGCCACTTCTCGCTCGCCGCCGAGAGCATGTTCGACCACCCGTTCCAATGGGGCTCGAAGCGCACCGGTCCTGACCTTGCCCGCGTCGGCGCCAAATATTCCGACGATTGGCACGTCACCCATCTGACCAATCCGCGCGCGATCGTGCCGCAGTCGGTGATGCCCGGCTATCCGTTCCTCAGCTCGACGGAGGTCGATCCGTCGACCATCGCCGATCATATGCGCACGCTGCGGACCGTCGGCGTTCCCTATAGCGACGACCAGATCGCCAACGCGGCCGCGGACATGAAGGCGCAGGCCGATCCTGACAATGCCGGCGCCGATGCCTTCACCAAGCGCTACGCCAAGGCCGTCGTGCGCAATTTCGACGGCAAGACCGGAACGCCGACCGAGATGGACGCGCTGATCGCCTATTTGCAGATGCTCGGCACGCTGGTCGACTTCAAGCTGTACAACGAGAAAGCCAATCTTCGCTGAGAAGGCATCACCGATGAAAGCCATCCTGACATTCGACAATCTCGCATCCAGCCTCGTGACAACGATCTGGACGCCGGTCTTCGTCGCGATCTTTCTCGCGATCGTCGCCTACGCATTCTGGCCCCGCAACAAGGCGGCCTTCGACGAAGCAGCCCGCCTGCCGCTGCGGGAGGAGTGAGAGATCATGAGTGAGCATCAAGGGGAATTCGATTCCGTCACCGGCAGGTCCACGACCGGACATGAGTGGGATGGCATCAAGGAGCTCAACACGCCGCTGCCGCGCTGGTGGGTGATTACGTTCTATCTCACCATCGTCTGGGCGATCGGCTACTGGATCGTCTATCCGGCCTGGCCGTTGATCTCCGGCAACACGCGCGGTGTGCTCGGCTATTCATCGCGCGCCGACGTCGCGGTCGAGCTCGCCAACCTCGACAAGATCAGGGGCGACAAGATGGTGGCGCTGGGCGCGGCCTCGCTTGCCGACATCGAGAAGGATCCGGCCCTGCTGGCGCTCGCCCGCGCCAAGGGCAAGACCGTGTTCGGCGACAATTGCGCGCCGTGCCACGGCTCGGGCGCGGCCGGCGCCAAGGGCTTTCCGAACCTGAACGACGACGACTGGCTGTGGGGCGGCACGCTCGACCAGATCATGCAGACCATCCAGTTCGGCGCACGCTCCGGTCACGCCAAGACCCATGAGGGCCAGATGCTCGCCTTCGGCAAGGACGGCGTGCTGAAGCCGGACGAGATCGTCACGGTGGCCAATTATGTCCGCTCGCTCGCGGGCCTTCCGACCCGGAACGGCTACGACGCTGCCAAGGGCGGGAAGATTTTTGCCGACAATTGCGTCGCCTGCCACGGTGACGGCGGCAAGGGCAACCAGGAGCTCGGTGCGCCAAACCTGACCGACAAGATCTGGCTCTACGGCTCCGACGAGGCGACCCTGATCGAGACCATCACGAATGGCCGCGCCGGCGTCATGCCAGCCTGGGAAGGGCGGCTCGATCCGGCCACCATCAAGGCGATGGCGGTCTATGTCCACTCGCTGGGCGGTGGAAAATAGCCTGAAAACTGACGATCGGCGGCAGGCGGGGGCGAACAAAATCGCCCCCGTTTGCGCTGGATCAACGGACCCAGCGACGTCGGGTCTAGGTTTAATCGCACCTTCCGAGGCGACTTGAGCGATGAACAAGGCCGTGAACCCGAAAGACCTCACATCAGATGATGACTACGGGCCGCTCTACGCAGCCCGCAAGAAGGTCTATCCCCAAAGCGTCCACGGCACCTTCCGCCGGATCAAATGGGGCCTGATGGCGTTCTGCCTCGGCGTCTATTACTTCCTGCCCTTCGTCCGTTGGAACCGCGGTCTCGGCGCCCCGAGCCAGGCCGTGCTGATCGATCTTCCCAACAGCCGCTTCTATTTCTTCTTCATCGAGCTGTGGCCGCAGGAGGTCTATTATTTCACCGGCCTTCTGATCGTCGCCGCGGTCGCGCTGTTCCTGATGAACTCGGTGGGCGGCCGCATCTGGTGCGGCTATCTCTGCCCGCAGACGGTGTGGACCGACCTGTTCTACGCGGTCGAGCGCTTCGTCGAGGGCGACCGCCGTGAACGCATGATGAAGGACAAATCGGTCGGCGCGTTGACGATCCGGCGTGTCTCGGAGATAGCGCTGAAGAATTTCATCTGGCTGATGATCGCCTGGTGGACCGGCGGCGCCTGGGTGCTCTATTTCAACGACGCCCCGACGCTTGTGAAGCAGCTGTTGACCTTCCAGGCGCCAGCCATCGCCTATATCTGGATCGCCATCCTCACCGCGACCACCTTCGTGCTCGCCGGCTACATGCGCGAGCAGGTCTGCACCTATATGTGCCCGTGGCCGCGCATCCAGGCCGCGCTCACCGACGAATGGGCACTCAACGTCACCTATCGCTACGACCGCGGCGAGAAGCGCACCTCCGTGAAGAAGGCCGCCGAGCTGCGCGCGCTCGGCGAGCATGTCGGTGACTGCATCGACTGCTATCAATGCGTCGCGGTCTGTCCGACCGGCATCGACATCCGCGACGGCGCGCAGATGGGCTGCATCCAGTGCGGGCTCTGCATCGACGCCTGCGACAATGTCATGACCAAGATCGGCCGGCCAACTCGCCTGATCGCCTATGACAACGACATCAACATCCACCGCCGCCAGGAGGGCAAGGCGCCGATCTACCGCATCGTCCGTCCGCGCACCATGGTTTACAGCGTGATCATCGCGGCGGTCGGCGGCATCATGATCTACGTGCTGGCGACCCGCACCCTGCTCGACATCAACGTGCTGCATGACCGCAACCCGGTTGCGGTCAGGCTCAGCGACGGCTCGATTCGCAATGCCTACACCGCCCGGCTCTTGAACAAGAGCGGACATGATCGCGTGATCGCGATCGATATCGATGGCCCGGTCAATTCGACGATCCATGTCGTCGGTGCTGATTCCGTGACGCCGGACCGCCCGATGATCGTGATACCCCGCGACTCCACCAGCGAGCTGCGCCTGCTCGTCACTGCGCCGGCCGAGGGCAATCCGGAGAAGTCGATTCCGGTTCGCTTCCACGTCACCGATATCGGGCTCGGCGAGGCTGCATCCACCACAGACAATTTCGTCGCGCCGTAAGACCAGGAGACTGCAATGGCAACCAAGCCGCTGACCGGAACAAAGGTCTTGCTGATCCTCGTCGCCTTCTTCGGCGTCGTGATCGGTGTCAACGTCACCATGATGAAGCTCGCGATTGCGACGCTGCCCGGCACAGATGTCGACAGCCCCTATGCCGCGGGTCTCGCCTACGACCGCGAGATCTCGGCGGCGCAGGACCAGGCCTCACGCAAATGGCAAGTCAACGCCCATATCGAGCGGCGCGCCGACGGCAACGCCGTGCTTCAGGTTGAGGCGCGTGATGCAAGCGGCCAGCCGTTGGCCGGATTGAAATTCGCAGGCCGCCTGGAACGACCGACCGACAAGCGCGCGGATCTCGCGGTCGGGCTCGCGGAGGCCGGCATCGGCATCTATCGTGGCAATGCCGCCTCCGTCGCGCCCGGCCAGTGGGATCTCGTCATCGAGGGCGACGCGAAAGGTGAGCGCGTGTTCCTGTCGCGCAACCGCGTCATCTTGAACTGAAGGCCGCGCCATGCAGGTGACACGCGATTTCTCCCACTACGTCCGCAGCGCAGGCGCGGGCCTCCAGCACATCGACCTCGCGGTCGAGGGCGTTCACTGCGCCGGCTGCATGGCCAAGATCGAGCGCGGCCTGTCTGCGATCCCCGACGTCACGCTGGCGCGGGTGAACCTTACCGACCGGCGCGTCGCGCTGGAATGGAAGGAGGGCACGCTCGATCCCGCCCGTTTCATCGACCGGCTCGAGGAGCTCGGCTACAAGGCCTATCCTTACGAGACCGAGAGCGCGGAAGCGACTGAAGTGGCGGAATCGCGTTTCCTGCTGCGTTGCCTCGGCGTTGCCGCCTTTGCCACCATGAACGTGATGATGCTGTCGATCCCGGTGTGGTCGGGCAACGTCTCGGACATGCTGCCCGAGCAGCGCGACTTCTTTCACTGGCTGTCGGCGCTGATCGCGCTGCCGGCGGCGGCCTATGCCGGCCAGCCGTTCTTCCGCTCGGCATGGCGGGCGCTGTCGAACAAGACCACCAATATGGACGTGCCGATCTCGATCGGCGTGTGCCTCGCGCTCGGAATGTCCGTGGTCGAGACCGTCAATCACGCCGAGCACGCCTATTTCGACGCGGCGATCATGCTGTTGACCTTCCTTCTGGTCGGCCGCTTCCTCGACCAGAACATGCGGCGCCGGACCCGCGCGGTCGCCGGCAATCTCGCCGCGCTCAAGGCGGAGACGGCGGCAAAATTCGTCGGGCCCGACGAGATCTCGCAGGTGCCGGTTGCGGCGATCCATCCCGGTGACATCGTGCTCTTGCGGCCCGGCGAGCGCTGCGCCGTCGACGGCACCGTGATCGAGGGACGCTCCGAGATCGACCAGAGCCTGATCACCGGCGAGACGCTCTATGTCACGGCCGAGCGCGGCACGCCTGTCTATGCCGGCTCCATGAACATCTCCGGCAGCTTGCGGGTGCGGGTTTCGGCTGCGTCGGAAGCAACTCTGCTCGCCGAGATCACCCGCTTGCTCGACAACGCGCTCGCCGCGCGCTCGCGTTACATGCGGCTCGCCGACCGTGCCTCGCGCCTCTATGCGCCGGTGGTGCATGCCACCGCGCTGATCACCATTCTGGGCTGGGTGATCGCGGGGACGAGCTGGCATGATGCGATCGTGACAGGCGTTGCGGTGCTGATCATCACCTGTCCCTGTGCGCTCGGGCTTGCGATTCCGACCGTGCAGACGGTGGCCTCGGGCGCGATGTTCAAGGCCGGTGTGCTGCTCAATTCCGGCGACGCCATCGAGCGTCTTGCCGAGGCGGATCACGTCATCTTCGACAAAACAGGCACGCTGACGCTGCCGGATCTCGATGTGACCAATGCGGCTGACATTCCCCCCGACAGTTTTGCGCTCGCCGGCCGGCTCGCGCTGTCGAGCCATCACCCGGTCGCTGCCGCGGTTGCGCAGGCTGCGGATGCAAAGTCCCCGATCGTGGGCGCGGTCGAGGAAGCCGGGCAGGGCGTCCGTGCTGTGGTGGACGGTGTCGAGCTCCGCCTTGGCCGTCCCTCCTTCTGCGGCGCCGAGGCGCTGGTCGGTCGCGCCACGCTGGATCCTGAAGCGTCTATCGTGGCTTTCAGCAAGGGCGCTGAGAAATTCATCCTCTCGGTGCGGCAAGGCCTGCGGCCGGATGCGCAGGCCGTGATCGCCGCGCTGAAGGATCGCAACATCGGCGTCGAGATCCTCTCCGGCGACCGCGAGCCCGCGGTGATTGCGGCAGCCCACGCGCTCAGCATCGCCGAATGGCGCGCCGGCGTCACGCCCGCCGACAAGATCGCGCGGATCGAGGAGCTGAAGCGGCGCGGCAGCAAGGTCCTGATGGTTGGCGACGGCATGAACGATGCACCGTCGCTGGCGGCAGCCCATGTCTCGATGTCGCCGATTTCGGCGGCACATCTGAGCCAGGCCACTGCCGATCTCGTCTTCCTCGGCCGGCCGCTGGCCCCGGTCGTCGCGGCGATCGATTCCGCGCGCAAGGCGCTGCATCTGATGCGGCAAAACCTCTGGCTTGCGATCGGCTATAATGTGCTGGCCGTGCCGGTCGCGATCAGCGGCGTGGTGACGCCCTTGATTGCCGCGGCCGCCATGAGCGGATCCTCGATCCTGGTCATGCTGAACTCGCTGCGGGCCCGCAGCGCCTCGCGGGAGATGGTGTGATGGAGATCCTGGTCATCCTGGTGCCCCTGGCGCTGATGCTTGGAGGTGCGGGCCTTGCCGCCTTCCTCTGGTCGCTCCGCAGCGGCCAGTACGACGATCTTGACGGTGCCGCCTGGCGGGCGATTGCGGACGACGAGCCGCCGCCCCAGGAGGCGCCGGCAAAGCGTTAACGTATCCTTGGTTCCCCAGGCTTCTGCACTCCCTCCCGGACGATGGTTGCTGGACGGCCGATGGTCGTCGGGCGTAACAATGACGGAGGATTTTGCGTAGGGCTCTTCCGGAGCAGGAGTGCGGCGGGCATGGGAAATGCCGGGGTGTGCAGGCCGAGCGGCCTGCCGGGACAGATCGTGCTGGTGCTGCAAGGCGGCGGCGCGCTCGGCGCCTATCAGGCGGGTGTCTACCAGGCCCTGCATGAGGCGGGCATCGAGCCGGACTGGGTGATCGGCACCTCGATCGGTGCCATCAATGCCAGCCTGATCGCCGGCAATGCGCCGGAAGTCAGGCTCGCGCGCCTGAAGGAATTCTGGAAGCGGATGGAGCAGAAGCCGGCCTGGCCTCTACCGTCGGGCGTTCCCGGCTTCGATGACGCGCTTGCCTATTGGTCGACAGTTGCCCACGGCATTGCCGGCTTCTTCCAGCCCAATCCGCTGGCGCATGCCGGCGAGTGCTTTCCGCTCGGCGCCGATCGCGCCGGCTATTATTCGACAGCGCCGCTGGAGCGCACGCTGGCCGAGCTCGTCGATTTCGGCCGCGCCAATTGCGGCGCGCCGCGCCTCACGGTTGGTGCTGCCCATGTCGGCAGCAGCCAGATGCGCTATTTCGACACGCGCGACTGTGAGCTGACCGTGAAGCACGTGATGGCCTCGGGCGCGCTGCCGCCGGCCTTCCCGGCGGTGCGTATTGACGGCGAGCTTTATTGGGACGGCGGCATTCTTTCGAACTCGCCGACGGAAGCCGTGTTCGACGACAATCCGCGCCGGGATTCGCTGATCTTCTCCGTGCATCTGTGGAATCCCGTCGGCGCCGAACCGACGACGATGAGAGAGGTCCTGACCCGGCACAAGGACGTGCAATATTCCAGCCGGATCACGAGCCAGATCGAGCGCCAGCAACAGGCCCATCGCTTGCGCCACGTCATCAACCAGCTTGCGGCGCGATTGCCCGAGGGCGAGCGCGATGATCCCGCGGTGAGGGAGTTGATCGCCTACGGCTGCTCGACGCGCATGCATGTCGTGCGGCTGCTGGCGCCGCAGCTCGCGCGCGAGACCCATACCAAGGACATCGACTTCAGCCCGTCCGGCATTAAGCAGCGTTGGGACGCCGGCTATGCGCATACAAGGTCGGTGTTGGCGCGTACGCCGTGGATCGGCGAGTTCGATCCGTTGTCGGGTGTCGTGCTGCACGATCATATCGACGAGATGCCGCTGGCGGCGGAGTAGCGGTTCGCTTCATCGAATTGCCACAGGCCTTGTGGATCGTCATCGCTTGCGCAATCGGAAGGTGTCGCAAAGGTGGTCTCGGAAGACGATCTGGAAACTGCTCTCGACAAGGTGCGGGCTGCAGCCGCAGGACCGGTCGCCGGCGTATTCGGCCCGGACTCGATGACCTGGCGGATCGACCGCGAAGCCGCCGTCTTTCTCGGTGCCGGCCGCGCGCTGCTGCTTCAGCTCGCCCATCCCTGGGTGGCGGCCGCCATTGCCGAGCACTCGACGACCCTTGTCGATCCGGTCGGCCGCTTTCACCGCACCTTCGACGTCGTCTTTGCCATGGTGTTCGGCTCGCTCGACCGGGCGCTGCTGTCGGCCCGGCAACTGCACCGGCGCCACACCATGATCGTCGGCGAGATGCCCGAGACCGTCGGCCCGTTCGCGGCCGGGTCGCGCTACTGCGCCAACGACATCGCGTCGCTGCGCTGGGTTCATGCGACGCTGGTCGGGTCGGCGCTGATGGCGCATGACCTGATCCTGCCTCCGCTTATGGTCGAGGAGCGCGAGCGCTACTGGGCCGAGAGCCGGACCTATGGCGCGCTGTTCGGACTGACTGATGATGATCTGCCGGCGGACTGGGCTGGCTTTGCGGCTTATACGGCGAAGATGATGCAATCGGAGACGTTGACCGTCGGTCCGGCCGCGCGCGAGATCGCCGCGCAGATCCTTGGTGGCGCGCGGCCCTGGTTGCGGCCGCCGCGCTGGTATCGGGCGCTCACCGCAAAGATGCTGCCGGAGCGGCTCCGCGCCGGCTTCGGGCTTGCGATTGACGAGCGGGACGCAAGCTCTGCCGACACAGCGCTGCGATGGATCCGGCGCATCTATCCGAAACTGCCCGACAGGCTGCGCTATGCCAGCCCTTACCACGAAGCGCAGGCGCGCCTGCGCGGCGAGCCGCAGCCCGACTGGCTGACACGCTGCCTCAATCGCGCCTGGATCGGCCGGCCGAAGATGGATGTGCGCGGGAAGGGGTGAAAGCGCCCGCTCGTGCCACACGCGCGCCGTCATTGCGAGGAGCTCTTGCGACGAAGCAATCCAGACCGCTTCCGCGGAGACAGTCTGGATTGCTTCGCTCCGCTCGCAATGACGGAGAATGAGGAGACGCCCCCAGCCTCACGCTACCGCCAGCTTCCTGTACAGCTTGGTGTAGCTTCCCGCCGAGATGCTCCACGAGAACGACCGGCCCATGGCGCTGCGGCGCATGGTGTCGAGCTGGTCCTGGGCCATGAACGCCTCGAAGGCGCGGCGGACGCCGCCGAGGAAGGATTCGTGCGAGGGGCGCGAGAACAG
This sequence comes from Bradyrhizobium sp. CCBAU 45384, assembly GCF_028128665.1. NCBI lineage: Bacteria > Pseudomonadati > Pseudomonadota > Alphaproteobacteria > Hyphomicrobiales > Nitrobacteraceae > Bradyrhizobium > Bradyrhizobium sp. CCBAU 45384. The sequence goes on from NZ_LBIZ01000116.1 coordinate 214,417, forward strand.
GAAGCCGGTCTCGCCGTCGGTGATGGTCTCGGCAAGGCCGCCGGTCTGGTGGCCGATCGGCAGCGAGCCGAAGCGCTGGGCGTACATCTGGCTGAGACCGCACGGCTCGAACCGTGACGGCATCAGGGTGAAATCGCTGCCGGCGAAGATGCGCCTGGCCTGCGCCTCGTTGAAGCCGATGGCAACGCCGATGGCATCGGGGCGGCGGCGATGCGCGTTGATCAGCGCCTGCTCCAGCGCGGGCTCACCGGAGCCGGTGACCACGATCTGTCCGCCGGCATCGATGATCTCGTCGGCGGCCGACAGCACGAGGTCGATGCCCTTCTGGTGCACGAGGCGCGCGACGATGCCGAACATCGGTCCGCGCGAGACCGCGAGGCCAAACTGCTTGCGCACGTAGTCCGCATTGGCTTTCTTGCCGACCCAGTCGCCGGCGCCGAATTGTTGGGCGAGCTGGGCGCAGGAGCGCGGGTCCCAGCTCTCGTCGATGCCGTTGAGGATGCCGGTGAGCTCGGACGCGTCGGAGCGGACGCGCAGCAGGCCTTCGAGGCCGCAGCCGAATTCCTCCGTGGTGATCTCGCGCGCATAGGTGCCGCTGACGGTGGTGAGGTGCGAGGCGTAGACCAGGCCTGCCTTGAGGAAGGAGAGCTGGTCGTAGAACTCGACGCCGTCGATGTGGAAGGAGCTTTCGGGGATGCCGATTCGCCGCAGCGACTCCTTTGGAAACAGACCCTGATAGGCGAGGTTGTGGATGGTCAGGATCGACGGCAGCTTGGCGCCTTGCCAGGCGAGGTAGGCCGGTACGAGCGCGGCCTGCCAGTCATTGGCATGGATCAGGTCTGCTGCCCAATTCTTGTCCAGCTTGCCCATGGCAAGCTCAGCGGCAGCCGAAGCAAAGCGCGCGAAGCGGATGTCGTTGTCGGGCCAGTCGCGCCCGGACTCGTCACCGTATGGGTTGCCGGGACGATCGTAGAGTTGCGAGCACAGCAGCACATAAACCGGCATTCCGTCCTTGGTCGCGGCCCGTCCAAGCGAGCAGGCCGGCATCTCCGCAAATGCCGGGCAGCGTCCAACGACCTGAATATGCGTGAGTTGCTCGATGATGTCGCGATAGCCGGGCAGCATGATCCGGATATCGGCGAAGGGGCGGAGCGCTCTTGGGAGGGCCGCGGAAACGGCACCAAGTCCGCCGACGCGGACGAAGTCGTCCATCTCTGTCGTAACGAATAAGACCCTCAAGAACGGCTGCCCTCTTCCGATCCCGATTGCTGCTATGCAAGATCGGGTCCAGTTGCCTCTCGATATTCTCGGCCCCCCCGTGAGACGCACCGGCTCGGTAAAGACTTTCCTACTCGGCCGCCGCCATCTAGGGTCGGCGCACCAACAAGAGAGAACAACGATAGTTCCAAATGGACTGGGGACTCGGCGAGGGCGGATGCAATTAGCAGATAAGCACGAAGCGACGACGACAAAGGCCTTCGCCGGCCTCAGGGTGCTGGATTTTTCGACCACGATCGCCGGACCCCATTGCGCGCGGATGCTGGCCGACATGGGCGCCGAGGTCATCAAGATCGAGACCGACGAGGGCGAGACGATGCGGACGCGGCCGCCGCTGCGGAAGGGCTTCAGCACCGTGTTCGGTCAGCTCAATGTCGGCAAGAAGAGCGTGGTGCTCGACCTCAAGTCCGAGGACGGTCGGGAGGCGGTGCGGCGTCTGGTCGCGACCGCGGACATCCTGGTCGAGAATTTTCGCCCGGGCGTGATGCGCCGGCTGCGGCTCGACTACGACAGCCTCCGCCCGGTCAATCCCAGGCTGATCTACTGCTCGATCTCGGGCTACGGCCAGACCGGTCCGTCGGCCGAGCTGCCGGCCTACGCACCGGTGATCCATGCGGCCTCCGGCTACGACATGGCGCATCTTGCCTACCAGCCCGGCCGCAACAGGCCGGACTATTGCGGCATCTACCATGCCGATGTCGTCACCGGCACCTATGGTTTTGGTGCGATCGCCTCCGCGCTCTATCAGCGCACCGTGACAGGGCTCGGCCAGCACATCGACGTCTCCATGCTGGAGTCGATGCTCACGCTGACGGTGATCGAATTGCAGAGCTCGCAATTTGCGGTCAAGCCGCCGCCGCGGCCGATGTTCGGCCCGACTGAGACCGCCAACGGCTATGTCATGATCACTGTCGCGAGCGAGAAGACCTTTCAGGCCTTGATGGGTGTGATCGGTCGCCCCGAATGGATCTCCGATCCGCGCTTTTCGTCTTACGCCCCACGGCGCGAGCACTGGGCCGACATGATGGACGGCGTCGAGGCCTGGTCGCGGCAGCTGTCGACTGACGCCTGCCTTGTCGCCCTAGGCGCGGCCGGCGTGCCGGCCTCGGCCTATCGCACCATCAAGGAAGCCCTTGATGATCCGCAACTGGCGCACCGGCAGGCGCTTTCATCCGTGGAGGATGGCGGCGGCTCGTTTAGGGTCATCAATCTGCCGTTCCGGATGACGGGCGCCGATACGAGGCCGGGCAAGACCATCGCTGCGCTCGGAGAGCACACGCGCGAACTGCGCGGGGAGATTGGCCTCGCCGATGATGCGCCAATTCCGTCAGGCAAAACAGAAGCGATCGGCTGAGCACGTCACGCCGCATATAAGCGGCATCGAACCCCCTTCCGTTCCTCTTGCCGTGGCGAGCATTTCTCGCCAATCTCGCCCGAGTCATTCAACGATCCGAAACATCGGACGAGGGATCCCGGGAGGAACCATGACGAACATCGCTGCCGCGGCGCGCAAGCGCGCGCCGATTTTCCTTGCTACGGCATTTGCGTTCCTTCCATTGGCAGAGCCCGCGCAGGCGCAGAAGGCCGGTGGCAGCATTACCGTCGGGCTGGAGCTCGACGTTCCCGGCTTCGATCCGCTCAAGGTCGGCGTCTACGATGCGGCCGCGCTCACCCCGGCCGCCGCCATCTTCGACACGCTGACCTATCTCGACGACAAAGGCGAACCACAGCCCAGGCTTGCGCTGTCCTGGACCCATTCAGACGACTTCAAGACCTGGACGTTCAAGCTGCGCCCCGGCGTCAAGTTCCACGATGGCACGCCGTTCAACGCCGAGGCTTACAAGGCCAATTTCGACCGGCAGAAGGATCCCGCCAACAAGTGCCGGTGCGCATTCTACATCGCTGCAGTCAACAACGTTCAGGCGCCCGACGAGCTGACGGTCGTTTACAATCTGAACGATCCTTCCGTGAATTATCCGACGCTGGTGTCCTATCCGCACCAGAACGCCGCCGTGCATTCGCCGACCGCCTGGAAGACCAGGGGCGACGATTACAACCGCAACCCCGTCGGCACCGGGCCCTACATTCTGAAGTCATGGACCGCCGGCGATCGCATGGTGCTGGAGCGGAATCCCGATTATTGGGACAAGGACAAGATTTTTCTCGATCGCATCATCCTGAAGCCGCTGCCCGACGCGCAATCGCGCTTTGCAAGCCTGCAGTCGGGCGAAGCCGATCTTATCTGGGATGACGAATACGATCCCGACAATCTTCAGAAGGCTCAGAAGAATCCGAAGCTGACCGTGCACAGCTATACGGGCTCGGGCGCTCAGGTCTACGCATTCAATACGAAGGCACCGCCCTTCGATGACGTCCGGGTGCGGCAGGCGCTGGTGATGGCGATCGACCGCAAGAAGATGTCACAGGCGGTCACGAACGGGCTCGCCAAGCCCGCGACAAATCCGTACGGCGACGGCTCGTGGGTCAAGTGCAAGGATGACGGCGCGTTGCCACTTGACGTCGCAAAGGCCAAGGCCCTGATCCAGGAGTATGGCAAGCCGGTCGAATTCAAGATGGTGGTCACGGCCACTCCGCGCGGCCGCATCATCGGACAGGTGTTGCAGCAATTCTGGAAGAATGTCGGTGCCAGCATGGAGCTCGACCAGGTCGACCAGGCGACCATTCCGCCGCGCGGCTTCATGCGGCAATTCCAGCTTCTCCCATGGCGCATCGTCGACCTCGCCGATCCCGATCCGCAGATGTTCGCCAACTTTCACACCGGCAGTCCGGTCGCACTGGCAAATTATTCGAATCCGGAGCTGGACAAGCTGCTCGAGCACGCGCGTGTGACTGCCGAGATCGACAAGCGCATCGAGGATTATTGTGCGGCCACGCGTGTGATCAACAAGGAAGCGATCTGGTTCTGGACCTTCCAGAACACCTATTACGCGGTGTCGAGCGCCAACATCAAAGGGCTGCCTAAGATGTACAGTGGGATGATCGACGTGTCCCGCGTCTGGAAGGAATAGCCCGCGCATGGTCGGCTTCGTTGCGCGCCGCTTCTTGTACATTGTGCCGGTCCTGCTTGCCGTCTCGCTGCTCACGTTCCTGATCGCCTCGCTGCTGCCGGGCGATCTCGCCTATGTCATCCTGGGCGATCAGGCGACGCCCGAGAAGGTCGCGGCGCTGCGCCATGACATGGGGCTCGACCAGCCGCTGTGGTGGCGTTACCTGAGCTGGCTCGGTCACCTGCTTCAAGGCGATCTCGGTCGCTCGTTCCGCACCGGGCAGACGGTGCTGCAGGCGGTCAGCGAGCGCATCCCGGTCTCGCTCGAGCTGATGCTGATGGCCGAGTTCATCGGCCTGCTGATCGGCGTTCCTGTCGCCATCGCCTGTGCCGCGCGCGCGGGCGGCGCATTCGACCGCTTCATGACCGGGAGCGCCTTTGCGATGCTGTCGATGCCGTCCTTTCTGGTCGCGATCCTGCTGATCTACCTGTTCGCGGTCGAGCTGCATTGGCTGCCGGCGACTGGCTATGTGCCGTTAACCGAGGATCCGCTGGCCAATTTGCGCTTCTTCGTGCTGCCGGCCCTGACGCTGGCGCTGGCGGAATGGCCGGGGATCATGCGCGTGCTGCGCTCCGACATGATCGCAACCTTGCAAGAGGACTATATTGCGCTGGCCAAAGCCAAGGGCCTGAAGCCTTCGCGCATCCTGTTCGTCCACGCGCTGAAACCGTCGTCGTTGACGCTGGTGACGGTGACGGGCATCAATATCGGCCGCCTGCTCGGCGGCACGCTGATCGTTGAGTCCATCTTCGCACTGCCGGGCATCGGCCGGCTGCTGGTCGGCGCGATCTACACCCGGGACCTCGTCATCCTCCAGGGCGTGGTGCTGCTGGTGGCCTGCGGCTTCGTCATCGTGAATTTCATCGTCGACATGCTCTACGCCGTGCTCGATCCGAGGATCCGCCATGGCCACGCTTGAGCTGTCAATCCAGGACGAGATTGCATCCGAGCCGATCCGCCGCGGGCGCAAGCTCGGCCTGTTGTTCTGGATCGCGAGCGGCTGGCTCGCGATCATCCTGACACTGGCGATTCTGGCGCCGGTGCTGCCGCTGCAGAACCCTGTCGACATGGACATGCTGGAGCGCCGCGCCGCGTTCTCCGGCGAGCATTGGCTCGGCACCGACGGCCTTGGCCGCGACGAGCTTGCCCGTCTGATCTTTGGCGCGCGCGTGTCACTGACGGTTGGGCTGATCGCCCCGATGATCGGTCTTGGCATCGGCGGCGCGCTGGGCCTTCTCGCCGGCTATTTCCGCGGCCGGTTCGAGACATTGGTGGTCGGCAGCATGGATGTGCTTCTCGCCTTTCCGCCGCTGATCTTTGCCCTCGCGGTGACGGCCTATCTCGGCCAGTCCATTCCCAATCTGACCGTGATCCTTGGCGTGCTCGGTATTCCTGCCTTCATGCGGGTGGCGCGCGCGGCGACGCTGTCGCTGGCGCGGCGCGAGTTCGTAATTGCGGCTGAGGCGCTGGGCGCCAGCCACACGCGCATCCTGCTGCGTGAGCTCTTGCCGAACGTGATCCTGCCGCTGCTGGCCTTCTTCCTGCTCGGCGTCGCCGTCACCATCGTGGTCGAGGGCGCGCTGTCCTTCCTCGGGCTTGGCGTGCCGCCCCCGATGGCGAGCTGGGGCAGCATGATCGGCGAGGGGCGCGACAGTCTCGACGTCGCGCCGCGGCTGGCCTTCCTGCCGGCAGCCGGGCTGTTCCTGACCGTGCTGGCCTTCAATCTCGTCGGCGACACCATGCGGGCGCTGACCGACCCGCGTCAGGGGGCGCTGTGAGTATGCCGCTCCTGACCATCGAGGATGTCGCCGTCGAGCTGCCGACGCCGCGCGGCAATTTGCGCGCGGTTGATCGCGTCGATCTGTCGCTGGAGGCGGGCCGTACGCTTGGCATCGTCGGCGAGTCCGGCTGCGGCAAGACCATGCTGTCGCGCGCGGTGCTCCAGCTGCTGCCGAACAAGGCAAAACTCTCCGGGCGCGTGATGTTCGATGGCCAGGATCTGGTCCGGCTCGCCCCTGAAAGCCTGCGGCGCCTGCGCGCGCGCGAGCTCGCTGTCGTGTTCCAGGATCCCATGACCTCGCTCAATCCGGTGCTCACGATCGGCACGCAGTTGATGGAGACGATCCAGGAGCATCTCGAGCTCGATGCGCCCGCGGCGCGCAAGCGCAGCATCGAGCTGCTCGCGGCCGTCGGGATTCCCGCGCCGGAGCAGCGGCTGGCGCAATATCCGCATCAATGCTCCGGCGGCATGCGCCAGCGTATTGCCATTGCGATCGCGCTGTCCTGCGAGCCAAAACTGCTGATTGCGGACGAGCCGACCACGGCGCTCGACGTCACCATCCAGGCGCAAATTCTCGATCTGCTGGCGCGCGAGCAGCGGCGACGCCATATGGCCATGATCATCATCACCCACGATCTCGGCGTCGTCGCCGGCCGTGCTGATGAGGTCGCGGTGATGTATGCGGGCAGGGTGGTGGAGCGCGCACCGACGCTGGCCTTGTTCAAGCGCATGCACATGCCCTACACCGAGGCACTGCTGGCGGCGATCCCGAAGCTGGAGACCGCGCCGCACACGCCGCTGCCGGCCATCTCCGGCCGCCCGCCCGATCCGACGCGACCGCTCAAGGGTTGCTCCTTCGCGCCGCGGTGCCCCTATGCGACCGGGCGTTGCCGTGAGGCCAAGCCCGAGCTGAAAAGCGCGGAGATATCAGAGCATCTCTATGCCTGCTTCCATCCGATCCAGATGACGGAAGGGGTGGGTGCATGATGCAACTGGCCGTTCGCGATCAGCCGCTCCTGAACGTCGACAATCTCGTTGTCGAATACGGTCTTGGCAACAAGATCGTGCATGCCGTCTCCGGTGTCAGCCTTCACGTCGCGCGCGGCGAGACGTTGGGGCTGGTCGGCGAATCCGGCTGCGGCAAGTCGACGCTGGGGCGCGCAGTGCTGCAATTGCGCCGTGCCAAATCCGGCCGCGTGCTGTTCGACGGCGAAGACCTGACGGCGATGGAAGGCGAGGCGCTGCGAAAAATGCGCCGCCGCGTGCAGCTGATCTTCCAGGACCCGATCGCCTCGCTCAATCCGCGCCGGCGCATTGGCGACATCGTCGCCGAGCCGCTGATCATTGCCGGCGTCAAGGACGCTGCCGAGCGCAAACGGCGCGTCCAGGAGGTGCTCTCCGCGGTCGGGCTTGATCCCGATCTTGTGGAGAACCGCCTGCCGCATGAATTCTCAGGTGGTCAGTGCCAGCGCATCTGCATCGCGCGGGCGCTGGTGCTCAATCCGGAATTCGTCGTCTGCGACGAGCCGGTCTCGGCGCTCGACGTCTCCATCCGCGCGCAGATCCTCAATCTGCTGGAAGAGATGAAGGCGCGCTTCGGCCTGACGCTGCTGTTCATCGCGCATGATCTTGCCGTGGTCAAAGCCGTCAGCGATCGCGTCGCGGTGATGTATCTCGGCCGGCTCTGCGAGGTCGCCCCGTCGGAGCAATTGTTTGCACGCCCCTTGCATCCCTACACCGCGCTGCTGCTGCAGGCGATCCCGGTGCCTGATCCGGATGTTCGTCCCGCCGAAAGCGTGGCGACCGGCGAGCCGCCATCGCCGATTGCGCCGCCATCCGGCTGCCGTTTCCGCACGCGATGCCCGCGAGCAGACCTGCGATGCAGCGCGGAGATACCGGAGCTGCGCGAGGTCGCATCCGGCCAGTTCGCGGCTTGTCATCATCCGCTGGCCTGACTTAAGACCCCTGCCGGGTTTGTCTCGCCCCGCCGCCCATGGCATGGTGGCGCGACGACAAGCATGCCGGGAGGACGCCATGAAGAGTTTCAAGGTCGCCGAATTCAAGGCGCCGCTGCAGGAGTTCGACGAAGCGACGCCGCAGCCCACGGGCACGCAGGTGCTGATCAAGGTGAAGGCTGCCGGGGTCTGCCACAGCGATCTCCACATCTGGGAAGGCGGCTACGATCTTGGTCACGGCCGCAAGCCGCTGTCGCTGAAAGACCGCGGCATCAATCTGCCGCTGACCATGGGCCACGAGACCGTCGGTGAAGTCCTGGCGTTCGGTCCCGATGTGAAGCCGACCGACCAGGGCGACCTCAAGCTCGGGGACGTCGGCCTGGTCTATCCCTGGATCGGTTGCGGCAAGTGTGCGACGTGCCTTGCCGGTGACGAGAACATGTGCCTGACGCCGCGCTCGCTCGGCGTCTATTGCGACGGCGGCTATTCCGACCACATGCTGGTGCCGCATCCGCGCTACCTGCTCAATCTCAAAGGGCTCGATCCTGCCACGACCGCGCCCTATGCCTGCTCGGGTGTCACCACCTACAGCGCGCTGAAGAAGGTCGAGCAGCATTTTGACACGCCGATCGTGATGTTCGGCGCCGGCGGCCTCGGGTTGATGGCGCTGTCGCTGCTCAAGGCGATGGGCGGCAAGGGCGCGATCATGGTCGACATCGATGCCAGGAAGCGCGAGGCCGCGGAGAAGGCCGGCGCGCTCGCCACGGTCGATCCCAAGGCGGGCGACGCGTTGGAGCAGCTCGCAAAGAAAGCGGGCGGTCCGATCCGCGCCGTGATCGATCTCGTCGGCAACTCTGCCACGACGCAGCTCGGCTTCGATTGCCTGACCAAGGGCGGCAAGCTCGTCATCGTCGGCCTGTTCGGTGGCGGCGCGACCTGGGCGCTGCCGCTGATTCCGATCAAGGCCGTGACGATCCAGGGCAGCTATGTCGGCAACCTGCGCGAAACGCAGGAGCTGCTCGATCTCGTGCGCGCCAAGAAGATCCCGCCGATCCCGGTGACGACGGCGCCGCTCAGCAAAGCCAACGATGCGCTGTTGCAATTGCAGCAGGGCGCGGTGGTCGGGCGCACGGTGCTGACGCCGTAACATTTCTTTACGTCATTCCGGGGCGGTCCGAAGGACCGAACCCGGAATCTCGAGATTCCGGGTTCGATGCTTGCATCGCCCCGGAATGACGGCTCTCTTTAGGAACTCCCATGTCCGCAAACAACGCCTTCCACATTGCCGTGCTTGCCGGTGACGGCATCGGTCCCGAAGTCATGGCGCCCGCGCTCGAGGTGCTGCGCAAGATCGAGACGAGGTCAGGCCTGCGCTTCCGCTTTACCGAGGCGGCTGCCGGCGCCAACAACTATCTCGCCACCGGCAAGTCGATGCCGGACTCGACCATCAAGCTGTGCGAGGAGGCGGACGCCATCCTGCTTGGGGCCTGCGGCCTGCCGTCGGTGCGCTATCCCGATAACACCGAGATCGCGCCGCAGATCGAGCTCCGCTTCATCTTCGATCTCTATGCCGGCGTGCGTCCGGCGCGTCTCATTCCGGGCGTGCCGAGCCCGATCGTCGGTGCCGACAAGCGCGGCATCGATCTCGTCGTGATCCGCGAATCCACCGAAGGCCTGTTCGCCTCGATGGGCAAGGGCATCGTCACCCATGAGGACGCGCGCGAAACGCTGGTCATCACGCGCAAGACCTCGGAGCGGTTGTTCGAATTCTCGTTCCGGCTCGCCGAGCGGCGCAAGGCGCGCGGCAAGCAGGGCAGCCTCGCGTGCGTCGACAAGGCGAACGTGTTCAAGGCGTTTGCCTTCTTCCGCCGGATCTTTGACGAAGCCGCCCAGCGTCATCCCGATGTGAAGACGGATCATCTCTATGTCGATGCCTGTTCGGCGATGCTGGTCAAGCGTCCCTGGGATTTCGACGTGATGGTGATGGAGAACATGTTCGGCGACATCGTCTCCGACATCACCGCGAGCCTGATCGGCGGCCTCGGCATGGCGCCGTCGGCCGATATCGGCGACAAATACGCCGTGTTCCAGCCGTGTCACGGCACCGCCCCTGATATCATGGGGCAGGGCAAGGCCAATCCCACCGGCATGATCCTGTCGGCCGCGATGATGCTGGACTGGCTCGCCGACAAGCACGGCCTCGAAGGCGTCGCGGAAGCCGGCGAACAAATCGAGCGGGCGGTGGACCAGGTCTATGCCGGCGGGCTCAAGCCGATGGAGCTCGGCGGCAGCAACGGCACGGCCGATATCACCAGGGCGGTGCTCGGGGCGCTGTAGCGAGCGTACCCAAAAAAGGGGCCTTGCGGCCCCTTCGTCATCTACCAGCGGTGCCAGTAGCGGTGCCGCCAGCCCCAGGGACGTCCGTAGAACGGGCGCGGGCCATAGTAACCATAGGCGCTATAATAGTTCGGGCGCCACCAGCAGCGGCCCCAGGCGTTGCAGACCATCCGCACCTGGTCGACCTGGGCGGCCGGACCGCCGGCGACCTGATCAGCTTGGGGAATGCCGTTCGGCATCGCCGCCAGCGCTTGTCCCGACGCCAGCGCCGCGCTGCCGAGCGCAGCCAGACCAAGAACGGCAAGTTTGAGTTTCATCGCGATCTCCCTCGTTGGTGGCGGGAGAACCTGCGGCGGATCAATTGGTTGCTATCGCGATGCGGGGAAGTGAGGAATTTAATCTTGGTGAATGAAGGTTCAGCTTAGGTGAGAGTTCCTGGTGTGCTTGGTCTCTCCACCTCGTCATTGCGAGCCACCGGGTCCGCGCGAAGCGCGGCCGATGACAGGCTCCGCGAAGCAATCCAGAATCTCACCGCGGAAGATTCTGGATTGCCTCGTCGCAAGAGCTCCTCGCAATGACGGTGGCGAGAGATGTGAGCTCACAGCGACGGAGGAGTCACTTTCCCCTGAACTGGGGCTTGCGCTTCTCCATGAAGGCCTGCCGGCCCTCGCGGAAATCGGCGCTGTCCATGCAGGCGGTGCCGATCGCCTTGATGGCGCCCATGTCGCGCGCGCTTTCGTCCTTCAGCACCTCTGCGATGGTGATCTTGGCGGCCTTGATCGCGAGCGGCGCGTTCTGCGAAATCGTCAGTGCAATGGCCATGGTCTCGCCCCAGAGCTGGTCGTCCGGGATCACGCGTTCGACGAGGCCAATGCGCAGCGCCTCGCTGGAATCGATGCGCATGCCCGTATACATCAACAGCCGCGCCCAGGACGGACCGACCAGCGACACCAAATGCTTCAACCCGTCATAGCCATAGGCGATGCCGAGCTTCGCCGCGGGAATGCCGAACTGGCTGTCATGCGCGGCGATGCGGATGTCGGCCAGCATCGCGACCTGCATGCCGCCGCCGAGGCAGAAGCCCTGGATGCAGGCAATCGTCGGCTTGGGGAAATCGGCGAGCAGCGCGCGCTGGGCCGCGCTGCGCTTGCCGTATTCCTCGGACGCGGCCGCGTTGTGCCTGACCTTCTCGAACTGGCTGATGTCGGCGCCCGAGACGAACGCCTTGCCGCCGGCGCCGCGCAGGATCACGACGCGCACCGCCTCGTCGTCGCGCAAGGACGTCAGCGCTTCGCCAAATCCCTCCCACATCTCCAGCGACATCGCGTTGCGCTTGTCGGGATTGTTGAAGGTGATGATTCCGACGCCGTCGGTGACCTGCTTGAGGATCTTGCCGTCGGCGTAGGGAGTCTCTTGGGACAGATCAGGCATCGCGCGCTCGCTTGTCGTTTGGCGAGGCACAATGTGCTGTCAGGCCGAGGCCCGGGTCAACCGCGGCCGGGGATGCGGCTCTGCATCCGCCCGTACCGCGATTGCATGCCTACTGCGCCATATGCGCGGTCAGCGGATGGTTGCCGGCATTGCTGAAGAACGCAGCCTCTTCCGCGGTGGCCTCGAGCAACTGCTCGTCCTGGTTATAGACGTCGTTGCGGAACTGGATGGTCTGGTCCTTGGTCATCCACGCCGTGAGATAGATCCAGGCCACCGGTACCTTCTTGGCCATGGCGACCTCCTGATGCTGACCGGTGGCGATCTCGGCGTCGATCGCCGCGCGCGTCCATTTCGGCTGGTCCTTGAGCAGCCAGGCCGCGAGATCGCGCACATTGTCGACGCGGGAGCAACCGTGGGAATCAAAACGGTAGTCGTCGCTGAACAGATTGCGCTGGTTGGTGTCGTGCATATAGACCGAATAGGAGTTCGGCATGTCGATCTTCACCGCGCCGAGCGCATTGAAGCTGCCGTTCTGCTGCCGCACGGTGAAGTTCGGCGTGTGCGTGCCCGACCAGTCGACCGAATGCGGATCGATCGGATTGTCGTGGGCGTCGAGCACCTCCATGTGCATGCGCGACAGATAGGTCGGGTCCTTGCGCATATGCGCCGAGATCTCGGTCTTGGCGATCGAGGAGGGCACCGTCCAGGTCGGGTTGAGCACCACGCCCGTGATCTGGGCCGTCAGCGTCGGCGAGGGTTTTTCGGTCTTGCCGACGATGACGCGATAGCGCCGCACCACGACATCGTTCTCGACCGCCTCGGCGAAGGCGGCGGGGATGTTGACCACGACGTAGCGTTGGCCGAAGGAGAAATTCGTGTTCTCCAGCCGCTCGAGCGAAGCCTCGAGCTGGCGGATGCGCTTTTGCACGGACACGTTCATCGCCGCGAGCGTGCGCGGCGTCATCGTGCCGGTCGGCGCAAGACCGTGTCGGGCCTGGAAGCGTTTCACGGCATCGGCCAGATCCTGGTCGAAGGCGCCGCTCGCCTTGTCGGCCGCGAGGTCACCGGACAGGATCAGGCGCTTGCGCAGGAGGTCGTCATCGGCGTCCTGGACGCCGAGCGCGAACTTGGCGTCCGCGGGAATCGTAGGCCAGCCGCCGCGCACGGCGAGATCGGAATAGCTCAACGCGGCGTCCTTGATCCGCTGGGCGGTGCCCTCGTCATAGGTCGGCTCATGCGTCAGCGCGAGCGCCGCGGCGGAGCGGCTCTCGGCGGTCGACGCCGGGGCCGCGACTGCGGTTTTGGGCGCGGCGGCGTGAGCCGGGTTGGCGGTTGCCGGTACCGTCCCGGACGGGGCGGCGGGTTTGTGGCCGGCCTGGCCCGTGGTCTCGGTCTGCGCCAACGCGGACGCGCTGGCGAGTAGGCCCGTCGCGAACAGATTCGTGGCAATGATCACGGCAAGGCGTTTCGACATCTGTCTGGTCTTCCCCATGAGGACGAGGCCCGCAACGGACGCTCGCATCAGCAATTCCCGGCCGCCGTGCCGTGTGCGCCGATTCGTTAGAATCGGCGGCAATCTAGGTCGTCAGGGTTGAGGCCCCATTAAGCACAGCGAATTAAAAACCCCGCGCCTCCCAGTGCGAAGGCTCTCGATTGGTCGCTGCAGAGCAGGAATGGGTTCGCAAAATCAACGCCGAATGGCGGGTCAATGACTAAAGAAAAAGGGGCGGCAAGACCGCCCAGAAACCGTGACCGCGCGCAGATCACGCGCAGGCCAATCTGATCCGTCAGATGGGTCCGTCAGTCCAGTCCAATCCGGCCACGCCGCCGTGACGTGGCGGATTGAACATCGGCCATGGTGGCCGGACCGCAGATCGGCTCAGCTTTCGTTCGCTGCGATCGATTCCATCAGCGAGACGAGCTGACGCTGCACCGTCTGATCCTTGATCTTGCTGTAGGCGCGCAGCAGGCGGAGGCTGAAAGCCGAGTCCAGGAACAGGAGGCTTTCGACTTCGCGGGCCTTGTTGTCGCCGTCATAGAAGAAGGTCACGGGCACGTCGAGAGCGGAGGCGATCTGCTGAAGCCGAGCCGCGCCGACGCGATTGACGCCCTTCTCGTATTTCTGGACCTGTTGGAAGCTCACGCCAAGCTTTTCGCCGAGCTCAGCCTGCGAGATCTTCATCTCGACGCGCCGCAAGCGGATCCGCTTGCCAAGCTCGATGTCTGGCTTGCCGGCACTGCGCTGCTTCATTCTCTTCGCCGCTGCTTTCATTTTGGTTTTCACCTTTGTTCTTCGGTTGAAAATCCCCCGAAGAGCTGGGTCAGGGGTTCGCCCATATACGAGTCCTTGAATTCATGCGGGTGCACGAATTCTTCCTTAAACCACGGGAAGCGAGCCGGATTGAAAGCTTCGATCAGCCAGTCAATCATGTGCCGCACGCGGGGAATCCGGCCGCTACCGGGATGGTAAGACAACCAGATATCCAGTGGTCGGTTCAATTCGACCTCCAGTGGAATCAACTTCCCGCCAAGCGCAATGGCATAGCTCGGGAAGACGCCGATGCCAGCGCCGTTCGCGACCGCCCAGTAGTTGGCGCTTGAGACGTTTGTCTTCATGACCAGGAGGTCACGTTCCTGAACGCCCGGGAAGAAGCTTTCAAAGGTTTCCTTGGCGGCGAGCTGGTCGGCGAATTGCAGCACCAGGCGGTGCTTGATCAATTCGTGGGCCGAGCGCGGCGTGCCGTATTTCTCAAGGTACTTTTCCGAAGCCCAGAACATCAGATGCATGCGGCCGAGCCGGACCAGCTTGACGTCGAGGGCCGAGGGCCGCGACAGATGGATGGCGACGTCGGCCTCGTGGCGGGAGACGTCGGCCGACCGCATCGCGCAATGCAAATCGACCAGGACTTTCGGATAGGCCTGCTGGAATTCGACCAGGCGCGGAGCAAGCCAGAACGTTCCCAACCCTTCCGTCACGGCGACGCGGACCTCGCCGGTGAGGGCGTTGGCGGTGGAATCGCTGGTGCGCAACACGTCGAAGGCCGCCGCCTCCATGCGCTCGACGGCAGACACCACCATCGCGCCTTCGTCAGTGAGGTGGGTGCCGTGGACGTCCCGGGTGAAAAGGGTCGTGCCGGTCTGGCGCTCAAAATCATCGATTCGGCGGCGGACAGCGTTGATCGACAGAGACAGACGTTCGGCCGCCGAGCGGAAACTGCCGCATCGAACGACTTCCAGAAATATGCGGGCCGCATCCCAATCGGAGAGGCCGCTGAGATTTGTTTTTAGGCGTTCCTCCAGGGGAACGCCCCTTTCCGCCAAGGAGTGCATACAAGTCCCTTCGGACCGCTAAACTGGCAGAATCTAGCGCAAACCACAACCACGACGGGTTGGGGAACGGTGAGTTTTGAACGGCATACTTACCGCGCCTGATATGGTATTGGAGTGTTGCTAGCACCGGGAATCGGGCAAATTGTTGCTCGGAAGAGGGGTAGTTGTGCGTTCCGTTGCGAGCCTTGACGTGGCTGCGGGATTGCCGGGTCCATGTGGATCTCAGGACGGCGTAGGCGATGACGCGCGTTCCCGGGAAATGGATCGATCATACCTGGCCAAGCGTTTCGTCCTCGACCGTTCCGACTTGCGCCGCGAAGCAATGCCGTCCGGAACCGCAGTTTCGACGCAGAAACACGTTGAATTCGTATTCGAGGGCTCGGATCCCTCGTGCTATCCTTCGGTCGCTTGGGGGGCCGAGGGAATCACTTCAAGCACGTCTCCAGCCTGAAATAACGGAAAGAACGCCGGTGTCGCATACAGACGAACAATTGCAGTCGGTGCTCGAGACGCTCGAGGAGTGCCGCAAGGTTCTCAACGAGAGCAACAGCCGCGAGTCGGCCGAGCTGCTCTCGATCGTCATCCTTGATGTCAGGATGAAGCTCAAAGGAATCGACAGCGCCGATCTCAAGGCCCTGTGCGACGAAATGTTGCGGAGCGCCGCCAGCGCGCCGCCGCCCCCCTCCAAGCAGACGCAGGACCAGCCCCGGCGTCCGCTGCTCCGCGTGGTGAAGTAGCCGCGCCGCCGAATCTCGCTTTTTGGCGAGAATTGTGCGCGTCCCGATGCCGCACCTGTGATCACAGACGGCATCGGGAGGAGCCCTGGTTTGATCGCGCCTCTGTTGCGCATTCCCCGGCATCGGCTACACCAGAGCCGGTTCGGCCCAAGTCACGTGCGCAGCCCCCGCGCCCGGCCCGAGGGCCCGGGATGGCTCCGACTGCATCATGCAAAATGTTTCGATTCCCGCGGCGATGATTGCCGGTCTCGTCAGCTTCCTTTCGCCCTGCGTCCTGCCCCTGGTCCCGCCCTATCTGATCTATCTCACCGGCGCCACGATCGAGCACGTCGAGAGCGGCGAGCCTGACACGGCGTCCAAGCGCGCCATCATGATGGCGGCGCTGCTGTTCGTGCTCGGCTTCTCCACGGTGTTCGTGGCGCTCGGCGCCAGCGCCTCGCTGATCGGCGGGCTGATCCGCGCCTGGTCGGCGGAATTGTCGATTCTTGCCGGCATCGTCATCATCATCATGGGTCTGCACTTCCTCGGGCTGACGCGGATCGGCTTCTTGATGCGCGAAGGCCGGCTCCCGATCCCGAAGCCCGTCGGACTCTGGGGCGCCTATATCATGGGACTCGCCTTCGCGTTCGGCTGGACGCCGTGCATCGGCCCGATCCTCGCCGCGATCCTGTCGATCGCGGCGGCCGAGGCGACGGTGACGAAGGGGGCAGGTCTGCTCGCGGTCTATTCCGCGGGCCTCGGCATCCCCTTCCTGATCGCCGCGCTGATGATCGAGCAGTTCTCCACGCTGTTCGCGCGGATGAAGGGCCACCTTGTCAATGTCGAGCGCGCCATGGGCGTGCTGATGGTCATCACCGGCATCGGCTTCCTCACCGGCGCGGTGTCGAATGTGAGCATCTGGCTGCTGGAGACGTTCCCGATGCTGCAGACGATCGGGTAGAGCGTTGCAAATCAGAAGGTTCACACGCCGCGTTGCGGGGTCCAGTTCTAATTCACGGCAAACCGCGCCATCGCCTCGCGGTCGACCTCGATGCCGAGTCCGGGATCGTCAGGCACGCGAACGATGCCATTACGGTGCTCGATCGGCTCTTTCAGGATCGCCTGCCGGATCGGATGCTCGGTGCAGTCGAATTCGAGCATTGGCTCGAGCGGCGCCAGCGAAGTTGGCGTATGCGAGGGCAGCACCGCGAGGAGCTGCAGCGAGGCGGCGATCGCGATTCCGGTGCCCCAGACATGCGGGTTGTAGCGGACGCTGAACGCTTCGCTCATGTCGGCGATCTTCTTGCATTCGGTCAGGCCCCCGGCCGCGCAGGTGTCGGGCTGGGCGATGTCGAGGGCATGCGAGGCAAACAGGTCGCGGAAGCCGAAGCGCGTGAACTCGCATTCGCCGCCGGCGATGGGAATGGAGAGCGCGGACCTCACCGTGCGATAGCCGGCGACGTCCTCCGGCGGCACCGGCTCCTCGAACCAGGAGATGTCGTGACGCTCGATCAGCCGTCCGAGCCGGATCGCGGCGACGGCATCATAGGCGTGGTTCGCGTCGACCATCAGAGCGACATCGCCGCCAATCGCCTCGCGCACGGCGTGCGTGACTGCAGCGTCTTCCTCGATGCCGAAGCCGACCTTCAGCTTTACGGCGCGAAAGCCTTCCGCGACATAGCTGGCTGCTTCCTCCGGCAGATATTTGAGGGGATCGCCTGACCTCCGCCGGTAGAGCCCGGTCGCGTAGGCCTGCACCTCCTTGCGCGCGGCGCCTCCGAGCAATTGATAGGCCGGAACGCCAAAATGCTTGCCCTTGATGTCCCACAGCGCGATGTCGATGCCACTCAATCCCTGGATCACCACGCCCTTCTGGCCGTGATCGCGCAGGCGTGCATAGATCATCTGCCACAGCACGTCGGTTCGCAGCGGATCCTCACCGACCAGCCACGGCGCGACGCTCTGCACGACGGCCGCAGTCATCCGCGCAGGACCGTAGCACTCGCCCCAGCCGGTCAGGCCGGTGTCCGTCTCGACCTCGACCAGCATGGCGGTGCGCGTGTCGTACCAGGCGCGCGAATAGGCGAAGGGCTGGGACAGTCTTGCTTCGAGGATGTGCGTCCGAATCCCGGTGATCTTCATCGTCCCGATCCCGTTCACCTTGTCTCGTCCAGCACGCATGTCACCGTGCAGACCACGCCGCGCGGCAGGAAGTCCATCGTTGCCTCGCCGCCGAGCTGGTCGCGGGCGCTGCGCTCGATCAGGCGCGAGCCGAAGCCGCGCCGCACCGGCTCCGTCACCGGGGGGCCGCCGGTCTCGGTCCAGATCAGCCGGAGCCGCGGCTTCGGTATATCGGCGATGACCTCCCAGTCCAGCGTGACCCTGCCGGTCTCGTTGGAAAGCGCGCCGTATTTCGCGGCGTTGGTCGCGATCTCGTGCACGATCATCGACAGCACCACCGCGAGCCGCGGCGAAAGCGGCACTGCGGGCCCTGACATGCGGATGCGGTCGGGATTTGCCAGCAGGAACGGCTGGAGCGCACGCGCGATCACGTCCCGCAGCTCCGAGCCCGCCCATTTCTCCTGGCTGAGAAGATTGTGCGCTTCAGCGAGCGCACTGAGACGCCCCTCGAACTTGGTCCGCTCGTCGCGGCTGGCGCTGCGAAAAGTCTGCACCGCGATCGCCTGCATCAGGGCCAGCGTGTTCTTGACGCGGTGGTTGAGCTCCTCGACCAGGAGATTGTGCAGCATCTCGCCGCGCGCGATCGTGGTCGCCATCCTGACGGCGAAGGTGAGGCCGATCAGCAGCAGCACGCCGCCGATCAGGCTCGTGATCGCGATGTTGCGCCAGAGCGGTGCGATCAGCGAGCTTTCGGGGACCCCGGCGGCGACCGTCCAGCCCGTCAGATGCGATCGCGTATAGGCGGAGGCGAGGGCAATGCCGTCGAGCGACACCGATGAGAGTGCAGCCTCGTCGCTGCGAAACATCTCGGCGTAGAGCGATGGCGCGGCGCGCTTTCCGAAGGTTTCGCCAGGGTTGGGCACGCGGGCGAACACGGTGCCCGTGGTGTCGAGCAGAGACACCGTCCACTCCGTGTTGGGCCGCTGCTTCTCGACGAGAGTCTGGAAGATGCCGATGGGCGGGCTGAAGCAGAGGTCGTAGACGACTTCGCCGTCGCGAAACACCGGAACCTCGACGGTGAGAACCTGACGATGATTGTAGACGCCATTGAACAAATCGGAATATTGCGGCGCCTTGATCGCGAACAATCTCTCCACGATCGCCATATTGCCGCGTGGCGGCAGGCTCGCAGTGTCTTCCGTCGTGGAGGAAAACAGGATGCGTCCCTTGCCGTCGGAGATCAGCACGAGGCCGCTCTTGCCATATTGTTCGAGGAAGCCGAGCGCGATACTGCGAAAATTGACAAAGTCGTCGTTGCGGAGCGAGTCGGTGAGCGCCAGCACCTGCAACCCGCCGGTCATCCGCTGCACCTCGGAATCCAGCACCAGGCGCATGCTGCGTACGTTTTCCAGCACGCGGCGGGTCGCATCGCTGCGGTCCTGCTTGTAATTGTAGAACGCGATGCCGACGGCGAAGACGATGAGCGGCAACATCGTTCCCGTGACCAGGAGAGCGAGCCGGACCGGCAGGGTGAGCTTTGACAAACGCGGGCGTCCCGATTCCGGCGCTTAAGCGCCGGATTATGATTTTGCAGAGAACCATACGGGCAGGAATTGCGCGGCGCCACGATTTTCGCATCGGGCGAGCAGGCCGAGGGGATTTTTGCAGCGCGGTCGCTGACGGCGCGGAACGTCGTTGCGTCAGCTCATGCTGATGGCAGTGAGCAGCAGGCACATGGCGTACACGGCCGCCAGGCTGAGCCCGGCAATCCGGGCTTCTCGATGCGGTGTCATGTGATCAACTCCGAGAGAGCGGCCGCCCAGGAAGGCGGCCGCTCGTCCGGTTACGTCCTAGTCGATTTCCTGCACGACCGTGCGGGTGCCAGGATCGACCAGCATCACGCGATCGCCGGAGTAGACGTAGCGATATTGCGTCAGCGACGGACCCCAATCGGCCGGAACCGACTCGAGTTCGACATCACTTGGAACCTTCGCACCGACGATGATCTTCTCCTTCGTCGTCACCGGCCGCAGATGATGCTCGGTGACGTAGGATTTGATCCGCGTCCGGTATTGCGGCTCGATCTGGACCGCCGCGGTATGACCGGTTCCGGTCGTGGTCACCACGGTGGATTGTGCGAACGCGCCGGTCGAGACCATCAGCGCCGCCGCGGAAAGCAGGAACAGCTTTTTCATATCGTCCTCCTCATAACAAGCGCCGCACCAACATCTCACCGCCGATGACGTTCCCCAACGGATAGGAACAAATTGCTAGTTTTTCCCGTTTGCCATTGGACCGGGCGAGGAACACCCGGATTGGAGGAGGAGAGAATGAAGCTGAGGATCGCAACCGCAGCAGTGATGATCGCTGCATTTTCGTTGCCGGCGTTCGCGGCCGACGAGTTCTATGTCGTGCAGGACGTCAAGACCAAGAAGTGCACGGTCGTCGACAAGAAGCCGATGGACACGAGCATGACCGTCGTCAGCCCGTCGGGCACGATCTACAAATCGCGCACCGAGGCTGAGAGCGGCATGAAGACCGTCAAGGTCTGCACGTCGAACTGAGGAGGAAGCACATGCCAGTCTTGATCTTGTGGGCCGTGCCGGCCGTGCTGGTGATTGGCGGCGGCATCTATCTGATCGGCCATTTCCACTGATTCAAAACGAGCGTCATGGCCGGGCTTGTCCCGGCCATCCACGCCTTGGCGAAGCCGAACGAAGAACGTGGATGCCCGGGCCTTCGCCGCGCCGAAGCGGCTTCGGCCGCGCAGGCGGGACAAGCCCGGGCACGACGACCATCAGACGTTCGAGATGTCAGAGATTGCTCTCGGTGATCGCGGCATAGACCATGCTGCGTAGCTCGCGCCGAATCGGATAGGCGCTCGACGGCAGCACCTGGGTCATGAAGATCGTGATCAGTTCCTCGGCGGGATCGATCCAGAACGAGGTCGTGGCCGCGCCGCCCCAATTGTATTCGCCGGGGCTGCCCGCGATCAGCGTCTCGGCTGGGCGCATCGTCACTGCAAAACCGAGGCCGAAGCCGATGCCGTTATAGGTCGCCTCAGAGAATAGCGAGCGCGATACGTCCGGCAGTGCCTGTCCGCCCGGAATGTGGTTGGTCGTCATCAGCGCCAGCGTCTTCGGCCCGATCAGTCTCACACCGCCAAGCTCGCCGCCATTGAGCAGCGCCCGGCAGAAGGTGAGATAGTCGGCCATCGTCGAGCATAGGCCGCCACCGCCGGAGATGAAGGAGGGCGGAGACAAGAACGAGCTCGTCGTCGGGTCGTCTTGCACCGTCAGGCCCTGCCGGCGCTGGCCGGCATGGAAGGTCATGCCGCCGCCGGGATCGGCGGAATAGCAGGCGGCGAAGCGATGCGCCTTCGAGGCCGGCACATGGAAATCGGTGTCGGTCATCCCAAGCGGATCGAGGATGCGTTGCTTCAAGAACTGCTCGAAGGGAATTCCTGAGATCTTGCCGATGAGGTAGCCGATCACGTCGGTAGAGACGGAGTAGTTCCAGGACTCGCCCGGCGAGAACTCCAGCGGGATTTTTGCAAGGCTCTCGATCATGGTCTGGAGCGTACCTGATTTCTCGACCTCGCCGATCTTCTCGGCGCGATAGGCGGCATCGACGTTGGAGCGCTGCTGGAAGCCGTAGGTCAGACCGGACGTATGCCGGAGCAGGTCGACGATCAGCATCGGCCGGGACGGCGGCCGGGTGAGGAAGTTGGGCCAGCTGCCGGCGACGAAGACTCCGAGATTCTTCCATTCCGGAATGTACTTTGCGACCGGTTCGTCGATCGCGACCAGGCCTTCCTCGACCAGCATCATGAAGGCAACGCTGGTGAGCGGCTTGGTCATGGAATAGATGCGGTAAATGGTGTCGTCCTTGACCGGCGCCTTGCGCTCGATATCGGCAAGGCCTTGCACGGTGCTGTGGGCCACCTTGCCGCGGCGGTAGACCAGGAGATGCGTGCCGGGGAAACGGCCGGCATCGATGTACCTGGCCTTCAGATGGGCATCGACGCGGTCGAGCGCGGCCTTGGACATGCCCACGGATTCGGGCGAGGCGGGGGTAGGGGCGAGCATCGGTTCCTCCAGGCAGTTTGTCAGGCGTTGATAGCCGAAATGACGACCCTATTCCAAGCGGGACGCGCTTAACGCGGGGCTGCGGGTTGGTGTAGGCTCCGGTTCGGAACGCCGTCAAAAGCCCCGCCGGGCCAACGAGAAAATCCAGGGCAACGCACCATGACCCAGTTCAACGAGACCGAACTCACCGAAGCCGTCGTCAAGAGCTTCGACAACACGCCAAACCCGCGTGCGAAATTCCTGCTCCAGGAATTGGTGAAGTCGCTGCACGATTACGTGAGCAAGACCGGTCTCACCTTTGAGGAGTGGGAATACGCCATCGATTTTCTCACCCGAACCGGCCAGAAATGCACCGACACCCGCCAGGAGTTCATCCTGCTCTCCGACGTGCTCGGCGTCTCCATGCTGGTCGACGCGGTCAACCATCGCGATCGCGACGGCGCGACGCAGACCACCGTGCTCGGCCCGTTCTATGTCGGCGAGCACAAGGTCACCGCTCACGGCACCGACATCTCGCCGAACAATCTCACGGGCGAACGGATGTTCGTGCAGAGCCGTGTCACCGATCTCCACGGCAAACCGCTCGCGAACGTCCCGGTCGACGTCTGGCACGCCGACGATGACGGCTTCTATGATTCCCAGAAGGCGAATTACGACGAGGTCGGCGCCTCGGCGCGGGCGCGCTTCATCACCGATGCCGACGGCCGCTTCTTCTTCCGCACGATCTTGCCGTGCAGCTATCCGATCCCGACGGACGGGCCGGTGGGTGAGATGATCGTGCAGACCAGGCGCCATCCGATGCGTCCCGCGCATGTGCACTTCCTGGTCAATGCCAAAGGCTACGAGCCGCTGATCACCCACGTCTTCATGGACGGCGACAACTATCTCGATTCCGATGTGGTGTTCGGGGTGAAGGACGATTTGATCGCCAAGGTCGAGCCGCGCAACGATCCTGAGATGCCCGACGGCGGCAAGGCGAACGGGAAGTGGCACCTGATGAGCTACGAATTCCATCTCAAGCCGGGTGGTGGCATCGCGCCCAAACCGCTGGGGACGAAGGCGGCTGAACCGGCTTGAGCAATCGTTGCGCTAGCGCGCGTGGAGCAGTGCGAGCAGGACCACGACGACGCAGGCCAGTGTCACCGTTGTCAGCTTCCAGAACAGCAGCGGATTGCGCTCCAGCAAAGGCGTGGTCCGCGTGCTGAGATAAGCCGGATTGGGGTTTCGCAGCTCGTAGGTGAATTCGAACAGATCCTCGTGGCGCTTGTTGGGATCGGGATGCAGGGCTTTCCGCAACGCGCCATCGATCCAGACGGGGACTGCGCGGTCATCGTGGCTGGCCGGACGATACCTGAGCTTCCACGCATCCGATCTTCCCCTGATGCGTGCGAGCTGGGCGCCATAGGGCAGGCTTCCGGTCAGCATCTGGTAGCAGATGCTCGCGAGCGAGAACATGTCCGACCGCGGCGAGCCGCCTTCGCCGAGAAAATATTCCGGCGCTGTGTACTGAACCGTGCCGAGGATCTCGGCGTCAGCCGGATTGGCGGCTGCTTCGACGACGCCGGCAACCTTGACGGCCCCGAAGTCGATGATCTTCGCCGTGCCGGTCTTGTCGATCAGAATGTTGTCCGGCCTCAAATCCTGGTGCAGCATCTCCATGCGATGGAAGGCGCGCAAGCCCGCCGCAACCTGGTCGACGATGCCGCGCACGGTTTCGAGGTCGGGGCGCGGATTGTCCAGCATCCATTGCCTCAGCGTCTGTCCCTCGATGAACTCGGTGGCGACGTAGAGATAGTTGCGCCGCCTGGATCGTAAGCGGGGCTTGAGGACGTGAGGGCTGTCGATCCGGCGCGCGATCCACTCCTCCATCAGGAAACGCTTCAGATAGGCGGCATCGGCGCGCAGATCGATCGACGGAATCTTCAGCGCGACCATCTCCTCGGTCTCGGTGTCGATGGCGAGGTAGATGTGGCTGCGGCTGGAGGCATGCACTTCGCGGACGATGCGATAGCCGTCGAACAAGGCGCGCGGCTCCAGCAGGGGCGGCAGCGGCAGTTCGGCCGTGCCACCGAAAATATCGACCGAGCCCGTCCGCGGTATCTCATCGATGCGCAGGATCTGCACGGTGATGTTGTCGTCGCTGCC
The DNA here is from genome assembly GCF_028128665.1 of Bradyrhizobium sp. CCBAU 45384. Lineage (NCBI taxonomy): Bacteria > Pseudomonadati > Pseudomonadota > Alphaproteobacteria > Hyphomicrobiales > Nitrobacteraceae > Bradyrhizobium > Bradyrhizobium sp. CCBAU 45384. Next base: position 238,666 of record NZ_LBIZ01000116.1, read on the forward strand.
GCGCCGGTAGGCCTCCTCGACGATGGTTTGCGCGGCTGCATCGAGATCGGCGGCAGAGGCTGCAAGGGTGCCTGTGACGAAGCGATGATCGACGAATTCGTAGGCGCCGTCGGTTGCCAGCAGGAAGATGTCGCCAGGCTCGACCTGAATCGCCTGGTAGTCGATTTCGATCTGCGGATTGATCCCGAGCGCGCGGCCGAGATAGGTCTGCTCGGACGAGACGATGATCCGGTGATCCTCGGTGAGCTGCTCGAGGGCCTTGCCGGCGATGCGATAAATCCGGCAGTCGCCGACGTGAAAGATGTGGGCTGTGGTCGATTTGACGACCATGGCCGTGAAGGTGCAGACGTAGCCCTTGTCGCGGTCGTAAGCATATTGGCTGCGCCGGGTTTCCGCGTGCAGCCACGAATTGGTCGCTTCCAGAACGCGCCGCGCCGAATGCTTCACCGTCCAGGATTCGGAAGTGCAGTAATAATCGGTCAGGAAGCTCTTGACCGCGGACTCGCTCGCGACCTGGCTCACGGCGCTGCTCGAGATGCCGTCGGCCAAGACGACGGCGATGCCCCTCAGGCTCAACAGCGGCTCGGTCGGGATCAGCGCGCCGTGAAAGTCCTGGTTGACCGGCTTGCGCCCCTTGTCGGAGTGCTGCCCGATCGAAATGCGCAAGCCCCGGCTCATCCTCGCCACCAATGCAAAGGGAGCTTCACCCTAGCAGGCGAAACTCCCTTGTTGGACAACACTCCCTCGTTGAACAGCGATCGCTCAGGCCGCTGCGCGCGGCTGGCTCTTCGCCGCCACCTCACGCTTCGGCTTGGTCAGCACATGCGTGGCGTAAAGGGTGAGGCCGGTGAAGGCGAGGCCGCCGACGAGATTGCCGAGCACGGTCGGGATCTCGTTCCAGATGAAATAATCCATGATCGAGAACTTGGCGTGCAGCATCAGCCCCGACGGGAACAGGAACATGTTCACCACGGAGTGCTCGAACACCATGTAGAAGAACACCAGGATCGGCATCCACATCGCAATGACCTTGCCCGGGACGGTGGTCGAGATCATCGCGCCGACGACGCCGGTCGAGACCATCCAGTTGCAGAGCATGCCGCGGATGAACAGCGTCGCCATGCCGGCGGCACCGTGGGCGGCGTAGCCGAGGGTGCGGCCTTCGCCGATATTGCCGATCGTCATACCGACCTTATCGGGCTCCTGGGTGAAGCCGTAGGTCGTCACGAACGCCATCATGAAGGCCACGGTTAGCGCCCCGGCGAAATTGCCGATGAAGACGAGACCCCAATTGCGCAGGACGCCGCCGAGCGTGACGCCCGGCCGCTTGTCGATCAGCGCGAGCGGGGAAAGGACGAAGACGCCGGTCAGAAGATCGAAGCCCAGGAGATAGAGCATGGAGAAGCCGACCGGAAACAGCAGCGCGCCGACGAGCGGCTGGCCAGTGTTGACGTTGATGGTGACGGCGAACCACGCCGCGAGCGCCAGGATGGCGCCGGCCATATAGGCGCGGATGACCGTATCCCGGGTGGACATGAAGATCTTGGATTCCCCTGCGTCCACCATCTTGGTGACGAATTCTGAAGGCGCGAGATACGACATTACGATTCCTTTTGCTTCGTAAGTGACATCGAGTGCCCTCGAGATGAAAGCACCGCTGGATGTCATTGGCCGTGCCAACGGCTCAGCCGTGCACGAGGGTGAAGGATGGTTTGGAAGCTTTGGGAGATCGCGTCACGACGACCAAGCCGAGGAGGGCCGCGAAGCAGTTGAGCTTCCAGGTTGCGGCCGCCAGAGGCTGCAACAATGCGGCAAGGCCGCAGTCTTCGTTGACATCCTCTACCTAAGCAAGTCTCGTGCCGGGTTGGCGCTGGAAAAAGATGTTTGATATCAAATGCTTGCAATGGTTTCGGTTGGGTTCCGCAAAGCCATCTGCCTTCTTGCGTGGCGCGGTGCTCAATGTTTGTGCGTCGCACAAAAGTTGAGCAGGGCGCAAAACTTGCGTGCGGAACAGGGCTGCGACAAGCCGGCGCACCTCTTTTATCTGTTTGATATAAAACATATTTTTCTGTCTCTGCGCTTGGCATGAAGCTTGAATCATTCAATCTGACGCCATTGAAGCCGTCCCGCGAGACTTCTCATCCGAATTGCCGACGCCATCCGAACGGGGCGAATCCCCCGTCGTGCGTTTGCACGCGCCTTTTTGCGGCGTGACGGACGGACGGGCTGCTCGTGCGCACTGACGCAATCATTCGCAACGACGCAAAGGACGACACCACCGATGACCAAGCGCATTCGCCGGCCCTTCGAGACTGGCTTCAGCCGCCGTCAATTGCTGAAGGCCGCCGGCTCGACCGCAGCCCTTCTCGCCGCTGCCAAGCTCAATTTCCCCGCCGGCGCCTTCGCGCAGGATGCGGGCCCCGAGGTCAAGGGCGCCAAGCTCGGCTTCATCGCGCTGACCGACGCGACCCCGCTGTTCGTCGCCAAGGAGAAGGGCATCTTCGCCAAATACGGCATGCCCGATGTCGAGGTGCAGAAGCAGGCGTCCTGGGGCACCACGCGCGACAATCTCGTGCTCGGCTCCGAAGGCAACGGCATCGACGGCGCGCATATCCTGACCCCGATGCCGTATCTGATCTCGGCCGGCAAGGTGACGCAGAACAACCAGCCGACGCCGATGTACATCCTGGCGCGGCTGAACCTGAACGGTCAGTGCATCTCGGTCGCCAAGGAATATGCCGACATCAAGGTCGGCATCGACACCGCGCCCTTCAAGGCGGCGCTGGAGAAGAAGAAGGCCGGCGGCAAGGCCGTGAAGGCGGCGATGACCTTCCCCGGCGGCACGCATGATCTGTGGATTCGCTACTGGCTCGCCGCCGGCGGCATCGATCCCGACAAGGACATCGAAACCATCGTGGTGCCGCCGCCGCAGATGGTCGCCAACATGAAGGTTGGTACCATGGATTGCTTCTGCGTCTGCGAGCCCTGGAATCTCCAGCTCATCCATCAGGAGATCGGCTACACCGCGATCACCACCGGCGAGCTCTGGGACAAGCATCCGGAAAAATCCTTCGGCATGCGCGCCGCCTGGGTCGACAAATATCCGAAGGCGGCAAAGGCGCTGCTGATGGCGGTGATGGAAGCCCAGCAATGGGCCGAGAAGGCCGAGAACCGCGAAGAGGCCGCCGTCATCTGCGCCAAGCGCCAATGGATCAACTGCCCGGTCGAGGACGTCACCGATCGGATGAAGGGCAAGTTCGACTACGGCACCGGCCGTGTCGTCGAGAACTCGCCGCAGCAGATGCGCTTCTGGAAGGACCAGGCGTCCTATCCGTTCCAGAGCCACGATCTCTGGTTCCTCACCGAGGACATCCGCTGGGGCAAGTATGAGCCCGGCTTCGACACCAAGGCGTTGATCGCCAAGGTCAACCGCGAGGACCTCTGGAAGGATGCCGCCAAGACGCTCGGTGTCGCCGCCTCCGACATTCCGGCGTCGACCTCGCGCGGCAAGGAGACCTTCTTCGACGGCAAGGTGTTCGATCCCGAAAATCCGGCTGCCTATCTGAAGTCGCTCGCCATCAAGCGCGTCGAAGTCTGATGGAGCCTGCGGCCGCCTTCGGGCGGCCGCATCGTCTTGATGAAGCCGAAGAGAAATTGCGATGAACATGCCTGCCGCGAAGATTGAGGTTGAGACTGCAGCGCCTGCGCGCGCTGCGACGCCAGTTGTCGCGATAACGCCAAAGCGCCCGCCGCGCAGCGAAACATACGCGCGCTTTGCGCGGGAGCTAGCCGTGCGCGTCATCCCGCCGCTGGTCGTGATCGCGTTGCTGACGCTGGTGTGGGAGCTGGTCTGCCGCCGCGCCGGCTCGGCGCTGCCGCCCCCGTCGAAGGTGTTCAAGGACACCAAGGAGCTGATCTTCGATCCGTTCTTTGATCATGGCGGCATCGACAAGGGCCTGTTCTGGCACCTCTCCGCCAGCCTCCAGCGCGTCGCACTCGGCTATTCGCTCTCGGCGATCGCTGGCATCGCGCTCGGCGTCCTGGTCGGGCAGTCGGTCTGGGCGATGCGCGGGCTCGACCCGCTGTTCCAGGTGCTGCGCACCATTCCGCCGCTGGCCTGGCTGCCGCTCTCGCTCGCCGCGTTCCGCGATGGCCAGCCCAGCGCGATCTTCGTCATCTTCATCACTTCGATCTGGCCGATCATCATCAACACAGCGGTTGGTATCCGCAACATCCCGCAGGACTATCGCAACGTCGCTGCGGTGGTGCAGCTCAATCCGCTCGAGTTCTTCGCCAAGATCATGATCCCCGCGGCGGCGCCTTACATCTTCACGGGGCTTCGTATCGGCATCGGCCTGTCCTGGCTTGCCATCATCGCCGCCGAAATGCTGATCGGCGGTGTCGGCATCGGCTTCTTCATCTGGGACGCCTGGAACTCCTCGCATATCAGCGAGATCATCCTGGCGCTGTTCTATGTCGGCATCGTCGGCTTCGTGCTCGACCGCCTAATTGCAGGCCTCGGCAAGATCGTTACCCGTGGCACAGCGCAGAACTGAGGGACAAGGGCACATGACCGCCTATCTGAAGCTCGACCACATCGACAAGACCTTCACCCGCGGCGCCGCGACGACGGAGGTGTTGAAGGACATCAACCTCACGATCGAGAAGGGCGAATACGTCTCGATCATCGGCCATTCCGGCTGCGGCAAGTCGACCCTGCTCAACATCATCGCCGGGCTCACCAACGCCACCACCGGCGGCGTGCTACTGGAGAACCGCGAGGTCAACGCGCCCGGGCCCGATCGCGCCGTGGTGTTCCAGAACCACAGCCTGCTGCCCTGGCTCACCGTCTACGAGAATGTCAAGCTCGGCGTCGACAAGGTCTTTGCCAGGACCAAGACGAAGGCCGAGCGCGATGCCTGGGTAATGCACAATCTCAACCTGGTGCAGATGGCTCATGCGAGGGACAAGCGGCCTGCCGAAATCTCCGGCGGCATGAAGCAGCGCGTCGGCATTGCCCGGGCGCTCGCCATGGAGCCGAAGGTGCTGCTGCTGGACGAGCCCTTCGGCGCGCTCGATGCGCTGACCCGGGCTCATTTGCAGGACTCGGTGATGGCGCTGCATCAGAAGCTCGGCAACACCATTCTGATGATCACCCACGACGTCGATGAGGCGGTGCTGCTGTCGGACCGCATCGTGATGATGACGAATGGGCCATCGGCGCGCATCGGCGAGGTACTGGACGTGCCGCTGGCACGGCAGCGCAAGCGGCTCGAGCTTGCGACCAACGCAACCTATTTGAAGTGCCGTCAGCGCGTGCTCGAATTCCTCTATGAGCGTCATCGCTTCGTCGAGGCGGCGTAAACGCGTGGCTAATGCGCAAAAAACGTTGCGCCTATTTTTGAATCATCAAGCTCAATCCTTGTGCGCCGCACAGGGATTGAGCGAATCGCAAAATTTGCGTGCGAAAAGAGCTTGCAAAAATTTCGGGCAATTCGAATAAGCTGCTGAATTTACTGGTTTTCCTCATCGTTGCGAATTGGCACGGAAGTTGAATTACCTTCTGCGACGCCAACGACGACGTCCCTCAACATCATCAATCAGCATCGTGATCTCGCCACCGGGGCTTCGCCTCGGAGCGCGCCTCCATGCGGAGGCAGAGCCTGCAACGACGCAGCGGTGAGCCTGGAAGGGATATGCAATGACGAAGAATCCAACTTGGATTTCAGACTGGCGCCCCGAAGATGAGGCGTTCTGGAACGCGACTGGCAAGACCATCGCAAGGCGTAACCTGATCTGGTCGATCGTTGCCGAGCACATCGGCTTTTCGGTCTGGCTGATCTGGAGCATCGTGACCACCAAGCTGCCGCAGGCGGGCTTCCACTACACCACCGACCAGCTGTTCCAGCTCGTCGCGGTACCCGGGCTGATCGGCGCATTGATGCGCTTTCCCTACACTTTTGCGGTCACGACCTTTGGCGGTCGCAACTGGACGATCTTCAGCGCAGCGGTCCTGTTCATCCCGACGCTCTCGCTTGCCTATTTCGTGAGCCAGCCCGAGACGCCGTTCTGGCTGATGCTGTTGGTTGCTTCGACCGCCGGTCTCGGCGGCGGCAATTTCGCCTCCAGCATGACCAACATCTCGTTCTTCTTCCCCGACCGGATGAAGGGCTGGGCGCTCGGCCTCAATGCGGCTGGCGGCAATATCGGCGTCTCCAGCGTGCAGCTCCTGACCCCGATCCTGATGATGCTCGCCGTCATCAACCTGTTCCAGGCCAGCCCTGTCGACGGCATCTTCCTCCAGAATGCCGGCCTGATGTGGGTGCTGCCGATCGCGATCGCGGTGTTCGGTGCGGTGTTCTACATGAACAACCTCACCTCGGCGAAGTCGTCGATCAAGAACCAGCTTGCGGTGGTCAAGCGCAAGCACACTTGGATCATGGCCTATCTCTACATCGGCACGTTCGGGTCGTTCATCGGCTATTCCGCAGCGTTCCCGCTGCTGATCAAGACGCAGTTTCCGACGGTGACGATCGGAATCGCGTTCCTTGGGCCTCTGGTCGGCTCGTTGTCGCGACCGCTCGGCGGCCTGCTCGCCGACAAGATCGGCGGCTCGATCCTGACGTTCTGGAATTTCATCGCGATGGCTGCTGCCACGGTCGGCGTGCTCTACTTCGTCGGGCACAAGGACTTCATCGGCTTCCTCTCGATGTTCCTGATCCTGTTCGTCACGACGGGTATCGGCAACGGTTCGACCTATCGCATGATCCCCTCGATCTTCCGCGAGCAGAATCTGTTCAAGGTGCGCGGCAAGGGCGACGCGGCGCGCGCGATGGCGTTGAAGACGGCGAGCATCGAGAGCGGTGCGGCCGTCGGCTTCATCGGCGCGGTCGGTGCCGTCGGCGGCTATCTTATCCCGAGCGGCTTCGGCAAGTCGATCGCCTTGACCGGCGGTCCGCAGCTCGCGCTCGCGATCTACCTCGCTTTCTACGCCTCCTGCCTCGCTATCACCTGGTGGTTCTACCTGCGTCGCAGCCCGCAGGGTGAAGGCGCGCCAAGCCTCGCCGAGGCGCGGGTGTGACACTTGGCATGAAACACGCTTCTCCCCGCACGCGGGGAGAAGCCTTCTGATGACGTTTGATCCATGAACTTTTTCCGCAATGGCGCGGACAAAAGCAGACCGAAACAGACAGGAGACCATTGTGACGCCCGAACAGATTACCCTCATCCAGCAAAGCTTCGCCAAGGTCGCACCGATTTCCGAAGCAGCTTCGCAGCTGTTCTACGACCGCTTGTTCGAGGTCGCTCCCTCCGTGCGCGCGATGTTTCCCGAAGACATGACCGAGCAGCGCAAGAAGCTGATGGCCATGCTCGCCGCTGTCGTCGGCGGCCTGTCCAATCTCGAGACGATTCTTCCCGCGGCCTCGGCGCTCGCCAAGCGCCACGTCGCCTATGGCGCCAAGGCCGAGCACTATCCCGTGGTCGGCGCGACCTTGCTGTGGACCCTGGAGAAGGGCCTCGGCGAGGCCTGGACGCCCGAGCTCGCAACCGCCTGGACCGACGCCTACGGCGTGCTGTCCGGTTACATGATTTCCGAGGCCTACGGCTCACCGGCGCAGGCCGCCGAATAGGAGATGCCTTGTGAGTGAACCGCTCGTCATCGTCGGTAACGGTATGGCAGCCGCGCGTCTGGTCGACGAACTCGCCAGGACCGCGCTCGGCCGCTATGCGGTCGCTGTGATCGGCGAAGAGCCGCGGCTCGCTTACAACAGGGTGCTGCTCTCATCCGTGCTGGCCGGCGAGACCGGCTCGCACGAGATCGAGCTCCGACCAGCGGAGTGGTGGCGTGATCGCGGCGTCACCGTACGCTGCGGCTCTCGCGTCACCGAGATCGACACCGGCCGCCGCGAGCTCAAGATATCAGGCGAAGAGAGCATGGAATATTCCAGGCTCGTGCTCGCGACGGGATCGACGCCGCTGCGGCTCAACGTGCCGGGCGCCGATCTTGCCGGCGTGCATACCTTTCGCGACACCCGCGACGTCGACCTGCTGCTGACGCTGGCCGCGGCGAGGAAGCGCGTCGTCGTGGTCGGCGGCGGCCTGCTCGGGCTTGAAGCCGCCTATGGCCTTGCCAAGGCCGGTGCGTCCGTGACCCTGCTGCATCTGATGGACCGGCTGATGGAGCGCCAGCTCGACGGGCCGGCCGCCGATCTGCTCAAGACGCTCGTGGAACGCAAGGGCATCCGCATCCTGCTCAACGCCTCGACCGCCCGCATCCACGGCGAGCGCCATGTCGAAGCCGTGGAGCTGGCCGACGGCGGCCGGATCGAGGCGGACGCCGTGATCTTCGCTGCCGGCATCAGGCCCAACATTGCGCTCGCGAAGGACGCCGGCATCGCGGTCAACCGCGGCATCGTCGTCAATGACGTGATGCAGACGGCGTCTGCCGACATCTACGCGCTCGGTGAATGCGCCGAGCATCGCGGCACCTGCTATGGCCTGGTCGAGCCGGCCTATGAGCAGGCGCGGGTGCTGGCCCGGCATCTCGGTGGCCGCCCCGCCGCCTACCAGGGCAGCGTGGTCTCGACCAATCTGAAAGTATCAGGCGTCAGCGTGTTCTCGGCAGGCGACTTCATGGGCGGTGAGGGCAGTGAGAGCCTCGTCCTGTCGGACAGCCGACGCGGCACGTACAAGAAGCTCGTGATTTCAGACGGGTGCCTCACCGGCGCCGTACTGGTCGGCGAGACCGCCGACGCGCTCTGGTATCTCGAGCTGATCCGCACCCGCGAGAAGATTGCCGCCATCCGGGCCGACATGATGTTCGGCCGTATCCTCGCCGTTCCTTCCAAGGCTGCCTGATATGACGGCGATCGATCCCACGCTCCGCACCACCAAGACCACCTGTCCCTATTGCGGCGTCGGCTGCGGCGTGCTCGCAACGCCCGATGGCGCGGGCGGCGCAGCGATCGCGGGCGACCCCGACCATCCCGCCAATTTCGGCCGGCTGTGCTCGAAGGGCTCTGCGCTCGGTGAGACCGTCGGGCTGGAGGGCCGGCTGCTCTATCCGATGATCCGCTGCAAGGGTGTGATGGAGCGCGTGGCCTGGAGTGACGCGCTCGACCATGTCGCGCATCGCATGAAGCACATTGTCGCGCGCGATGGCGCCGATGCGGTCGCCTTCTATCTTTCGGGCCAGCTTCTCACCGAGGATTATTACGTCGCCAACAAGCTGATGAAGGGCTTTGTCGGCACCGCCAATGTCGACACCAATTCCCGGCTCTGCATGTCGTCCTCGGTCGCCGGCCATCGCCGCGCCTTCGGCGCCGATACCGTGCCCGGCTGCTATGAGGATCTCGACCAGGCCGATCTCCTGATTTTCGTCGGCTCGAACGCGGCCTGGTGCCATCCGGTACTGTTCCAGCGCATGTTGAAGAACCGCGCAGAGCGCGGCGCGCGCATGATCGTGATCGATCCGCGCCGCACCGACACCGCTGGTGACGTCGATCTGTTCCTCGGCCTCAGGCCCGGTACCGACACCGCGCTGTTCTCCGGCCTGTTCGTGCATCTCGCCGACAATGGTGCGCTCGATCAGAACTACATCGCGAACAATACCTCTGGCTTCGACGATGCGCTGGCGCGTGCGCGTAACATCGCAGGAAGCATCACCGCGACTGCGCTTGCGACCGGGCTCTCCGAGCAGGACGTCGCCGCCTTCTTCCGGATGTTCCGTGGCACGACGCGCGTCGTCACCCTCTACTCGCAGGGCGTCAACCAGTCGGCGCAGGGCACCGACAAGGTCAATGCGATCCTGAATTGCCATCTCGCCACGGGGCGTATCGGCAAGCCGGGCGCCTCGCCGTTCTCGCTCACCGGCCAGCCCAATGCGATGGGCGGCCGCGAGGTCGGCGGCCTCGCCAATATGCTCGCCGCGCACATGGGCTTCACGCCGCCCGACATCGATCGGGTCAGGCGGTTCTGGAAGGCGCCGCGCATCGCCACCCATGAGGGGCTGAAGGCGGTGCAGTTGTTCGAGGCGATCAACCGCGGCGAGGTCAAGGCGCTGTGGGTGATGGGCACCAACCCCGCGGTGTCGCTGCCCGACGCGGACATCGTGCGCGAGGCGCTGAAGAAGCTGGAGCTGTTCGTGGTGTCCGAGAACGTGCTCGGCAACGATACGGTCGAGGCCGGCCCGCATGTGCTGCTGCCGGCGCTGGCCTGGGGCGAGAAGTCGGGCACGGTGACCAATTCCGAGCGCCGCATCTCGCGCCAGCGTTCGTTCCTGCCGGCGCCCGGCGAGGCGCGGCCGGACTGGTGGATTTTGAGCGAGACCGCCAAGCGTCTCGGCTTCGGCGACAGCTTCAAATACAAATCGGCCGCCGATATTTTCCGCGAGCATGCCGCGCTCTCGGCGTTCGAGAACAATGGCAGCCGCGATTTCGACATCGGCGCGCTGAGCGCGCTGTCCGACGAGGCCTTCGACGCCTTGACGCCGGTGCAGTGGCCGGCCCCCGAAGGTGGTGCACCTGGCGAACGATTCTTCGCGGAAGGTGGCTTCTTCACCAATGACGGCAAGGGTCGCTTCGTCGCCCCGGAAGTGCCTTCGCTGCGGGCCGAAACCGGCCCGTCGCGTCCCCTGAGGCTCAACACCGGACGCATCCGCGACCAGTGGCACACCATGACGCGCACAGGTCTCAGCCAGCGGCTGGGCGCGCATCTGCCCGAACCCTTCGTCGAGATCCATCCTGACGATGCCAGCAAATACGGCATTGTTCACGACGGCTATGCCCGTATCACCACCGATTACGGCCAGTGCATTCTGAAGGTCGTCGTCAGCGACCGGCAGCAGCGCGGCACGCTGTTCACACCGATCCATTGGAGCGCGATGAACGCCTCGCATGGCCGCGTCGGCGCGCTGGTGCACTCGTTTACCGATCCATTCTCGGGCCAGCCGGAATCGAAAGCGACGCCGGCTGCGATCGCGCCCTACGAATACGTCTTCCGCGGTTTTGCGCTGTCGCGCAAGCAGCTCGCTCTGCCGCCAAACCTGTTGTGGACCCGCGTCACGGTCAGCGGCGGCTTCGGCTATCTCTTCGCTGATAATGCTGACCTGTCGCGTTGGCCGGCCTGGCTCGCAAGCATCGGCGGTGAGGACGTGGCCGAGTACCGCGATTTCGGCGGCGGCGTTTTCCGCGCCGCTTCGTTTTCGGCCGACCGGATCGAGACCTGTCTGTTCGTCGGCCCCGCGCATGATGCCGGGGACTGGGAGGTCGTGAAGAGCGTGTTTGCGGCCGATCGCGTCACCGACGACCAACGCCGCATGCTCTTGTCCGGTAAGTCCAGCGAAGGCGCCGTCTCGACCGGCCCTGTCGTCTGCGCCTGCTTCGGCGTCGGCCGCGGCACCATCTGCGATGCGATCGCCGGCGGCGCGCGCACCCCCGCCGAGATCGGTGTAAAGCTCAAAGCAGGCACCAATTGCGGCTCCTGCATTCCCGAGCTGAAGCGCCTGATCGCGACGACGGAGGTTGTGCCCGCGAAGCACGCGAAGGTCGCGGGCGCGGCGGGGTAGGGCATCGTTCTCGGCTGGCTCCGCATGCTCCGCCGTCATCGCCCGGCTTGACCGGGCGATCCAGTACGCCGAGACGTCAGTGATTCACCGAGAAGCCGCGGCGTACTGGATTCCCGCTTTCGCGGGAATGACAGCGTGGGCTAGGTACCATCCTCCCACCCAATCGACGTGCCCGCGATTGTGGCCTATGGTGCCGCGCGGCCTTCACTCCACTCCAAGACCAATCATGATTTACCACGAAGCGCCCCCGCGTCTGGTCGAAACGTTCCCGGATTGAACTCTTGAGCGCGATAGCGGTTGCCTGTGCCAACGAGCGGCATCGGAGACAACATGAACACAAAACCCTTCGGCAAGACCGGCGCCAACGTCTCTGTCATCGGACAGGGCACCTGGTATCTCGACCATGGCGACCGCAAGCGCGCCATCGCGGCGCTTCAGCGCGGGCTCGATCTCGGCATGACCCATATCGACACCGCCGAGATGTATGGCGATGCCGAGCTTGTCATTGCCGATGCGATCGCGGGCCGTCGTGATGAGGTGTTCCTGGTTTCCAAGGTGCTGCCAAGCAACGCCTCGCGCCGTGGCACCATCACGGCCTGCGAGCGCTCGCTGAAGCGGCTGAAGACAGATCGTCTCGATTGCTATCTGCTGCACTGGCGCGGCTCGTATGATCTCGAGGACACCGTCGCTGCATTCGAGGAGCTGGTGACATCAGGCAAGATCAAGTCCTGGGGTGTCTCCAATTTCGATGCCGATGATCTCGACGAGATTCTCGAGGTTGCGGGTGAAGGCAAGATCGCCTGCAATCAGGTGCTTTATCATCTCAAGGAGCGCGCGATCGAGCATGCCGTGATCCCGTGGTGCGAGCGGCACGGCGTTGCCGTCGTCGCCTATTCGCCGTTCGGGCACGATGATTTTCCGGATGCGCGCAGCAAGGGCGGCGCGGTGCTGGCGCGCATTGCAGAGGCACGTCGTGCGACACCGCGTCAGGTCGCGCTGAGCTTCCTCACCCGTGCGACTACGGTGTTCGCGATCCCGAAGGCGTCGTCCGCGGAACATGCCGGCGAAAATGCGGCGGCCGGCGATCTCGTGCTGACGAAAGAGGAGATCTCGGCGCTGGATGCGGCGTTTCCGCGCGGCCCGAAGCCGCGCAGCCTGCCGATGCTGTAGCGCACAAACGCGCAATATTAACCGGGCGTTGACGCGCGTGGACGTCAGCGCATATCGGCATCCTGTTTTCGGAAGTTGTGAACGCGGCGCATTTGTCGTTTTTATGAGGCCTCTCGATTCGCCTTTTGCCGGGTTCCTACAGTGACACCGCCACCTGCTGCAGCCGCAAGGCTCGACAGTATTCCCATGCCCTTGCCGGAGAAGAAGCAGGAGGCTCGCCGCGCGCCTGCGCGCGTCGACCATCCCTTCAAGGGCATCGCGCTGGTACTGCTGTCGACGGTATTCCTCGGCTGCTCCGACGTCACTTCGAAATATTTGTCATCGAGCCTGCCGTCGATCGAGATCACCTGGATTCGCTTCGTCACCTTCGCGCTCATGTTCCTGCCGGTGATGCTGCCGGGCTCGCCGCTGCATGCGATGCGGACCGAGCGGCTGGGCCTGCAGATCATGCGCGGCACGGCGCTGCTCGGTTCCTCCCTCTTCTTCATCACCGGCTTGCGCTTCCTTCCCATCGCGGAAGCCTCTGCCACCGGCTTCATCTCGCCGCTGTTCGTCACCGCCCTCTCGATCATCTTCCTCAGCGAGAAGGTCGGCATGCGCCGCTGGATCGCGACCGCGGTCGGCCTGATTGGCGTGATGATCATCATTCGTCCGGGCTCGGCCACATTCCACGTCGCGGCGTTCTTCCCGATCATCTCGGCATTCTGCTGGGCCGCCGCACTGATCATGACGCGCTTGATGAGCGGGCGTGAGGCCGTTCTCACCACGATGGCCTATTCGGCGCTCACGGGTGTTGCGATCCTCACCGTGATGGTGCCGTTCGTCTGGGTCACACCGACCTGGACAGGCATCGGGCTCGGCATCGTGATCGGCCTGGCCTCCACCGTCGGGCAGTGGATCATCGTGCTGGCCTATCGGTACGGCGATGCCTCGGTGCTGGCGCCGTTCTCGTACACGCAGCTGCTGTGGGTCAGCATTTTGGGCTTCTTCGTCTTCGGCGAGCTGCCCGATGTCTGGACCATCACGGGGGCGGCCTTCATCGTTGCCAGCGGGCTCTACATCGCCCATCGTGAGCGCGTGCGCCGCGCCCAGGTCTTGGTGCAGGCAGCACGGTCTCCGAACCCCTGACGCAAGTTTGCGCGCGCTGATACGTGCTATCAACGGTTCCAACACATCAGGAGGGAGCCGGATGCGCGCTGCGATTTTCAGGAACGGCGAGATTGTCGTGGGGCAGATCGCGGAGCCGAAGCCTGGCCCCGGCCAGGTGCTGGTCAGGACGCTCGCCTGCGGCATCTGCGGCTCCGACTTGCACGCGCGCCAGCACGCGCCGCGGATGGTCGAGATGGCCAAGAAGACCGGGCGCACCCCGATGGATCTGTCGCGGGATGTCGTGTTCGGTCACGAGTTCTGCTGCGAGATCGTGGATTTCGGCCCCGGCACGACGCGCAAGCTCAAGCCCGGCACACATGTGTGCTCGCTGCCCGCGCTGCTGACGCCTGAGGGCATCAAGGGCATCGGCTATTCCAACGAGTTTGTCGGCGGCTATGCGGAGCAGATGCTGCTCAGCGAGCCGCTGCTGCTGGAGGTGCCGAACGGCCTCGCGCCGGAACATGCCGCGCTGACCGAGCCGATCGCGGTCGGCGTTCACGCCGTGGCGAAGGCAAATATCCAAGGCGGCGAGGTGCCGCTGGTGATCGGCTGCGGCCCGGTCGGGCTTGCCGTGATCGCGGCGCTGAAGATCGAGGGCCTGCACCCGATCATCGCCGCCGACTATTCGCCGGCGCGGCGGGCGCTTGCCGCAAAGCTCGGCGCCGATATCGTCGTCGATCCCAAGGTGTCGCAGCCCTATGCGACCTGGGCCGAGCACGCGCAGATGTCGGAGGCGGAGAGGGCGGCGCGACCGCCGTTCCAGGCCATGCTGCCGGCGCTGAAGCCCGCGATCATCTTCGAATGCGTCGGCGTGCCCGGCCTGTTGCAGCAGGTGTTCGAGGGCGCCCCGCGCGATGCCAGGATCGTCGTGGTCGGCGTCTGCATGGAGAGCGACAGACACGAGCCCATGCTGGGCATCATGAAGGAGCTCAACGTCCAGTACGTGCTCGGCTACACGCCGGAAGAGTTTGCAGGCTCGCTGCGCCTGATCGCCGAAGGACAGGTGGACGCCGCGGCGATGGTGACGGCGGAAGTCGGCATCGACGGCGTCGCCAAAGCCTTCGCCGATCTCGCCAACCCCGAGGCCCACACCAAGATCATCGTGCAGCCGTGGCGGTGATGGCCGTCATTGCGGCGAGGAAGGTGCCGTAGGGTGGGCAAAGGCGCGAAGCGCCGTGCCCACCATCTCTCTGCGCAATCACGAGTGGTGGGCACGCTACGCTTTGCCCACCCTACGAGGCGCTTGCGGCCGTCCCTCCAGACGCCCGCGTTGTGCTACACCGGCAGCGCGATCGAATACTTCACCTGGCTGAGCGCAAAGCTGGACTCGATCGATGCGATGCCGTCGAGCCGGGTCAGCTTGGTCTTGAGGAACGTCTCGTAGGAGGCGAGGTCGGCTGCGACCACGCGCAGCAGATAATCGCGGTTGCCGGTCATCAGATAGCACTCCAGCACCTCGTCCCATTTCGAGATGGCGCGGGCGAAGCGGTTGAGGTCCTCCTCCTTCTGCCGCGCCAGCTTGATCGAGATGAAGACGCTGACATGCAGCCCCAGCGCCTTCTGGTCGACGGTCGCGACATAGCGCGAGATCACGCCGCGCTCCTCCAGCAGCTTGACCCGGCGATGACAGGGCGAGACCGACAGGCCGACCCTGTCGGCGAGCTCCTGCATGGTCAGGCGGCTGTCGTTCTGGAGATGGCTGAGGATCTTGCGGTCGATGGCGTCGAGCTCGGGCATTGGAATAGAACCTGTATTTCATGGCCGGTGTTGGTATGGTATCCCAATATCTGCCGGTATGACGCGAAAAATTGAGAAATCTGGCGCCGCCGGCAGGCGTATGATCCGCCTTATTTTCCGGAGCATCGCCATGCCCGTCGATTCCGCGCGTCTCGAAATCCTGACTGCTCTCGCCCGCAAGGCGCTGTGGCTGTCGTCATGGACCATCCACCACGCCAACCACATCCGCTCCAATGCTGATGGACTCAAGGTCGGCGGCCATCAGGCCTCCTCGGCCTCGCTCGCCACCATCATGTCGGCGCTGTACTTTCATGTGCTGCGGCCGGAGGACCGCGTCGCGGTGAAGCCGCATGCGAGCCCGGTGTTCCATGCCATCCAGTATTTGTTCGGCCGGCAAAGCCGCGAAAAGCTGGAGAACTTCCGCGGCTTCAAGGGCGCGCAGTCCTATCCCTCACGCACCAAGGACGTCGACGACGTCGACTTCTCCACCGGCTCGGTCGGCCTCGGCGTCGCGCAGACGCTGTTTGCCTCGCTGGTGCAGGATTACGTCAAGGCGCATGGCTGGATGAAGGATCGCCGCGAAGGGCGGATGATCGCCCTCGTCGGCGATGCCGAGATGGACGAGGGCAACATCTTCGAGGCGCTGGCCGAGGGCTGGAAGCACGGCCTGCGCAACACCTGGTGGGTGGTCGACTATAACAGGCAGTCGCTCGACGCCGTCGTGCGCGAAGGCCTGTGGGAAAAGTTCGAGACCATGTTCCGCAATTTCGGCTGGGACGTGGTGATCGTGAAATACGGCCGGCTGATGCGCGAGGCTTTCGCGGAGCCAGGCGGCGAGGCGCTGAAGCGCTGGATCGACAATTGCCCGAACGCTCTTTACGCCGCGCTATGCTTCCAGGGCGGCGCGGCGTTCCGCAAGCATCTGCACGACGAGATCGGCGACCAGGGCCCGATCACTGCGCTGATCGACAAGCGCAGCGACGAGGAGCTGCTGGCGCTGATGTCGAATCTCGGCGGCCACGACATGGCGAGCATGGTCGAGGCGTTCGAGTCCATCAACCATGATCGCCCGGTCTGCTTCATCGCCTACACCATCAAGGGCGTCGGCCTGCCGTTCCAGGGCCACAAGGACAACCATGCCGGCCTGATGACGGTTACGCAGATGGAGAAATATCGCGACAGCCAGAACATCCGCCCCGGCCACGAATGGGACAAGTACGAGGGCCTGCCGCAGAGCGCCGCCGAGCTCGACGCGTTTCTCGCGCGCGTGCCGTTCAACCAGGACGGCCGCCGCCTGACCGCGCCGGTGGTCGAGGTGCCTGCGCAGCTCGCCTTCAAGCCATCGCCGCAGATGTCGACGCAGCAGGGTTTTGGCCTCGTGCTGAACGAGATCGCGCGCGGCGACAGCGAGCTGGCAAAGCGCATCGTCACGACCTCGCCCGACGTCACCGTCTCGACCAATCTCGGCCCCTGGGTGAACCGGCGCGGCCTGTTCGCCAATGCCGCGAAGGCGGACTTATTCCGCAGCGAGAAAATTCCATCGACCTACAATTGGGACGCTTCGCCGAAGGGCCAGCATCTCGAGCTCGGCATCGCCGAGATGAATTTGTTCATCATGCTCTCGGCGCTCGGCCTCTCGCACCAGATCAACGGCGCGCGGCTCTTGCCGGTCGGCACGCTCTACGATCCCTTCATCGAGCGCGGCCTCGATGCGCTGAACTATGCCTGCTACCAGGATGCGCGCTTCATGGTGGCGGCGACACCCTCAGGCATCACGCTCGCGCCGGAGGGCGGCGCGCACCAGTCGATCGCAACGCCGCTGATCGGCATGGCGCAGGACGGGCTTGCCTCGTTCGAGCCTGCTTTCGTCGACGAGCTCGCGGTCGTCATGGGCTGGGGCTTTGAGCACATGCAGCGCGATCCGGGCGAGGGCGGTTCGGTCTATCTCCGCCTCTCGACGCGCAGCATCGAGCAGGCGCAGCGCATCATGACGCCGGAGTTGCAGCAGGGCATCACCGACGGCGCCTATTGGCTGCGCAAGCCCGGCCCCAATGCCGAGCTCGTGATCGCCTATACCGGCGCGGTCGCGCCTGAGGCGATCGAGGCGACCGGCTTCATCGGCGAGAACAGGCGCGATATCGGCCTGCTCGCGATCACCTCGGCCGATCGCCTCCATTCCGGCTGGACCGCCGCGCGAAAATTGCGGCGCGACCGCCGTGGCGTGCAGCATCTCAGCCATGTCGAACAATTGCTGGCGCCGCTGCCGCGCGATTGCGGCATCGTGACCGTGATCGACGGCCACCCCTCCGCGCTCGGCTGGCTCGGCAGCGTCCACGGCCATCGCGTCGAGGCGCTCGGCGTCGAGCAGTTCGGCCAGACCGGAACCATCGCCGATCTCTATCGCCACTACGGCATCGATGCCAACGCCATCATCGATGCGGCCGAAAGCCTCACCACCGGCGCGCCGGTGCTGCATCGGAAGATGGCGGTGTAGGGGAAGTCACCGGGGTTGTCATTCCGGGGCGGCTCGAAGAGCCGAACCCGGAATCTCGAGATTCCGGGTTCGATGCTCCGCATCGCCCCGGAATGACGATCGAGAGAACCTTGCCTCGTTCCCGCCACCAGCTCATATAACCTCCGTCCGCCGCAACGCTGGCCCCGCATATGGCGGGTTCAATTGCCGGCGCTTTCGTGCAAGGATGCCTGCCGAAACGCCCCCCCAAGCCCCCAAGAAGAGGTTAACGATGGTCAATCGCATGCAATTCTACATCGACGGCGCCTGGGTCGATCCCGCCGTCAAGAAGTCCACCGCCGTGGTCAATCCCGCGACGGAAGAGGCGATGTACGAGGTTGCGCTCGGCTCCAAGGCCGATGTCGACAAGGCCGTTGCCGCCGCCAAGCGCGCCTTCGCAACGTTCTCCCAGACCAGCCGCGAGGAGCGCGTCGCGCTGCTCAGCAAAATCATCGAGATCTACAAGACCCGCATCAAGGAGATCGGCGCCGCCGTCTCCGACGAGATGGGCGCGCCGTTGCCGATGGCGGAGAAGCTCCAGGCCGGCGCCGGCCTTGGCCATCTCATGACCACGCTCGACGTGCTCAAGAACTATCATTTCGAGGAGCCCATCGGCACCGCCATGGTGCTGCGCGAGCCGATCGGCGTGGTCGGCATGATCACGCCCTGGAACTGGCCG
Source organism: Bradyrhizobium sp. CCBAU 45384 (assembly GCF_028128665.1). Classification (NCBI taxonomy): domain Bacteria; kingdom Pseudomonadati; phylum Pseudomonadota; class Alphaproteobacteria; order Hyphomicrobiales; family Nitrobacteraceae; genus Bradyrhizobium; species Bradyrhizobium sp. CCBAU 45384. The sequence continues at coordinate 257,479 of NZ_LBIZ01000116.1, forward strand.
CTCAACCAGATCGCCTGCAAGGTCGCGCCCGCGCTCGCCGCCGGCTGCACCATGATCCTGAAGCCCAGCGAGTTCACGCCCACTTCGGCTTTGATTTTTGCGGAGATCCTGCATGAAGCCGGCGTGCCGAAGGGCGTGTTCAACCTCGTCAACGGCCTCGGCCCCGAGGTCGGCGCCGCCATGAGCGAGCACCCCGATATCGACATGATCTCCTTCACCGGCTCGACCCGCGCCGGCATCGATGTGGCCAAGCGCGCCGCGCCCACCGTGAAGCGCGTCAGCCAGGAGCTCGGCGGCAAGTCGCCGAACGTCATCCTCGAAGGCGCCGACCTGACGAAAGCGGTGACCGGCGGCGTGATGCACATGTTCAACAACTCCGGCCAGTCCTGCAATGCGCCCTCGCGCATGATCGTGCCGCTGTCGAAGATGAAAGAGGTCGCCGCGATCGCGAAAGCCGTCGCCGACAAGACCAAGGCGGGCGATCCGCGCGCCGATGGCACCACCATCGGCCCCGTCGTCAACCGCGGCCAGTGGGACAAGATCCAGGCGCTGATCAAGAAGGGCATCGACGAGGGCGCAACGCTCGTCGCCGGTGGTCCTGGTCTGCCGGAAGGCGTCAACAAGGGCTTCTATGTCCGCCCGACCATCTTCGCCGACGTCACGCCCGAGATGACGATCGCGCGCGAAGAGATTTTTGGACCGGTGCTGACCATCCTCGGCGCCAAGGACGAAGCCGACGCCGTCAAGATTGCCAACGACACGCCTTACGGTCTCGCCGGCTACGTCTACGGTTCCTCGGTCGACGATGCCAAGCGTGTCGGCCGCCAGATCCGCGCCGGCAACGTCAACCTCCAGGGCGTGCCCAATGACCGCACCGCGCCGTTCGGCGGCTACAAGCAGTCGGGCAACGGCCGCGAGTGGGGCAAGTATGGCCTCGAGGACTTCCTCGAAGTGAAGGCCGTCGCTGGCTTCAACGCGGCGTAAGCCTTACGTGAACAACACGCCGCCGGAGCGGGCAACTGCTCCGGCGTTTTGTTTTGCTCCGTCGTCATTCCGGGGCGTCGCGAAGCGACGAGCCCGGATTCCATTCATCCACCGACTCTGTCGCACGATGGATTCTCAGGTGCGCAATTGCGCACCATAGCTCGCGCCGAAAACGGCGCGCCCCGGAATGACGAGAGGAGCGCCTATCCCCCCAACGCTCCCTGCGTATTCACATACAACGCGTAGATCGACTGGCTCGCCGCCATGAACAGGCGGTTGCGCTTGACGCCGCCGAAGCAGAGATTGGCGCAGCGCTCGGGCAGCGCGATGCGGCCGATCATGACGCCGTCGGGTGCGAACACGACGACGCCGTCGAGTTCGGGATCGCCCATGCCCCAGCCGCACCAGAGATTGCCGTCGATGTCGACGCGGAAACCGTCCGGCGTACCGGGGCCGGCATCGACGAAGACGCGCTTGTTCGAAAGCTTGTCACCGGAAGGCGAGACGTCATAGGCGAGAATTTTGCGGGTCGGAACGCCGCGGGATTCGATGAGATAGAGGATTTTCTCGTCCGGCGAGAAGGCGAGCCCGTTCGGCCCGAGCACACCCTCGGCGACGATTGTGGCTTTGCGGGTCTCCGGGTCGAGCCTGTAGACGTTCATGTCGATCTCGGGCTCGGACTTGTAGCCCTCGTAGTTGCCGAGCAGGCCGAAGGTCGGATCGGTGAACCAGATCGAGCCGTCCGATTTGACAACGACATCGTTCGGCGAGTTCAACCGCTTGCCGTTGAATTGATCCATCAGCACGGTGATCTCGCCATCATATTCGGTGCGGGTCACGCGCCGCCCGCCATGCTCGCAAGTGACGAGCCGGCCCTGCCGATCACGCGTATTGCCGTTGGCGAAATTGGAGGGTTTGCGGAACACGCTGACAGCGCCGGTCTCTTCCTCCCATTTGATGATGCGCTGGTTTGGAATGTCGCTACAGAGCAGATAACGCCCGTCGCCGAACCACACGGGACCCTCGGCCCAGCGCAGGCCGGTCGCCAGCCGCTCCACCGCCGACAGCCTTAGCCAGTATTTTTCGAAACGGGGATCCAGTGCTTTTATCGCGGGATCAGGGTAATAAGTCGCCGGCCGCCAGCCTTGGTTATGGGACGATGCCTCATTCATGTCGGTTCTCTCGTTTCGTTCCCTCTGGACAATGCTGCTATCATTAGAGACACGTGACCGCAAATCGGTCACCAACGGCGAGGGACAACATGGCGCGTATCTTGATGACGGGAGCTTCGGGCGGAATCGGCACGAGCCTGCGAAAATTGCTGCCGCCGATCTATCCGGATCTCATGCTCTCCGACATCAAGCCGCCCGCCGATCTCGGCGCGAACGAGCAGTTCAAGGCGGCTGACCTCGCCGATCTCGCGCAAGTCGAGGCGATCTGCGAGGGCGTCGACGGCATCATCCATTTCGGCGGCTATTCGGTCGAAGGCAGCTGGGACCAGATCCTCCAGGCCAATATCATCGGCGGTTACAATTTGTTCGAGGCGGCGTATCGCAAGGGCGTCAAGCGTGTGGTCTTCGCCTCGTCGAACCACGCCGTCGGCTTCTATCCGCGCCACCACAAGATCGGCACCGATGTCACCCCGCGTCCCGACAGCCGTTATGGCGTCAGCAAGGTCTTTGGCGAGGCCGTCGGCGCTTTCTATGCCGACAAGCACGGGCTGAAGGTGACGTGCCTGCGCATCGGCAATTTCGGCGACATGCCGCTCGACCAGCGCCGGCTTTCGATCTGGCTGAAGCCGGAAGATTTGGTGCAGCTCTGTCGGATCGGGCTCGAACATCCCGACATCCATTTCGAGGTGTTCTACGGCGCCTCTTTCAACGAGCGCGCCTGGTGGGACAACCACCGCGCCTACGAGTTCGGCTACCGCCCCGCGGGGCGCGCCGAGGATTTCCGCGAGCACGCGATGGCCGAGCAGGCCAAGCTGAAGCCGGATCCGGTCGGCGATCATTTCCAGGGCGGCACATTCTGCAGCAACGAATTCGATGGCGACACGAGCCGGATCATCGATTGGAATAAGCGGTAGGATTGTCGTAGCCCGAGCTCTCGCCGCGATGCAGGTGCGCTCCCTCGCCCCGCTTGCGGGGAGAGGGTTGGGGTGAGGGGGAGTTGCCGCGGGGGCGGAGGCAATCGGATTCGTCGTCACTCACCACTCGTCATTGCGAGCGCAGCGAAGCAATCCGGAGTCCCTCCGCGTAAAGACTCTGGATTGCTTCGCTGCGCTCGCAACGACGCGTTGAGGAAGTGATACCTGCCAGCGAGCATGTGACTCGCGGAGACCCGCCATTGATCTAGATCAACGCTGCTGCTGGCCTCATCTGGCTCTCGATTTGTGCGATCGCAATTCGAGAGTAACGACAATGAAATTCAAATTGTCAGCCGTCGCAATGCTCACGCTGATCGCGTCAGCGCAAGCCGCACCACTCAGCGACGCCGAGGCAACGTTCCTCGATCAGCTCGTCACCGCATCCGTCGTGCTGGAGCAACGGTGCGTCGGCTTTGAAGCCGATGGTGCCGGCGGCGTTCAACTCGGTGCGCGGCTGCTCGGCAGCCCCAATGCCGCGATGGCGATGATCGACGCCTATTCGGCGGCCATCAAGGCGCGTGACGGCGACAGCTACGATCCCGGTAAATTCCGCGCCGAGGTGTCGGAGGCAGCCGCAAAGACGTTCAGGCGCGTACGGACGGATTTGATCAGGGATCCGAACAGGGCCTGCGCCGACTATGGTGATGCCAGCGTGAATCGCGGTCTGTTGCGACGCTACTGAGCTCTTGCTGCTTCTAGGCTCCGCTCGCAAATCCCACAAACGTCGTCGCTTCATCGACCGACTTGCGCTCGGATATGACGGCATTGGCGGGAAAGCTGTGATCTGGCCAGCCGAGCGCGATGCTTTTCATGATCACCTGATCATCCGCAATCCCGGCATGCTCGCGCACGACGGGGGATTGCATGATACCCTGGCTGTTGATTACGGCGCCAAGCCCTCGCGACCAGGCCGCGTTGACGAGCGCGGTCGCCACGGCGCCACAGTCGAAGGCCGTATCGTCGCTGGAGGCCAGCTCGCGATCGTATGTGATGATCACGCACACAGGCGCGTCGAACTGACGAAAGCCGCGCAGGACCCAGTCCTGCCGCTGCTGCTTGTCGTCTCGCGCAATTCCCATTGCGCTGAACAACAGCTTGGCAACGCCGATCTGGCGCTCGCGATGCACCCCCGCGAACGCCTGGCCGATCCGAAACTCGCGCGAGTGCGGCACTCCCGCCAGATTGCGCTCAGTGTTGCCCTGGCGGATGCGATCCAGCGGTGCTCCGGTGATGACGTAGAAATTCCACGGCTGGGTGTTCATCGACGATGGCGCGCGCATCGCCAGCCCCAGGATTTCCTTGATCAAATCCGGCGGGACAGGGTCGGGCTTGTAACCGCGAATGCTTCGCCGGCCGAGAATGACATCATCAAATTCCATCTTGCGGCATCCTGAAATTGGCATGATGCCGCCTTCTCCCCCACAGCTTTGATCGTGTCCATAGCCTTTTTGGCGAGCGAACAGCCCGACCTTTTCGTATCGCCAATCTTTGCTGATGCGCCGAGCGCGGACTCGCGGCCGATACCCTCCAGCGCCGCTATTCTTCGCCGAACAATTTGGTGTTTATTTATGTCGATAGTCAACTATTGATTGAATCCAGATCGAGCGCTCAGTAGAAGTCATCGCGATGCTGCCATACCCTGATAGTCCGGCCATTCTGCGCTTCCTTGCAGGCACGTTGTTCTTTCCTTTGATCTACGGGGGCATGATCAAATATTTCGAGCGACGGCTGCTTTTTTGGCAGGCTTATCTGATCGCATTGGTCGCGCACATCTTTTTAGCTGCGTTACTTTTCACATATGGTTTTGCGAGTTCGCAAATTGGCTTTCCTCCACTGTTGGACGGATTGGCGAATCTCGCTTGGGTCGCGCTCTGGGCACTCATGATCACGCGACTGGCGGCGAACTACGGCATCAAAAAAGAAGGTAGGTTGGGTCTTGGAGCCAAGGTGGCTCTTGCAACGATCTTAATGATGCTTGCTTTCATTGTCGCTGTGGCCAGCCTCAACGTGCTCGTTGGAGCAGACGTCTTCTCGTGGTTACGCAGGTGATGCGGTTTCCCCCGCAATCCGCGCCAGATAATCCTTCTTGCTGAACTGCATGTGATCCACGCACAGCTGCGCCAACGCCCAGCTGTCGCGGCCCTTCAAGAGCTCGATCATCAGCTCGTGCTGCCGCCGCGATTGCGCCAGCCCCTCGCGGTCGGCGAGGTTTTTTGCGCGCATCGGCAGTGTCAGGTTCATATAGTCCTGCAGCGACCGCACCAGGTAGGGATTGCCGCAGGCGGAGAATAGCGCGAGGTGGAAGGCATCGTTGGCTTCGTGGATCCCGCGCAGGTCGCGCACATCCGCCTTCGCGCAATAGTCGCGTTGCAGCGCAGTCAGCTCGTCGATCAGGGCCTGCGGCGCGGGCAGCGGGATCATCAGCGCAGCTTGCCGCGTCAACATCTCCCTGACTTCGTAGATCTGCCGGACCTCTTCGGCCGAGTAGAACCGCACGGTGGCGCCGACGTTCTTCTCGCGGCGGACGATGCCGCGGCGCTCGGCATCGACCAGCGCTTGCCGCACGAAATGGCGCGAGGTGCCATATCGAGACATCAGCGCGTCCTCGGTCAGCCGCGCGCCCGGCGCGAGGCGGCCGAAGATGATGTCCTCCTCCAGCCGCGCGACGACGTCGTCAGGGTCGTCGCGCCTGGCAGGCATGGCATCTGCGGTGCGAATGTCGGACATGCCCTCGGCCTCCGGCGTCTGCCGGTTTGCCTTTAGGGAGCAGGGAAGAGGCGGATTGTCAATAATCTGACTGTTTGGCGGTGCGACAGTCCCGAAATGGTGAAGTAGACGCCTGTCTTATTGACAATCAGGGGGCAGGCTGTAGCACAATGGCTGGCGAGAAGGAGCGGTCTGATGACGGGTGGTTTGCGCAAGGGGCTGACGAGCTATGGCGATGCCGGCTTCTCGCTGTTCCTGCGCAAGGCGTTCATCAAGGCCATGGGCTATTCCGACGACGCGCTGGAGCGCCCGATCGTCGGCATCACCAACACCTATAGCGACTACAATCCCTGCCACGGCAACGTCCCCCAGATCATCGAAGCCGCTAAGCGCGGCGTGATGCTGTCGGGCGCGATGCCGTTCGTATTCCCGACCATCTCGATCGCCGAGAGCTTTGCGCATCCGACCTCGATGTATCTGCGTAATCTGATGGCGATGGATACCGAGGAGATGATCCGGGCCCAGCCGATGGACTCGGTGATCGTGATCGGCGGCTGCGACAAGACGCTGCCTGCGCAGGTGATGGCGGCGATCAGCGCCGATCTGCCGACCGTGGTCATTCCGGTCGGGCCCATGGTGGTCGGTCATCACAAGGGCGAGGTGCTGGGCGCTTGCACCGATTGCCGCCGTCTGTGGGGCAAGTATCGCGCCGGCGAGATGGACGACACCGAGATCGAGGCGGTGAACGGCCGCCTCGCGCCGTCGGTCGGCACTTGCATGGTGATGGGCACCGCTTCGACCATGGCCTGCATGATCGAAGCCATGGGCCTGTCGCTGCCGATGAGCGCGACAATCCCGGCGCCGCATGCCGAGCGTTTCCGGCTGGCAGAAGCGAGCGGCCGGGTCGCCGCCGAGATGGCCAAGACCAGGGGCCCGAAGCCGAGCCAACTCTTGACGCCGGCTTCCTTTAGGAACGCCCAGGTCGTGCTGCAGGCGATCGGCGGCTCGACCAACGGCCTGATCCATCTGACCGCGATGGCGCATCGCTCCCCACACCGGATCGATCTCCCGGCGTTCGACCGGATCGGCCGCGAGGTGCCCGTTCTGGTCGACCTCAAGCCGTCGGGCGAGCACTATATGGAGCATTTCCATCACGCCGGCGGCGTGCCGAAATTGCTGGCGCAGCTCGGCGATCTCGTCGATCTCGATGCGAAGACCATCAGCGGCCAGACGCTGCGCGATGTCGTCGCCAATGCCGAGGACGTGCCGGGCCAGGACGCGATCCGCTCGCGCGACAATCCGATCAAGAAGGAGGGCGGCCTCGCCATCCTGCACGGCAACCTCGCGCCGCGCGGTGCAGTCATCAAGCAGTCCGCCGCGAGCCCGAAATTGTTGAAGCACACCGGACGCGCCGTGGTGTTCGAATCTGTCGAGGACATGACCCTGCGGGTCGACGATCCCGAGCTCGACGTAAATTCCGATGACGTGCTGGTGCTGCGCAATGCCGGTCCCAAGGGCGCGCCCGGAATGCCTGAAGCAGGCTATCTGCCGATCCCGAAGAAGCTGGCGCGTGGCGGCACCAAGGACATGGTGCGCATTTCCGATGCGCGCATGAGCGGCACCGCGTTCGGCACCATCGTGCTGCACATTACGCCGGAATCCGCCGTCGGCGGGCCGCTGGCGCTGGTCAAGAACGGCGACATGATCAGTCTCGACGTGGCCAAGCGCAGCATCGAGCTGCTGGTCGATGCCGCCGAGCTGGAGCGCCGGCGCGCGGTCTTGAAGCCGGATGAAGCGCGGCGCGGCTATGCCTGGCTGTTCAACGAGACCATCATGCAGGCCGACGAGGGCTGCGACTTCGACTTTATGCAGAGGACTGGGAAGAAGACGGAGTAAGGGCTGACAACCAACGAGCGCCGAGACCGCTGAAAGCGGCGGGCGATAAAACAGGGGGAGACGATGATTGCGCGATCCATGCGTGCATTGGTGGCTGCGGCCGCCATGCTGTTCGTCACTGGCGTGGGGGCACAGGAGGTGAAGCATTATCGCTTCGCCTACGACCAGCCCAAGATCACGGGCTATGGAATCCTTGGCGACATCTTTGCCGAAAAGCTGAAGGCGCTGAGCAAAGGCACGATGCTCATCGACCAGTATCCCGGCGCGCAGCTCGGGCAGGAGCCGCAGGTGCTGCAGCTCGTCAAGGCGGGTGATATCGAATTCTGTATCTCATCGTCTGCGAACGCCGCGACGCTCTCGCCGCAGGCCGGCGTGATGTCGATGCATTTCCTGTTCCGCTCGGAAGACCATCTCATCAAGGCAATGGCGGATCCTGCGGTGGCGAGCGCAGTCAAAGCGATGATCTCGGACACGGTTCAGGGCGCCCACGTGATTGCGCTTGCGACTCTTGGTCTACGCAACATGTATTCCAAGCGCGAGATCAAGAAGGTCGACGACATGAAGGGCCTGAAGGTGCGAGTGCAGGCGACGCCGACCGAGGACACCATGTTCCCGGCCTACGGCGCGCAAATCGTGCACATGCCCTTCGGCAGCGTCTACACTTCCTTGCAAACCGGCGTGGTCGACGTCGCCGAGAACGGCGTCAACGTCTATCTCGCCAACAAGCATTACGAGGTGGCGCCGGTGCTCTCGATGACCGAGCATGAGGCCAACAACAGCCTGGTCTGGATCAGCGACAAGCTCTGGAACAGCCTCACACCTGAGCAGCAGGGTTGGGTTCAGGCCGCGGCGGACGAAGTCAACAGGACGCAGCCGGCCAAGGCGATCGAGCTCGAGCATCAATCGCAAGTCAAGCTGAAAGCGATCGGCGTCAAGATCGTCCCCGATGTCGACAAGTCGGGCTTCATTGCGATCGCCAATCCCTATCTCGACAAGCTTGCCAAGGATCTCGGCCCGCATGCCGAGAAGATCAAGGACCTGATCCGGGCGATTAATTAGGGCGGTGCTCGGCTCTTTCACCGAGTCGTCCCGGCGAAGGCCGGGACCCATAACCACAGGATTGAGTTTGGCGAAGACTCGGAGTCGCCAGCTCGCGCAACAACTCCCTTTCGGGGTTATGGGTCCCGGCCCCCCGTGCGCAATTGCGCACTAGGCCGGGACGACGGAGAGGTCGATGCCCATCGCCGACAAGCTCGTACTGCAACGGCAGCGCCATCTGAAATGGCGCTGGCTCGACTGGCTCGAGCTTACGCTGATGGTCCTCTGCGGCGTGCTGTGCTTCGGCTTCTCGCTGTCGGTCACCGCCGACATCGTCACCCGCACCATCGGCCATCCCTGGCTATGGCTTCAGGAAGTCACCTCGACGCTGTTCATCTATGCGATCTTCATCGGCACCGCCGTGGCGACGCGTCGCAACGATCACCTCTATCTCACCGCGATCTCCGAGGCGATGCACGGTGCACCCAGGATCATCGTCGAAATCATCATCCGCCTCATCGTGCTCGGCGTTGCCTTCTGCCTGATCCGGTACGGCTACCAGAACTATCTGCGCGGCTTCGGCAGCTTCCGCCTGCCGTCGGGCACGCCGATCGCCTCGCTCTACGCCATCATTCCGCTCTCCGGCATCCTGATCGGCCTCTTCGCCATCGAGCAGCTCGTCAACGGCCTGCGCAATGGGTTTGATCATCCAGAACCGCCGGACGAGGACGCTGCGCCCGTCGTGACCGAAACGCAGGCGAGGGCGCAGCCGTGAGCGCACCCATTGTTCTGGCAATAATGTCGATCTGCTTCCTGTCGTTCGGCTATCTCGGCGTGCCGGTGCCGTTCTCGCTGATGGCCGGCGTCTTCATCGGCGCGTTGCTGTCCGATGTCTCGCTGGCCGCCATCATCCAGAAGATCTTTGACGGCGTCGATTCCGAGGCGTTGCTTGCCATTCCCTTCTTCCTGCTGGTCGGCGAGCTCATGAGCTCGGCCAATGTGGTGGTGCGAATAGCCAATCTCTCGGTGTCGCTGGTCGGGCATATCAGGGGCGGGCTGTCGCAGGTCGTGGTCGTCTTCAGCATGTTCTTCTCGGAAATGTCAGGCTCGACCACGGCCGACGTCGCCGTGATGAGCCGCGCATTGGGCGGCCCGATGAAGCGCGAAGGCTACGAGCCTGCCTTCATCGCCGCGATCATCGCCTCGGCCTCGACCATCGCGGCGCTGGTGCCGCCGAGCATCACGGCCGTGGTGTACGGCGCCGTCGGCAACGTCTCGATCGCGGGCCTGTTCATGGCAGGTGTGGTGCCCGGCCTGATGATCGGCTTCGGGCTGATGATCTACTGCTACTTCTTCGGCCCCTCGGGCCTGCGCAAGCCGCGGGCGCCATTGCGGCAGGTGGTGTTCGCGGCGGGTGATGCAGCCCTGCCGCTGATGATCCCGGTGATTCTGTTAGGGGGCATTCTGACGGGCTGGTTCACGCCGACGGAGGCCGGCGTCGTCGCCGTGGTCTGGATCATCCTGGTGGTGATCCCCGCGCTGAACCGCGGGCACTTCAGAAAGATCCCGTACGATTTCTGCCTCGCCGGACTCATCTTCTCACTGCCGCTGATCACCATCGGCGCAGCCAATGCCTTTGGCTGGATGCTCGCCTATTTGCGCGGCGCCAGCTACATCGCCGACATGATCACCTCGATCGCCGGCAACGATCCGCACCTGATCATGCTGCTGATGGTGCTGCTTTTCACCGTGGTCGGCGATTTCATCGAGCCGGTGCCGACCATCATCATCTTCATGCCGCTGGTGAACGCTCTGACGGAGGCCGGCGACATCAACGGCGTGCACATGGGCGTGGTGCTGATCGCGACGCTCGCCTTCGGCCTGATCACGCCGCCTTATGGTCTGGTGCTGCTGATGGCCTCGAAATTCGTCGGGATCAGCTTTGCCAGGGCGCTACGCGCGGCGCTGCCGATCTACGTCGTCTTCTTCGCGACCATCGCGTTCGCCATCTACTTCCCGAGTGTCGTGCTGTGGCTGCCGCAGCACGTGCTGCCGGAATCAGTCGGCTGCTTCAAGTCGCCGGCGGGGACGGGCTACATCTGCCCGCACTAGACCTCATTTGCTTTTGCTCGTGAACTTCTTCACGGCGAGCCGAAACTCCTCCGTGTTCATCGCCATGATGATCTTGTGCTCCTCGGCATCTAACTGCTGCTTCGCCGGCGTGTTCGCGGCCGCATAGACCAGCGATTTCGTGCCGGCGATGGCCGCTGGCGGGTTCTGCGCGAGGCGCTCGGCGAGCTGCCGCGTTTCGGCTTTCAGCTCGGTTGCAGGAACAGTCTTGACGACAAGCCCCCATTCATAGGCCTGCTGTGCGGTAAAATTGTCCTCGGCGAGGAAGATTTGCAGCGCGCGGCGCGAGCCGACCGTGGCGACGATCCCGACCGTCGAGCCGCCATCCGGCGACACGCCGATCTTGGCATAGGCGGGCGTGAACTTGGCGTCGTCAGCGGCGATGCAGAGGTCGGTGACGAAGGCGAGGCCCATGCCGGCGCCGGCGGCCGAGCCGTGCACGCTCGATAGCGAGATCTTTGGCATCCGCCTGAGGATCTCGATGAAGGCATGATAGTGCTTCAAGAGCTCGCCGACCACAGGCGTCACAGTGTTGGCCTCGGCCGCAGCGCCGATCGTCTGCAGATCGCCGCCGGCCGAGAAGGCACGGCCTTCGCCTTCGATGACCACGACCTTGATGGCATCATCGCCCTCGATATAGGCCGCGAGTTGCTCGAGCTTCTGCGCGATCGCGAGGTTGACGGAGTTGAACGCGGCGGGGCGGTTGAGCGTGATGGTCGCGATCGCGCCCTCGATCCGCAGCAGCGCGGGATCGTCAGGCTTTGAGACGGGAGCTGGCATCTGGAATATCCCCTGCTAGAGGTTCGTGGCTGCAACTAAATCGCAGAAGGGCAGGGGTGACAATCCCCGGCCGCAAGTAGCCCCGGCCCTTGCGCCGCGCGGAATGATCGGCTCAAATGGGGCCGCCTTCGTTCAGGGACGGACACGAGCGCCGGCTCCTCAAGGCTAGCCAAGCCATTCTTAGCGACAGGAGACGACATGGGTGATGCTCGTGTCTTGCGGAAAAGAGCTGTCCAATGACTGAGGGTCCTGTGATCATTGTCGGTGCTGGCCACGGCGGCTACCAGGTCGCCGCATCGCTGCGCCAGGCGGGCTTTTCGAATCGCATCTGCCTGATCAATGACGAGGCGCATCTGCCCTATCAGCGGCCGCCGCTGTCCAAGGCCTACATCAAGGGCTCGGCTGGGCCCGACAGCCTGATGTTCCGCCCCGAAAAATTCTATCAGGACCAGAAGATCGAGCTGATCTCAGGGCGCGCCGTCTCGATCGACCGGGCCGCGCGAAAACTGCTGCTCGCATCTAGCGAGACGCTGCCTTATGGCCATCTCGTGCTGGCCACAGGCGCGCGCAACCGCTTGCTCGATCTGCCCAACGCCAATCTGCCCGATGTGAAATATTTGCGCATCCTCGACGAGAGCGAGGCGCTGCGGAACATCATTCCGACGAAGACGCGCGCCGTGATCATCGGTGCCGGTTTCATCGGCCTCGAATTCGCCGCCACCGCGCGCATCAAGGGCCTGGAAGTGGACGTGCTCGAGCTCGCCCCGCGCGTGATGGCGCGCGCGGTGACGGCGGAGGTCTCGGAATATTTCCAGGCCCGCCATCGCGAGGCCGGCATCCGCATTCATCTCGGCGTGCAGGCCACCTCGATCGAGGCCGAGAACGGCAAGGTCACCGGCGTCTCCTTGAGCGACGGCCGCCATCTGCCCGCCGACCTCGTGGTGGTCGGTGTCGGCGTGCTGCCGAATATCGAGCTTGCGGCCGAGGCGGGCTTGCCGGTTGCCGCCGGCATCATCGTCGATGAATATCTGTCGACGGCTGATCCCAACATTTCCGCGATCGGCGACTGCGCGCTGTTCGCGAGCCCGCGCTTTGGCGGCTCGCTGCGGCTGGAATCGGTGCAGAACGCCACCGATCACGCCCGCTGCCTTGCGGCACGGCTGACCGGCGATAAAAAGCCTTACGACGGCCATCCCTGGTTCTGGAGCGACCAGGGCGACGACAAGCTGCAGATCGCCGGCCTCACCACCGGCTACGACCGCGTCGTGCTGCGCGGCGATCCCGCCAAGAAGGCGTTTTCGGCGTTCTGCTATCACGGCGACAGACTGCTCGGCATCGAATCCATCAACCGCGCCGGCGATCACATGTTCGGCCGCAGATTGCAGGCCATGGACCGCTCGATCACGCCGGAGCAGGCCGCCGACGAAAGCTTCGACCTGAAGAGCGCGCTGGGGTGATCAGCCGGCGCTAGAGCACCGCCTTGACCTCCGCGGCCGTCGGCATCGACGGCCCGGCACCCATGCGCTGCACTGAGATCGAGGCGGCGGCGTTGGCGAAGGCGAGGGCGGTGCGCAACGGCACGCCTTCGGCAAGCTGCGAGGCGAGTGCGCCAACGAAACAATCGCCGGCGCCCGTCGTGTCGACCGCCTTCACCGCGCGGCCCGGCACCGCGAATTCCTCGCTGGCAGCGAGCGCGAGCACGCCGCGTTTTCCCAGCGTGACGCAGATGGTCTGGTCCGCCCGCGCCTGAAGTTGTCGCGCGACGGCGATGATCTTCGCCGCCTCGTCGCTCTCGGCGAGCTCCACACCGGCCAGAAAGCCGAGCTCGGTCTCGTTCAGCACGAGAATATCGACCATTGCGAGCAGCTCGCCCGACATCTTTTGCGCCGGCGCCGGGTTGAGCAGCGTCGTCGCTCCGGCGCTACGCGCCCGCGCGAAGAACGCAGCAATCGTCGGCAGCGGGATCTCGAACTGGCTGACCGCGACGTCATCCTTCGCCAGCGGGACGTCCGCGACGTCCTCCGCGCTGACCAGCGCATTGCTGCCAGGAATGACGACGATGGTGTTGTCGGAGGCCGCAACCGTGATGATCGCGGTGCCGCTATGCGTGTCGGCATCGCGCACCGAGCCGAGATCGACGCCCTGCGCAGCGAGGAACGCCCGCAGCTCGGCCCCGAACGCATCCTTGCCCAGCCGCCCGATCAGCGTCGTCCTCGCGCCGAGCCTGGATGCCGCCACCGCCTGGTTCGCGCCCTTGCCGCCCGGAAAATACAGCACCTCGCGGCCGGCGACGGTCTCGCCGACTTTGGGGTGGCGATCGGCGGTCGCCACCACATCCATGTTGATGCTGCCGGCGACGAAGACGCGCCCCATTGCAAAATCCCTAGACCCTGACTTCGAACTCGTGCCTGACCTTGGCGATGTCGACAAGGGTCGGCAGGCCCGCCTCGTTGCCGAGCCGCTGGATCTTGAAGGTCGAGGCGGCGCGGGCAAAGTCAAAATGCTCGCGCCAGCTTTTGCCGGGATGGGCGAGGTAGGAATAGACATAGGCGCCGTGGAACACGTCGCCGGCGCCGTTGGTGTCGATCACGCGCTCGCGCGGGATCGGCATTGCCGGCATCACCTGCACCGCTCCGGTTTCGTCGTACCAGAGCAGGCCCTTCTCGCCCATGGTGACGCCGCCGATCTTGCAGCCGCGGCTCTTGAGATAGTCGAGCATCTTCTCCGGCGTCAGATCCATCTGCTCGCACAGGCGCTCGGCGACGATGGCGACGTCGATGAATTCAAGCAGCTCATGCGTGTTGGTGCGCAGGCCGCCGCCGTCGAGCGAGGTCAAAATGCCCGCCTCGCGGCACACCTTGGCATAGTGGATCGCCGCATCCGGCTGGTGGCCGTCGACATGCAGCGCGCGGCAGCCGCCGAGATTGAGCATCGGGAACGGGTGGATGTGCTCGTCGTCGCGGCAGCGGACGATGGCGCGCTTGCCGTCCTTGGGCATGATGAAGGACAGCGAGGACTGGTTCACCTTCCGCGGATGCAGCGAGATCGCGTATTTCGCGCACATGTCCTGGAACATGCGTCCCAGCCAGTCATTGGCGGCGGTGGCGATCAGGTCGGGCACGATGCCGAGCTTGGCGCAGCAGAACGCCGCCGTCACCGCGTTGCCGCCGAAGGAGACCGCGTATTCCCGGGCCACGTGCTTTTCGTCGCCGGTCGGCATGTGGTCGGTGATGAAGACGACGTCGATATAGGTCTGTCCGATAAAGAGAGCCTGCATTGCTTGTCCGTGATGCGCTGGGTGGTCCCGGCCGGCACACTTACTCTAGCACCGGTTCCGCGCGAAAGACGCGGAAATTATTCACAAAACCGGCCCGAAGCGCTTGAGGTCGGCCTGGGGCCGGAATACGACCATGTCAGGCCCGTGCCAAGCCCGGACATTTGCCGTTGCCCGGCCCCATGGTTCCAGGCCGATCAAAAGGGACAAGCATGATCACCGGCCTCGATCATATCGTTGTTCTGGTCAAGGATATCGGTGCGGCCAAGGCGGCCTATCAGACGCTGCTCGCGCGCGCGCCGGCCTGGCAGAATTCCGGCGAGGGCGCCGACCGTGTGCTGTTCACCCTCGACAACATGACCCTCGAATTGATGGCGCCGAGCGGCTTTACCGCGACCGCGGACCGGATGCGTGCGCTGCTCGACGAGCAGGAGGGCGTGCTCGCCAGCCTGTGCTTTCGTGTCGCCGACATCGGCAAGATGCACCGGCGGCTGGACCGGGTGGCACTGAAGCCCGATCCCGTCGCCGAGGTCGAGAGCAGCGACGACGCCTCAGGCGCGGCGCTGCACTGGAAGCGCACGCGGGCCGCGACCGAGCTGACGCGCGGCGTGCGCATGTTCTTCCTCGAGCTTGCCGAGGAGCGTCCGAAGTCGGTGGCCTCAGACGTTGCGCCGATCGACGGGCTCGATCACGTCGTCATCACCACAGAGGATTCCGATCGCGCCGCCGCGCTCTACGGCGCGCGGCTGGGGCTCGATCTCGCGCTCGACCGCTCCCATCATGATTGGGGCCAGCTGATGTTCTTCCGCTGCGGCGATCTCATCGTCGAAGTGGTGCGCCGCCCCGTCGCGGGCGGGGACACCCGGCATGACCGGCTCTGGGGCCTGAGCTGGCGCGTCGCCGACATCGACGCCACCCGCGCCCGCCTCATCGCCGCCGGACTCGACGTCAGCGAAGTGCGCAACGGCCGCAAGCCCGGCACCCGCATCATGACGGTGCGCAGCGGCACTTGCGGGATCCAGACCGTGCTTTTGGAGCGCTCACTGAGGCCGGTGGAGTAGGCGGCGCTCTCTCCGCTCGAAAACTCCCGTAGGGTGGGCAAAGCGCAGCGTGCCCACGTTCTGCCACTTGATGAGAAGACGTGGGCACGGCGCAAGTGCGCCTTTGCCCACTCTACGAGACTCTCTCCTCCGTCATTGCGCGCAGCGAAGCAATCCAGACTGTCTCCGCGGTGGCAGCCTGGATTGCTTCGTCGCAAGGGCTCCTCGCAATGACGGCGGGGGCGTGGTACATCGCATACCGTAAGCACCCAGCGAGTACCCGGTTTGGCGAAGGCAACCGCAAAGCGAACTCTGAAATGGCAGCGCGACCCCGAGGGGATGCGGCTGCGCATTCTCGAAGCTGCCAAGCAGGAATTCTCCGCCCACGGGCTCGCCGGCGCACGCGTCGACCGCATCGCCGCCAAGGCCGGCGCCAACAAGCGCATGCTGTACTATCACGTCGGCAACAAGGACGAGCTTTACCTCGCCGTGCTCGAAGGCGCCTACGACAAGATCCGCAGCGAGGAGCGGCGGCTCGATCTCGAACACCTCGACCCGCCCGAGGCGATCAGGCGGCTGATCGAGTTCACCTGGAATTACTTCCTGCGCAACCCCGAATTCCTGTCGCTGCTCCAGACCGAGAACCTCGCCCGCGCCAAGCATTTGAAGCGCTCGACCAAGGTCAAGTCGATGCACTCGCCCTTCGTCGAGATGATCCGCACCGTGGTGCGGCGCGGCGTCGCCTCCCGTGATTTCCAGGTCGCGGTCGACCCGGTGCAGCTCTACATCTCGATCGCGGCGCTCAGCTTCTTCTATCTCTCCAACTCGGCGACGCTCAGCGTGATCTTTGGCCGCGACCTGCTCGCCAAGGACGCCAAGGACGAGCGCCTCGCACACATGGTCGGCCTGGTGCTGGCCGCGCTGACGGGAAAGTCGGCCGCACTGTTCGGCATCGCGAAGGCGCCGAAGTCGCGCACTGCGATGGCGCAGACCGTGTAGCGGCGCGGTCTGTGCGCTAGCGGATGGATCTTCCGCCATTCCCTTCATATCTCCGCTGTCATTGCCCGCGAAGGCGGGCAATCCAGTATTCCAGAGGCGTCGGTGAGATACGGAGAAGCCGCGGCGTACTGGATTCCCCACTTTCGCGGGGAATGACACGAGGGTGTGGCGCGACGATCCTGCCACACCACCTTCGTTTGCCCTCCATACGACTTTCGATGCCTGAAACCAGCCACAAATTATCACAGCGAACCCTTCTGGACAGTATTTATCCAACGGGTTAATTTCTGTCCGATCGAGAAACCGCGAGCAAGGCGAAGACCACGCCGCGAAGGGAGCACGCACAATGACCACCCAACGCCTCGGCCTCATCATGAACGGCGTCACCGGCCGCATGGGGCTGAACCAGCATCTGATCCGCTCCATCGTCGCGATCCGCGACCAGGGCGGCGTCCGCCTGAAGAACGGCGATCGCATCATGCCGGATCCGATCCTGGTCGGCCGCAGCGCCGAGAAGGTCGAGGCGCTCGCCAGGCGCTACAACATCACGCGCTGGACCACCGACCTCGATGCCGCGCTCGCCGACATCAACGACACCATGTTCTTCGACGCCGCGACCACGCAGGCGCGCCCCGGCCTGCTGACCCAGGCCATCAATGCCGGCAAGCACGTCTATTGCGAGAAGCCGATCGCGACGAATTTTGAGGAGGCGCTCGAGGTCGTCAGGCTCGCCAATGCCAAGGGCGTCAGGCACGGCACGGTGCAGGACAAGCTGTTCCTGCCCGGCCTGAAGAAGATCGCCTTCCTGCGTGACAGCGGTTTCTTCGGCCGCATCCTCTCGGTGCGCGGCGAGTTCGGTTATTGGGTGTTCGAGGGCGGCTGGCAGGAGGCGCAACGGCCGTCCTGGAACTACCGCAGCGAGGACGGCGGCGGCATCATCCTCGATATGGTCTGCCATTGGCGCTACGTGCTCGACAATTTGTTCGGCAACGTCCAGAGCGTGGTCTGCATCGGCAGCACCGACATTCCCGAGCGCTTTGACGAGCAGGGCACGAAGTACAAGGCGACCGCGGATGATTCCGCCTACGCGACCTTCCAGCTCGAGGGCGGCGTGATCGCTCACATCAACATGTCCTGGGTCACGCGTGTCTATCGCGACGACCTCGTCACCTTCCAGGTCGACGGCACTCACGGCTCGGCCGTCGCAGGCCTTACCGATTGCATGATCCAGGCGCGGCAGGCGACGCCGCGCCCGGTGTGGAATCCCGACGAGAAGCGGCTGCACGATTTCTACGGCGACTGGCAGAAGCTGCCTGACAACGTCACCTATGACAACGGCTTCAAGGAGCAGTGGGAGATGTTCATCCGCCATGTCTACGAGGATGCGCCCTACAAGTTCACGCTGCTCGAAGGCGCCAAGGGCGTGCAGCTCGCCGAATGCGCGCTGAAGAGCTGGAAGGAGCGGCGCTGGATCGACGTCGCGCCGATCAAGGCGTGAGGTCGATTGGAATAGGCCCCGATGTTTGCCACGCCGTCATTGCGAGCGAAGCGAAGCAATCCAGAGCCTTTCCGGAGAGGCAGTCTGGATTGCTTCGCTGCGCTCGCAATGACGGGGAGAGGTTCGAAGCAATGAACAAGTCTGTCCAGCCCATGTCGTCCCTGTCCCTCAAGCTGCCGAAGGCCGATCGCTCGATCGAGACCTACCGGTTAGCTGCCTCGCGCACGTTTCCCGCAAAGCTCGAGGGTCCGCTCAACCGCATCGCCTTCTCGGCCGTGCATACGGTCGCCGATCCCTTCGCCGACAACGATCCGTGGCTCTCCGTGGCGGTCGACTGGGACAAGACCATCGCCTTCCGCGAGCATGTCTGGGATCTCGGCCTCGGCGTTGCCGAAGCCATGGACACGGCGCAGCGCGGCATGGGGCTGGACTGGCCGACCTCGCTGGAGCTGATCACGCGTTCGGTCGCGGCCGCCAAGCGGCGCAACGCGCTGGTGTTCTCCGGTGCGGGCACTGATCATCTTGCTGTGGAGGATGCCAGGAGTCTCGACGACGTGATCCGCGCCTATGAGGAGCAGATCTCGGCGGTCGAGAAGGTCGGCGGCCGCATCATCCTGATGGCCTCGCGCGCGCTGTCAAAGATCGGCCGTGGCGCCGACGACTATGCCAAGGTCTATAACCGCGTGCTGTCGGGGGTGGCGCAGCCAGTGATCATCCATTGGCTCGGCGACATGTTCGATCCGGCCCTGACCGGATATTGGGGCACCAGCAATCTCGACAGAGCGATGGACATCGCGGTCGCCATCATCAACAACAACGCGGCCAAGGTCGATGGCGTCAAGGTCTCGCTGCTCGACAAGCAGCGCGAGATCGACATGCGCCGGCGCCTCGACAAACGCATCAAGATGTACACCGGCGACGACTTCAACTATGCGGAGCTGATTGCCGGCGACGAGAAGGGCTTTTCCCACGCGCTGCTCGGCATCTTCGACGCGATCGCACCGGCGGCATCTTACGCGCTGTCGAGGCTGGCGGCCGGCGACGAAGCTGGCTTCCACGACGTCCTCGGGCCGACGGTGCCGCTGTCGCGTCACATCTTCAAGGCGCCGACGCGCTTCTACAAGACCGGCGTCGTCTTCATGGCGTATCTCAACGGCCATCAGGACCATTTCACCATGGTCGGCGGGCAGGAGAGCGCGCGCTCCATGCTGCATCTGGCGGAGCTGTTCCGGCTCGCCGATCAGGCCGGCCTGCTTGCCAACCCCGAACTGGCGACGCGGCGGATGAAGACCGTGCTGGCCTCGCACGGACTGGAAGAGTGATGCGCGATTTTTCATCCGACCATCGCTGGCTGTCGCTCAACACGGCGACCGTCCGCAAGCAGGGTGACCTTGTTCAAATCATCGAGGCCTGCGTCAGGCACGGCATCCGCGCCATCGATCCCTGGCGCGATCAGGTCGCTTCTGTCGGTCTCGATCGTGCGGTGCGCGCCGTGCGTGATGCCGGCCTCGATCTCTCGGGCTATTGCCGCGGCGGCATGTTCACCTCTGACGCATCGCGCCGGGGCGAGGTGCGCGACGACAACCGCCGCTGCATCGACGAAGCCAAGGCGCTGGGTGCGTCCTGCGTAGTGCTGGTCGTCGGTGGCCTGCCGCAATATTCGCGCCCCGGCAGCGAGGCCTCGAAGGACATCGCGGCGGCGCGGGGGCAGGTCGAGGAGGCGCTCGCCGACATGCTCGACTATGCCAAACAGGCAAACCTGCCGCTGGCGATCGAGCCGCTGCATCCAGCCTATGCCGCCGACCGCGCCTGCGTGAACACCACAAAGCAGGCGCTCGACATCTGCGACCGGCTCGACCCCGGCCGCAGCGGAATGCTCGGCGTCGCGCTCGACGTGTATCACATCTGGTGGGACCCGGAGCTGATGGACCAGATCGCGCGCGCCGGCAAGAATCGCTTGCTCGCGTTCCATGTCTGCGACTGGCTGGTCCCGACCAAGGACATCCTCAACGATCGCGGCATGATGGGCGACGGCGTCATCGACATCAAATCGGTGCGCGCCGCCGTCGAGGCGCAAGGCTATGCCGGCTATTCGGAGATCGAGATTTTCTCCAACGAGTGGTGGAGCAAGCCGATGGACGAGGTGTTGCGCACCTGCATCGAGCGGCACCGGACGGTGGTGTAGGTCCACACGTGCAGCCCTCACGGGCAACGTAGCTTCGGCGCAGCCGATAAAGTCGTCCGTCGAGACCGCTGAGCCTCCGGCGATCGCCGGGAAGCCCTCCATTGCCGTGCTGCCTTTCGTCTGCTTTTCCGAGGAGCGCGAATTCAAATTCCTGACGGAGGCAATGAGCGAAGATTTGATTACGATGTTAGCGCGGATTCCCGGCTTCATCGTCATCGCCCGGCAATCGGCGTTCGCTTACCAGGGCCGCTTGGTCGATAGCCGTCAGATCGGGCGCTTCTGGGTCCTCTCTGGACCGAGGCGTCGACAAGCTCGCAGTGACCATCCCCACGACGCTGCCAGGGCGGAACGGATGTTGGGCAAGCCTGGCTGCTAGCGGCCCCTTGGTTTCAATCGGGAAGCTTGGGTTCGGGCTGGGCCGGTCTGTTTCTTTTCCACCGCCAACCGGCCGTGCTACGCTGCCCGGATTGGAGTTCGCAGGGGGAATTGAAAAAATGATTTATCGCTCCTTGGCAATCCTGGTCGTGCTGCTATCGATATCCGCGGCGAAGGCCGGACCAAACGAAGACGCCGTGGCGGCGCGCGCACAGTGGGAGCAGGTCTATAATTCCGGTGATGCGGAGAAGTTTGCCGCGATCTACACCAAGGACGCCATGCTGTTCGGCTCGACGGCTCAGCTGTTCACCGGCACGGACGGCGTGCGCAGCTATTTCAGCAAGCTGCCGCCGGGCATCAAGGTGAAAATGGGCGACCAGCAGGCGATCGCGGCAGGGCCCGACGCGTTGTTGAGCTCCGGCTTCGCCGACTTCACGCTGCCCAACGGCACCGTGTTGCCCTTCCGCCTGACCCTGGCCTGGGTGAAGGTGGACGACAAATGGCTGGTGGCGCAGCATCACGGCTCACTCGTGCCGAAGTAAGCCCGGGATGAAGGCTGCCACTTCATCTATGAGCTCTCCGCGATGCGTGTGCTCTGGGTCGCGCCACCTTACGGGCCTGCGACCCGTTGCAGCGTGTTGAAGCGCGCCTTCTGCTCGCTGCTCAGCGTGGCATAGAATTCGTCCAGGGCCGGTTCGACCAGCTTGGCGGCCGACAGCATGGCCTCGAGCCGGTGCTGCATCGCCTCCAGCCGTCCGACCGGCGTCAGCGGCGCATCGTTCGGACAGGCCGCCTGGAGGCTCTCGACGCCCTTTGCCGTCGCTTCGCTGAGGCGGGCCAGCGCCTCCTTCTGCTTGCCTGCCGGGTGGAGCACGGCCTCGATCCTTTGGATCGGCAATTGTGTCAAACCGGACTTCGGATCGCCGCAGCCCTCGGCACTCGCTTGCTGCTGCGGCGGCGAGCGGTCGCCGACATTGGGGCCGAGCGCGTTGAAGCGGGCCTGCTGTTCGTCACTGAGCGAGTTGTAGAAATTCTCTAGTGCCGGTCGCACGATCTTGACCGCTTCCAGCGTCGCACTGATGCGGTTTTCCATCGCCCGCAAGCGGCCCGGCGGGGTCAGCGCATAGGTCTCTGCGCAGGAGTCCTTGAACACACCAGCGGCGTTGGCCGCCGCGGTCTTCAACTCGTCGAGCAGCGCGCGTTGCTCTGGCGTCGGCCGCACCGCCCGCGCAATGTCGGCAAGCGGCCACGCGGTGACGCCCTTGTCCGGGGTGCCGCACAATTGCTGTAGCGTTTGCGGGCTCACGCTCGCGCGCCGGCGTGCGGGATAGCCGCCGCCGGCTTGCGGAGTGTCAGACGGGCTGATGCTGGCATAGGCAGAATAGGGGCTGTCACCGCCCCAATACACGGTGTCGACGAAGTCGTCATATGCGTACGCCCAATAGCCGGGGTCATAGGCATAGGACCAGAACGTGTAGTCGAAGATGTCGGAATAAGCGTAAGGCCAGAACACCGGCCCGAGCCACGCCACGAAGATCGCAGGATGGCGGTGCCGCCAGGCCTCTCGGGGAGCCCAGCCGCTTTGGCGGGTGACGAGCGCCGCCTGGCCTAGCGGAGTGCCCTGCTCGCGGAATCGCTCGGTAAACCGTCCGCGCGTGGCGGCTTGCACAGCGGCCGCAGCAGCTGCCGTGCGCCCGGCTGGCGCCCTTAGCCCAAGCCGCTGCTGGCGCGCCAGGTCGTTTTGCTGCGCGCGCTGCTCACGCTCGAGCAAGCGGTTCTGCGCCTGGAGCGTTCGTTGCTGTGCGCGCAATGCCCGCGCGCCCTCCGGCTTCTGCGACTGGAGTTGCTGCATGCGCTGCTGCAGGCGATCGATGCGGGTCTGGCGCTCTGCGGTCTGGCGCGACAGCATGTCGTGCTGGCGCTGCTGAATCTGCTGCTGACGCTGTTGCGCGCGCTGTTCGATCTGATCCCGTCGCGACAGCCGCTCGCTCACGGCTGGCGGTCCGCTCGGGCGGGAGGGGGCGGCGATATGCGGCGTCGGCCGCGGTGCCATGGCCGGGCGTTGCGGCGCTGCCGGGGCCCGATGGAATTCAGGCCGCGGCGCCGCGATGTGCGGGGCAGCGCGCGGTGCCGGCGCAGCGAAGTGTGGGGCCGGACGCGGTGGCGGTGCGGCGATGTGCGGCGCCGGATGAGGTGCCATGGCCGGTCGCTGCGGCATGGCAGGCGGATGGAACGCCGGCGCGGCAGGACGCGCGATGGCTGGTGGCGCGGCGGGACGCGCCATGGCTGGCGGTGCCGCCGGACGGGCCATCGCAGGTGGCGCCGCTGGATGGGCAGCCGGTGCCGGTGGTCCACCCTTTCCATGATTTTGGGCAGACGCGCCGACGCTTACCGCCAGCATCGAGACACCAACCAAAACAGCCCTAAGGCGAACGCCATGCGGAAGCATGATCGTGGCTCCCAGCTCCTAATCGCCCACAACTTTCAACGCGCAGGTGGCGGAATCGTTCGTTGCCGGCGACGGCCGGCGTTGCGATCTTCCGACGCAGGCAGCCTCAAGAGAAATCCTGCGTCAGGGTGGTGGCGAACCGCTCCAGCGCCCAGTCGACCTGTTCGCTGGTGAGCACCAGCGGCGGGGCGATCCGGATGGTGTGCTCATGGGTATCCTTGGCGAGGATGCCCTTGCCCTGGAGCGCCTCGCAATAGCGGCGGGCGGGGCCGGCCTCGGGATAAAGCTCGACCGCCAGCATCAGGCCGCGCCCGCGCACTTCGCGGATCGTGTTGGCGCGAATGTCCTTCAGGCCATCCAGAAAGCGCGCGCCCTGAAGTGCCGCGTTCTCGATCATGCCTTCCTCGACCAGGACGCGCATCGCGGCGCGGGCCACCGCGCAGGCAAGCGGATTGCCGCCGAAGGTCGAACCGTGCTGCCCGGGTCGGAGTGTCCCTAGGACGTCGTTGTTCGAGAGCACGGCCGACACCGGATAGAAGCCGCCGGACAGGGCCTTGCCGAGCAGCGTCACGTCCGCCTCGATGCCCTCGTGCTGCTCGGCGAGCAGCTTGCCGGTGCGGCCGAGCCCGGTCTGGATCTCGTCGAGCACCAGCATGATGTTGTTGGCGGTGCAGAGCTCGCGCACTTCAGTGAAATAGCCGGAAGGGGGAATGATGACGCCGGCTTCGCCCTGGATCGGCTCGACCAGGAAGGCGACGGTGTTTGGCGTGATCGCTGCCTCGAGGGCGGTGGCATCGCCGAACGGGATGATCCTGAAGCCCGGCGCGAACGGCCCGAAGTGCCCGTGTGTCTCGGGGTCGGTCGAAAAGCCGACGATGCCCAGCGTGCGTCCGTGGAAATTGTTGGCGCAGACGATGATCTCGGCCTGGCCGTCCGGCACGCCCTTGACCTCATAGCCCCATTTGCGCACTGACTTGATCGCACTTTCAACCGCCTCGGCACCGCTGTTCATCGGCAGCACCTTGTGGGAGCCGGTCAGCGCCGCAATCTCCTCGTAGAACGGGGCGAGCTGGTCGTTGTGGAAGGCGCGCGAGGTGAGCGTCAGCCGGTGCGCCTGTTCCACCATCGCCGCCAGGATCTTCGGGTGGCAGTGGCCCTGGCTCACTGCGGAATAGGCGGAGAGGCAATCGAGGTAACGTTTGCCCTCGGTATCCCAGACCCAGACCCCTTCGCCGCGTGTCAGGACGACCCCGATCGGCTGGTAATTCTGGGCGCCAAAGCGTGCTTCCGTTGCGAGGAGATCAATGACCGACCTGCTCATCTGTCGTCACTCCATGGCTGCCTGCGCCGGGGGCAAGCGGCCGTGCTCAAGCTGATGTGGGTATCGGTCTGTCCGAGCGGAAGCCTTCACCTGCCCGATAGCGCGGCGCGGCCGGGTGATTGCGCGTCCAGCGCTGATTTGCCCGGCAAGTCAATTGCTTCGGCGAATCCGCAAGGCATCCTGCGCCGATCCATGCTCTACTGTGCATGGGGTTGTTTTCGACTTTTGGTCGGCGGCGGCCAATCAGGAGTCCTGCCTGCGATGCTCGATTTCGAGCGTGACCAGGCGCGCCAGCAGCGTGGCCGGATAGAGCTGGCCGAAAATGGCTTCCATGTTGCACAGGCTGCGCGCGACGGGGTGCAGCGGCGCGACGTCGCCATATCCGGTCGTGGTCATCGTCGCGAAGCTGAAATAGATCACCTCGCTCGCAAGGCTCGGACTGTCCTCCACCTTCATGCTGACAAAGGCGGCCGGATCGAGCGAGCCGATGAAAGTGTAGAGCGCCGCGAAGATCACGGCGACCGTGAGATACAGCAGCACGGCACCGATCACCCGATGATAGGTCACGCGCCCCGGCGCAAAGGTCTGCCGCGCCACCGCCCAGGCCATCGTCGTTCCCACGATGAACCAGGAGCCGGCAAACAGATTGAGGTCGAGGATGGATGGCGATCTGATCCGCAAGATCGCGCCTGTCACGATCATGCCGAGCGCGATCAGCATGCCGAGCACTGCGATGGGGCTGCCTGAGATCACGAAGATGCCGACGACGAGCAGCAGCGCCAGCACGAGTTCGGACACCTGGAATGCGAACAGCCCCAGCGCCTGCAACGGCGCGATCACGAACATCATGAGCACCATCAGCACGGTCAGCACCGTGAGGGCAGGATCGGCCCAGCGTTCGCGCAATTGATCGATGGTCATCACGCCTCAGCCGATCGAGCAGGGGACGCTCAGGAAGCCACGGAACCGCACCCGGCCGCCGCGCACCGGCTGGCCGCTCACGGCAAAGTTCGGGAAGCGCGCCAGGAAACGCGAGATCGCGATCGCGCCTTCGAGCCGCGCCAGCGCCATGCCGGCGCATTGATGCGCACCGGTGGCGAAGGCAAGGTGCCGGTTCGGCGTGCGCGCGACGTCGAAGCGCTCAGGATCGGGAAACTGCGCGGGGTCGCGGTTGGCCGCGCCAATGCACAGCGTCACCGACGTGCCGGCCTCGAGCATGACGCCGCCGAGCTCGACCTTCTCGGTGGTCATGCGATTGCCGAGTTGGTTCGAGCTTTCGTAGCGGAGGATCTCTTCGACGGCGGTCTTGATCACGTCAGGATTGTCGGTCAGCCGCTGCTTCTGGTCGGGATACCGGTCGAGCGCGACTAGGCCGTTGCCGATCAGATTGGTCGTAGTCTCGTGGCCGGCATTGAGCAGGAAGATGCAATTGTGCAGCAGCTCCTTCTCGGTCAGCCGCTCGCCGTTCTCCTCGGCGTTGCCTTCTCCTTGGATCAGGCGTGTCAGCACGTCACGGTCGGGATTGCCCGGCTTTTGCCGCCGCCGCGCGACCAGCGTTTCGAGATAGGCGAGGAAATCCGTCACCGCCCTGTTGCCGCGTGCGGCCGCCTCGGCTGACACGACCGGCTCGAGCGCGCCCAGGATTGCCAGCGACCAGTCGCGCAGCGGCGCGCGTTCG
Source organism: Bradyrhizobium sp. CCBAU 45384 (assembly GCF_028128665.1). NCBI lineage: Bacteria > Pseudomonadati > Pseudomonadota > Alphaproteobacteria > Hyphomicrobiales > Nitrobacteraceae > Bradyrhizobium > Bradyrhizobium sp. CCBAU 45384. The sequence continues at coordinate 283,978 of NZ_LBIZ01000116.1, forward strand.
TCACGGGGCACGTCGAGCAGATTGCCGATCACCTCGATCGGGATCGAGGCCGCGAAATCCTCGATCAGCTCGCAATGGCCCTTGGCGGCGATGGCATCGAGCAGGCCGTCGACCAGCTTGACGAGGTCGCCCTCCATGCCGGCGATCGCGCGCGGCGACAGCGCGCCCATGATCAGACGCCGCACGCGGGTGTGGGCGGGCGGATCGTTGAAGACGAGGCTGGTGGTGTGATGCTCGTAGAGCGGCGTGTCGCCGTATTTCGGCGCGAACTCGCGCTTCTTGTCCGAGCTGAACGATCTTGTGTTCTTGTAGGTGGTGACGAGGTCGTCATAGCGCGTCAGGAATACGGTGCCGCTCGCAAGCCGCTTGACCGGTTCGTTCTCCCGCAGTGCACGATAGGTCGGGTAGGGATCGTCGTAGAATTCGCTGGTCAGCTTCGCCAGATCGAAACCGGCCGCCAATTCTTTCGCACTTGCGTTCATCCGCCATACTCGCCTGATGAGACCGATATGCCATTTTCGCTCTTTCGAGCCGTGCGGATCACCGTCTACAGTCTCGCGGTGATTTGCTAGCCGACCGGACAGAAAAATGCACGCCCGCGCTGACGCTGCCGACACGACGGCGCCGGAGTCAAAGACTCTTTGGCCCGACGACATTTTCGAGACCCTGCAACGCTTCGACGTCCGGCAGGTGCCTTACGTGCCCGACGCCGGCCATTCCAGGCTGATCCAGCGCGTGCTGGCCACGTCCACGATGCGCGGCATTCCCCTGACCACGGAAGAGGAGGGCGTGGCGCTGCTCGCCGGCGCCTGGACCGGCGGCCAGCGCGGCGTGCTGCTGATGCAGTCGAGCGGCGTCGGCAATTGCATCAACATGCTGTCGCTGATCCCGATCCTGCGCTTTCCGTTCCTCAGCCTCGTGACCATGCGCGGCGAGTGGGGCGAGTTCAATCCGTGGCAGGTGCCGATGGGCTCGACCACGCAGGGCGTGCTCGAACTCTCCGGCATCAAGGTGCTGCGTGCCTCGAACGCAGCCGAGGTGCCGGCTGTGCTCGAAGCCGCCGCGGCGCAGGCGTACAACGCGCTCACGCCCACCGCCGTCCTGCTGTCGCAGCGCCTGATCGGCGCCAAGGTCTTCACCAAATGAGCAAGGCTAATCTCCTCGACCGCCGAAAGGTGGTCTCCGCGCTGCTGGCTGATCGCAAGGACGCCGTTGCCGTCGGCGGCCTCGGTGCTTCCACCAACGACATCACTGCGGCGGGCGATCATGCCCGCAACTTCTATCTCTGGGGCGGCATGGGCGGCGCTGCGATGATCGGGCTGGGGCTCGCGCTGGCGCAACCGAAACTGCCGGTGCTGGTCATTACCGGCGACGGCGAGATGCTGATGGGCATGGGCAGCCTTGCCACCATCGGGGTGCAGAAGCCGTCCAATCTCTCAATCGTCGTGCTCGACAACGAAGCCTATGGCGAGACCGGCGGCCAGACCAGCCACACTTCGGCTGCCGCCGACCTGGCCGGCGTCGCCAGGGCCTGTGGCATCGCCGATAGCCGGGCAATCTCGACCATGGCTGAGGTCGAAGCCTTCGCCAAAGCCATCCACGACCTCTCGGCAGGGCCGCGCTTTGCCAATGTGAAGATCGACAGCGCCAACGTCGAACGGATCCTGCCGAGCCGGGACGGGACTTACATCGTCAATCGGATCCGCGGCGAGCTCGGCTTCCGGCCGATCTGACCCCCAGCCCCTGAATCTGGTCCCCGTGGGCGACGCTCTCCCCGCGGAGGTAAGATGTGACCAATTTCCAACAGTTCCCGCCCATTTAGGTTGCGCCGCACCATTTGACTTGACTTTTGCGTGGGTGAGTGCTTACTCACTAGCATGAGCACATTGCGTATGACGAGCGACCTGAGGCGTCAATTGATCCTCGGAGCCGCAAAGCGTTGCTTTGCCCGACACGGCTATAACGGCACCACGACCAAGAGCGTGGCGGCCGCCGCTGCCATTTCCGAGGCGCTGCTCTTCAAGCATTTCCCGTCCAAGGCGGCGCTGTATGCCGAAATCCTCAGCGACGAGTGCGAGGCGGATCCGGCGCTGATGGACCTGCTCGAGCGGGAGCCATCGACGGCCACCTTGGTCGAGCTGATCCGGGGCATGGTCCAGCATTTCCTGGAGATCGCCGACGGCCCCGACCAGGAAGACGCCCAGCGGCTGCGACTGATGGCCACCAGCCACCTGGATGATGGCGAATTCGCTCGTTTGTTATATGCAAAGATCGAGACGCTGATCGGAGCGGTTTTCGTCGCCTCGCTCGAACGCGCCGTCGCCGCCGGGGATGCGCGGCCCTGTGGCGGCGAACCGCTCAACCTGTTCTGGTTTGCGCATCATACGGTGATGACCGCCGCGCTGACCAGGCTGCCTTCAGTGCATTGTCTCGCCTATGGCGGGGCGAACGATCTGGAGCGGCAGCTTTGTGAGTTTCTCCTGAGAGGCATCGGACTTAACGACGCCGCAATTGCTTCGCATCTGGGCCATCAATTGGCCCCGGGTGTGGACAAGACGGCGATTGCAGAGAGCGCATGACATGAACATCGTAGCCGAACACAAGATTTCGGGCGAACCGATCGACAGCAAGGCCCCCAAGCGCCCGGTTCGGCCGGTGCTCTGGTTCATCATCGTCGGCACGCTTCTCGGCGTGCTCGTCGGTGGTCTCGTCTGGTTCAATTATTTCCGGGGCCAGATGATCAAGCAGTTCTTCGCCAACAACAAGCCGCCGCCGACCATGGTCAGCGCGGCCGAAGCGAAGTCCGAGGTGGTACCGAACCTGCTCACTGCGGTCGGCGGCCTCGCCGCAGTCCACCAGGTCGACGTCACTGCCGACGTCAATGGACGCGTCACCGAGATCAAGTTCGAGCCGGGCGCCCATGTCGAAGCCGGCACGCCGCTGGTGCAGCTGTTCGACGCGCCCGAGCAGGGCGATCTCGCCAACTACAAGGCGCAGGCAACCGTCGCGCAGCTCTCGCTGGACCGCGCCAAGCAGCTGGCATCGCGCCAGTTCGGCCCGCAGGCCACGGTGGACCAAGCTCAGGCCGCCTACGACCAGGCAATGGCCGGCATCGCCAAGACCGAGGCCCTGATCTCGCAGAAGCTGGTCCGTGCACCGTTCTCCGGCGAGCTCGGCGTGCGCAAAGTCGAGGTCGGACAATATCTCACAGCTGGCACCGCGATCGTGTCGCTGACCGATCTGTCGGAGCTGTGGGCCAACTTTACGGTGACGGAAAAGGACTCGGGCAACCTCAAGGTTGGCCAGCCGGTCCGGCTGAAGGTCGATGCCTATCCGGGGCGCACCTTCGACGGCAAGATCACCACGATCGAGCCGCAGATCGCCGCCGACACCCGCAACATTCGCGTGCAGGCGACGATCGCCAACCCGGAGAAGATCCTGAAGCCGGGCATGTTCGTGACCACCACGGTGGTGCTGCCGGACAAGCCGGCCGTGATCACCGTTCCGGAAACGGCCGTCGACTATACGCTGTACGGCGACTCCGTGTTCATGATCACCGAGAAGCAGGGCGAGGACGGCAAGACGACGCTGAGCGCAGTGCGCACCTTCGTGCAGACCGGCAATCGGGTCAACGGTCGCGTCGAGATCATCAAGGGCGTGAAGGCGGGCGACAAGGTCGTCGCCGTCGGCCAGCTCAAGCTGCAGTCGGGCGCCGCTGTCGCAATTTCGACCGATCCGGCTCCGCCGATCCCGGCGCAGCCCCCGCGCTACTGACAGTACACTCGCGTGATCCGGCCCGGCCGGATCACGTCTCTTGAGACATAGAAGTCGAGATCGCCGCGATGGCCTTTACTGATATTTTCATCAAGCGCCCGGTTCTGTCGGTCGTCGTCAGCCTGTTGATCCTGCTGATCGGCCTGCGCGCGGCGATGGTGCTGCCGATCCGGCAGTACCCGAAGCTGTCGAACACAGTCATCAACATCACGACCGTCTATCCCGGCGCGTCCGCGGATTTGATCCAGGGCTTCATCACGACGCCGATCGAGCAGGCGGTCGCCTCGGCCGAGGGCGTGGACTACATGACCTCGTCCTCGGTGCTCGGCACCTCGACCATCCAGGTCTACATCAAGCTGAACTTCGACCCGAACCAGGCGCTCACCGAGGTGCTGGCCAAGACGAACTCGGTCAAGTACCTGATTCCGAAGGAATCGAACGACCCGATCGTCACCAAGACCACAGGCCAGACCACGGCCGTGATGTATCTCGGCTTCTCCTCAGAGGAACTGTCAGGCTCGGCGATCTCGGACTATCTGACGCGTGTGGTGCAGCCGGTGCTGTCGACCGTCGACGGCGTCGCCTCGGCCGACATTCTTGGTGGCCAGACCTTTGCGATGCGGCTCTGGCTTGATCCCGTGAAGATGGCCGGCCGCAGTGTGTCGCCGGCGGATGTTGCGGCCGCAATCACGGCCAACAACTTCCAATCCGCGGCGGGCCAGACCAAGGGCTATCTCATCGTTTCCAACATCTCGACGAACACCAGCCTGACGGACGTCAACCAGTTCAGGAAGATGATCGTGAAGGCCAAGGACGGTGGCTTCGTCCGGATGGAGGACATCGCCACGGTCGAGCTTGCGGCGCAGAGCACCGACGCGAGTGTTGCCTTCAACGGGGAGCATGCGATCTTCATCGGTGTGAACGCGACGCCGCAGGGCAATCCGCTGACGCTGGTCAAGGGTGTAAGGGCGCTGTTCCCGGAGCTCGAGCGCAACCTGCCGCCGTCGATGAAGATGAAGGTCGCCTATGACTCGACCAAGTTCATCCAATCCTCGATCGACGAAGTGGAGAAGACGCTTGGCGAAGCCGTGATCATCGTGATCGTGGTGATCTTCCTGTTCCTGGCCTCGCTGCGTTCGGTCATCATTCCTGTTGTCACCATCCCGTTGTCGATGATCGGCGTCTGCACTCTGATGCTGGCGCTGGGATTCAGCTTCAATCTGCTGACCTTGCTCGCGATGGTGCTCGCGATCGGCCTCGTGGTCGACGACGCCATCGTGGTGGTGGAGAACATCCACCGGCATCTCGAGGAGGGAAAGACGCCGGTGCAGTCGGCGCTCGAAGGCGCGCGTGAGATCGTCGGTCCCGTCGTGTCGATGACCATCACGCTTGCCGCAGTGTATGCCCCGATCGGCTTCCTCGGCGGTCTCACCGGTTCGCTTTTCCGGGAATTCGCCTTCACGCTCGCCGGATCAGTGATCGTATCGGGCGTGATTGCGCTGACCCTGTCGCCGATGATGTGCTCGGTGCTGCTCAAGAACACCGAAGAAGGCCGCTTCGCCAAGCTGGTCAACAAGGTGTTCGGCGCACTGACGCGCTGGTATGGCCGCAGGCTCGACCGGTCGCTCGATTACAAGGCAATTACCGGCCTGTTCGCAATCACGATCCTCGGGCTCGTCGGCTTCCTCTATATGCACACCTCGAAGGAACTGGCACCTGAGGAAGACCAGGGCATCGTGTTCGCAGTGACCAAGGCGCCGAAATACGCCAATATCGACTATGTCGATTTCTACGGCGACAAGCTCGACAAGAAATTTCAGAGCTTCCCGGAGACCGATCTGCGCTTCGTGCTGAACGGCATCAATGGCCCGCAGGGCGGCATCGCCGGCATGCTGCTCAAGCCCTGGGAAGAGCGCAAGCGATCGTCGATCGCGCTGAAGCCGCTGGTGCAGGCCGAGCTCTCCAAGATCGAGGGCGTGCAGGCGTTCGCGTTCAATCTGCCGCCGCTGCCGGGTGGTCCGGGCGGTCTGCCGGTGCAGATGGTCATCAATTCCACCGCGAGCTACCAGACCGTCTTTGAGCAGATGGAGAGGCTGAAGGACGCTGCGCGCAAGAGCGGCATGTTCATCGTTTCCGACAGCGACCTCGCCTTTAACCAGCCCAGCGTTGTGGTCACGATCGACCGTAACAAGGCACAGGATCTCGGCGTCAACATGCAGAACCTCGGCAGTACGCTCGCGGTTCTGCTCGGCGGCAACTACATCAATCGCTTCAATCTCGAGGGCCGCTCCTACCAGGTGATCCCGCAGGTGCCGCGCGCCAACAGACTGTCACCGGAATCGCTTGGCGGTTACTATGTGACGACCAGCACCGGCCAACAGCTCCCGCTGTCGACCGTGGTCTCGATCCAGACCAAGACCGATCCGAATTCGCTGACGCACTACAATCAGCTCAACTCGGCGACGTTCTCGGCCGTGCCGATGCCCGGCGTGACCGTCGGCGCCGCGGTTGACTTCCTCGAGAGCGAGGCCAAGAAGCTGCCGCAAGGCTTCAGCCACGACTATCTCGCGGATTCCAGACAGTATGTGCAGGAGGGCAATCAGCTCGCGATCACCTTCGGGTTCGCGCTGATCATCATCTTCCTGGTGCTGGCGGCCCAGTTCGAGAGCTTGCGTGATCCGCTGGTGATCATGATCTCGGTGCCGATGGCGATCGTCGGTGCGTTGATTCCGCTGTTCTTCGGCGTGGCGACCATGAACATCTACACCCAGGTCGGTCTGCTCACCCTGGTTGGCCTGATCACCAAGCACGGCATCCTGATGGTGGAGTTCGCCAACGAGCTCCAGGTGAATGAACGGCTGGACCGCCGATCGGCCATCGAAATGTCGGCCCGCATCCGCCTGCGGCCGATCTTGATGACGACGGCTGCGATGGTGACCGGCCTGATCCCGCTGCTGACTGCGACCGGCGCCGGCGCAGCCAGCCGCTTCTCGATCGGCCTCGTGGTCGTCGCCGGCATGTCGATCGGTACGCTGTTCACGCTCTTTGTCCTACCCGCAGTTTACGTCGTGCTGGCGACCGACCATCGTGCGGCCGCCGATTCCGAGCGTACCAAGCAGGTCAACGAGCTCGACCTCAACGCCAAGGCGCTTCGGCCGACCTGAGGCCGGCCGAATCAAAGATTGCAGGGCGGCAATGGCCATCGCCATTGCCGCTTTTTTCTTGTCTCGTGCTAGACTTGGCTGGCGTGCTATTGCGCCAGGGGCAAGGGAGACGTGATGAGGCGGCGCGAATTCCTGGCAGGGCTCGGCTGTGTCTCGCTGTTGGGGCCGTGCTCGGCCGCGGCTCAGAGCGACAGGATGTTCCGTCTGGGCACGCTGACGCCGATCGCACCGATCACGGAGACCAGTCCTGGCGGCAAGATCCTGATCAAGGTGCTCGGCGAGCGCGGTTTCAAGCTTGGCCAGAACTTGGCCATTGAAGCGCGCGGGGCGGCGGGCGACGTCGCGAAGCTCCCCGCGCTGATTGCAGAGCTGAAGGCTGCGAAAGTCGATGCCGTCGTGATCGTTGGCTATCCGACGGCAATGGCGGCCAAAGCGGCCGACATTCCCACCGTGGCGGCCAGTGGCATCGGTGATCCCGTCGAGACCAGGCTGATCGAGAGCCTGGCGCATCCAGGCGGCAAAATCACCGGGATTTCGGACGTCGCAGCGACACTCAGCGCCAAGCGGCTGTCGCTGCTCAAGGACATGTCGCCGAAATTGACCAAGGTCGCAATGCTCTGGAACAAGGACGACCTCGGCATGACAATGCGCTACCAGGCGTCCGCGAAGGCTGCACAGGCGCTCGGGCTGTCCGTGCAGGCGTTAGGTGTCCGCGAACCCGATGATTTCGAGGAGGCTTTCTCCGTGATGAATGCCGATCCGCCGGACGGCATCCTGATGGTGGCCGACGCACTCACCATTCTCAACCGCAAGCGCGTGTACGAATTCGCCGTCCACCGGAAACTGCCGGCGATCTACGAAAATGCCGATCTCGCTCGCGACGGAGGGCTGATGTCTTACGGAGCGGATGTGCTGGAATCCTTCGAGCGGGCGGCCGCCCTCGTCGCCCGCATTTTCAACGGTGCCAATCCCGGCGATCTGCCATTCGAGCAGCCGACCCGCTATCCCCTGGTGATCAATCTGAAGACGGCCAAGGCCACCGGCCTTGAAATTCCCCCGACCTTGCTTGCACTTGCCGACGAGGTCATCGAGTAACCTTGCCCGCCGTGGCGAGAGACAAGGTGCGGCCTTCTTGCTAGGCTCGGGGAAATGAGCATTTCCGTCCATCCCGACACCCCGCAGACCAGGACCCTGCCGAGCGCGGCCGGGTCCGCCACGACGGGGCGGGGGATCAGGACCCGCCTGTTCACCAAATATGTCGCGCTGTTCGTGGCCGTGGTCGCGGTCGCCCTGCTGACCAATGGCCTGTTCGAGGTCTTGTTCTACTACAGGGAACACAAGGCCGCCCTGATCCGGGTCCAGCACGAGCAGGCCGAGGCGGCCGCCGCCAAAATCAGCCAGTTCATCAAGGAGATCGAGAGCCAGCTCGGCTGGACCACGCAGCTGCCCTGGTCTGCGGGTTCGATCGAGCCGCGCCGGTTCGATGCGCTGCGGCTGCTGCGTCAGGTGCCTGCAATCACCGAGCTCGCCCAGCTGGATTCGACCGGCAAAGAGCGGCTGCGCGTCTCGCGGCTGGCGATGGACGCGATCGACAGCGGCGTTGATCTGTCGAGCGATCCGAAGTTCACCGAAGCCGTCGCGCACAAGGTCTATTATGGACCGGTGTATTTTCGCCGCGAGTCCGAGCCCTACATGACACTGGCGCTGGCCGGGGCCAGGAAGGATGCCGGGGTCAGCATCGCCGAAGTCAATTTGAAGCTCATCTGGGACGTCGTCTCCCAGATCAAGGTCGGCCAGCATGGGCACGCCTATGTGGTCGGCCCCGAGGGGCGGCTGATCGCCCATCCCGACATCAGCCTGGTGCTGCGCAATACCGACATGTCCGGCCTCGCACAGGTCCGCGCAGCGCAGGCCGGCGGCGGCGTCATGCCCGATGCGCTTCAGGAGGCGATCAACATCCAGGGCCAGAAGGTTCTGACCGCCTCGGCCCCGATCGAGCCGCTACACTGGACCATGTTCGTCGAGCTGCCGGTCGAGGAGGCCTATGCCTCGCTCTATGCCTCATTGCAGCGGCTCGCGATCGTGCTGCTCGCTGCCTCGATCTTCGCAGTGCTGGCGGGGATTTTCCTGGCGCGCCGCATGGTCGGCCCGATCCAGGCACTGCGCAGCGGCGCCGAGCGGATGGGCGGCGGCGATTTCTCCCAGCGCATCTCGATCAAGACCGGCGACGAGCTGGAAGGGCTCGCGGACCAGTTCAACGACATGGGCTCGCGGCTGCAGGAATCCTACGCCGACCTCGAAAACAAGGTCGAGCAGAGGACGGCAGAATTGCGGGAAGCGCTACAGCAGCAGACCGCGACCGCCGATGTGCTGAAGGTGATCAGCCGTTCGACATTTGATCTACAGACCGTGCTTGACACGCTGGTGGGATCGGCTGCCCGCCTGTGCGATGCCGACGAAGGAACGATCTTCCGGCCCCGCGATGGCGCCTTTTATCTGGCAGCGAGCTGCGGCCTCGATGCGGAGCAGGAGAACAAGCTTCGGACATTTGCTTCCGTGCCGGAGCGGGGAAGTGTCGTCGGACGCACCCTGCTCGATTGCAGGACAGTCCATATTCCCGATGTGCAGGCCGATCCGGAGTATGCACCTTCGTCTGCGCGAAGACGCTCCAACGTGCGTACGATGCTGGGTGTCCCGTTGCTGCGGGAGGGGGCGCCTATCGGCGTCTTCGTCTTGACGCGGCATGTCGTGCGTCCGTTCAGTGAAAAGCAGATCGAGCTCGCCACGACCTTTGCAGATCAGGCTCTGATTGCGATTGAGAATGTGCGCCTGTTCGAGGAAGTCCAGGAGCGCACCAGAGAGCTATCGCGATCCCTCGACGATCTGCGCACCGCCCAGGACCGTCTGGTCCAGACCGAGAAGCTTGCCTCGCTCGGCCAACTCACCGCCGGCATCGCGCACGAGATCAAGAACCCACTCAACTTTGTCAACAATTTCTCGTCTCTCTCGATGGAGTTGATCGACGAACTGAACGAAGTTCTGCAATCGGCGCAGCTCGACAGCAAGGCGAAGGAAGAGGTCGACGAGCTGACCCACATGCTCAAGGGCAATCTCGACAAGGTGGTGCAGCACGGCAGGCGTGCCGATTCCATCGTGAAGAACATGCTGCTGCATTCGCGCGAAGGCTCTGGCGAGCATCGCCCCGCCGACATCAACGCGATCTTGGAGGAAAGCCTCAATCTGGCCTATCACGGCGCGCGGGCCGAGAAGTCCAACTTCAACGTCACGCTCAAGCGCGACTTCGACCCCGCAGCCGGCATGGTCGATATTTACCCGCAGGAAATCACCCGCGTCTTCCTCAATCTGATCTCGAACGGTTTCTATGCGGCGGCCAAGCGCAAGGAGAGCGGAGCCGACGGCTTCGAGCCGACCCTGAGCGCATCGACGAAAAATCTCGGCGATAAGGTCGAGATCCGGATACGCGACAACGGCACGGGTATTCCGCAGGACGTGAAGGAGAAGATGTTCAATCCCTTCTTCACCACCAAGCCGGCAGGCGAGGGCACCGGGCTTGGCCTGTCCATGAGCCACGACATCATCGTGAAGCAGCACGGCGGCACGATCGACGTGAACACCACACCCGGTGCCTTCACCGAATTCATCATCACCCTGCCGCGCGCAATGGCGGCAAGCGGCACTTCGGGAGGCAAGACGTGAACGTTTACATCCTGGTCGTCGATGACGAGCCCGATGTCGAGGCGCTGTTCCGGCAGCAATTCCGGCGCGACCTGCGTGCCGGCCGTTTCCAGATGGAGTTCGCACCCTCTGCGCCCGATGCGCTGAAGCGTGCCGCCGAGGTGCGCGATCCCTCGCTGATCCTGATCCTGTCCGACATCAACATGCCCGGCATGAGCGGGCTTGATATGCTGCCCAGGGTGCGCGCCGAGCATCCGAATGTTCCTGTGATCATGATCACGGCCTACGGTGATGCCGAGACGCATCGCAAGGCGATCGAGCGCGGCGCCAGCGGGCTCCTCACCAAGCCGATCGACTTCGCGCAGCTGCGCCAGCAGATCGACACGAGGCTCGAGCAGGCGGCATGACCCCGACTATTCTCTTCGTCGACGATGAGCCCGATCTCGAGGCGCTGATCCTGCAGAAATTCCGCAGGAAGATCCGTGACGGGCTTCTCGCCATCATGTTCGCACGCGACGGTATCGAGGCGCTGGAGTCGCTCGAGCAGAACCCGCATGTCGACATGGTGGTCTCGGACATCAACATGCCCAGGATGGACGGGCTGTCGCTCTTGCAGAAGCTGCAGGAAGCCGAGGACAAGAAGTCGACCATCATCGTCTCGGCCTATGGCGATATGAGCAATATCCGCACCGCCATGAACCGCGGCGCGTTCGATTTTCTCACCAAGCCGATCGACTTCGCCGACCTCGAAACGACGATCGAGAAGACGCTTCGCCACATCGAGATGCTACGCGAGGTGCGGCGCCGTCAGGCGGAAGCCGAACGGGCCCACGCCGCGCTGTCGCGCCACTTCTCGCCCGAGCTCGCCAAACGCCTGGCGGCAGGCAGCGATAGCGAGGGTATCGAGGTGCAATGGCGCGATGTCGCCGTCATATTCACTGATATCACCGGCTTCACATCGCTGGTCGAGAGCGCAGCGCCCGAGACATTGGGCGGGCTCCTCAACGAATATGTCGGTGGGATGACCGAAGTGATCTTCGCGCATGAGGGGACGGTTGCCAAGATCATCGGCGATGCGATCCACGTGCTGTTCAATGCGCCCGGCGATCAGCCCGACTATGCGACGCGTGCGGTGGCCTGCGCACACGATCTCGACCGTTGGGCGCAGGATTTTTGCGTGCGCCAGAAGGCCAGGGGCGTGAATTTCGGCACAACCCGTATCGGCATTCACGCAGGATCCGCATTGGTCGGCAATTTCGGCGGCAATCGTTTCTTCGACTACACCGCCTATGGGGACACCATCAACATCGCGGCGCGGCTGGAGGCCGCCAACAAGCAGCTCGGCACCCGCATCTGCGTCAGCTCCAGTGTCGCCGAGGCGGCGGCGAGCTTTCAGGGGCGCCCGGTGGGTGATCTGATGCTGCGCGGACGCAGCGAACCGCTGCGCGCGTTCGAGCCGCTGCCGCAGGACAAGTTTGATGCGCCCGCGACGGCACAATATGCCGAGGCATTTGCAAGGATGGAGGCGGGCGACGCCGCGGCGATGCCGGCCTTCGCCGCGCTGGTCGGGATGCACGCCGACGATCCGCTCGCCGGCTTTCACTTGAGACGCCTGCTCAACGGCGCCAAAGGCATTCGCATCCAGCTGGATTAGGGTTCGACATGACGCGTGAATTCTCTGCCGGAAATTACCGGTTCATCCCTTCCGTGTTCCAGTATTCTGCTGGTGCTGCTGCCGACGACGGCTATGAGATCGAGCGCGTCAGGTTCGATCGCCTGGTGACGCTGGCCGACGGGTTTACGCTGGCTGCAAACTACATCCAGGCGCAAGGACGTCCGCTGACGGCTTTCTGCGCCTGCGAGCTGCGCTCGCCGGCCGCCTTCAGCGAGGAAGGCTTTCGCGCCTTCAACCTGCATTATGTGAAGACGCTGTCGGAGTGGGGCATCTTCGACGGCAGCACCAATCCGGTGGCACGCAGCAATGTCTGTCCGGAAATCGATCCGCCCGCGGAGCCGTCGTTCCATGCGTTCTCGTTCACGCGCCCGACGACGTCGAAGGCGCCGTCCTTCGTGATCGCCGGTGGTGCCGAGGCGCGCGAAGGCAGCGGCACCTATGTCGAACGTACCGTGCGCTATCGCGACCTCAGTCCGGAAGGCCTGCGCGAGAAGGTGCGCTTCACGACGACCTCGCAGATGGAGAACCGGATGGCGGCATTTGGATTCGGCTGGAAGGACACCACCGGCGTCCAGGCCTATTCCGTGCACGACTTCCATCATGCGCTGGTCGACGAGCTGGTACGGCGCGGCGCGCTGCGCTCGGGCCTGACCTGGCACTTTGCGCGGCCGCCGGTGGTCGACCTGGAATATGAGATGGATTGTCGCCGCGTGATGCGTGAGGTGGTGATCTAACGCTGCCGTGGGTCCAGCGCATCGCGCAAGCCGTCGCCGAGCAGGTTCAGTGACAGCACCACGAGGAAGATCGCCAGCCCCGGCCAGATCGCCATCCAGGGCGCCTGGGTCAGGAAGCGTTGCGCCGCATTCAGCATGCTGCCCCAGGACGGCGACGGCGGCTGCTGGCCGAGCCCAAGGAACGACAGGGCGGCTTCCGCGATGATCGCCGCGGCGATCGACAAGGTCGCCTGGACCAGCAGCGCGGGCAGGATGTTCGGCAGGATGTGGGAGACCGCGATCCGCCAGGGCGGATTGCCGAGCGCGCGAGCAGCTTCGACATAGTCCTCGGCCTTGACGCTCAGCACCTGGCCACGGGTGAGGCGGATGAAGACCGGCGTCGCCGAGATGCCGATTGCGATCATGGCATTGCCGAGGCTCGGGCCGAGGAACGCGGCCAGCGCAATGGCCAGGATCAGGAATGGACAGGCGAGCATCGCATCGGTGATCCGGCTGATCAGCGCATCGACGAATCCGCCGCGATAGCCGGAGACCAGGCCAAGAGGAACGCCGATGCCGAGCGCGATCGCAACCGAGATCAGGCCGGCCAGCAATGAGGCGCGTGCGCCATAGATGACGCGGCTCAGGATGTCGCGGCCGAGCTCGTCGGTGCCGAACCAGTGCGCGGTCGTCGGCGGCTTGCGCACCAGGCTCCAGCTCGTCGCGATGGGATCATAGGGCACGAGCAGAGGCGCCAGCAGTGCGAGCAGGATGAAAACGATGAGGACCACGAGGCCCGCAACCGCCGCCTTGCGCTTGAACAGGCGACGCCGCGCCCGGCGCGCCGGGCTGTCCAGCTCGCCGGTATCAGTGATGGGGGTGGCCGTAAGCACGGCGTCGGTCATGGCCTAGCCCCTCAGCCGCGGATTGACGAGGATATAGGCGAGGTCGGCGACCAGATTGAGCGTGATGTAGACCGTGGCGGTCACCAGCACCACACCCTGCACGACGGCGTAGTCGCGGTTGAACACGGCGTCGACGATCAGCTTGCCGAAGCCGGGAATGGAGAAGATCTGCTCGGTCAGCACCGCGCCGGACAGGAGCGTGCCGAGTTCGAGCGCGCCGAGCGTGATGATCGGCGTGAGCGCATTGCGCATCGCATGCTTGAGAATCACCGAGCGCTCGGACAGGCCTTTCGCGCGCGCCGTGCGCACATAGTCGCTCTCCAGCACCTGCAGCATGGCGCTACGGGTATGCCGCATCAGGATCGCGGCGATGGCGTTGCCGAGCACGAAAGCCGGCATGATGGTGGCGGCCAGGCTCGCGCGCCAGTTCTCGGTCAGCGGCACATAGCCGGAGGCAGGCAGCCAGCCGAGCTCGATCGAGAACAGGAAGATCAGCATGATGCCGAGCCAGAAGTTCGGCGTCGAGATGCCCCACAGCGCAAAGAAATTGGCACCGTAGTCCCAGGCCGTCCCCTTCTTCACGGCCGCGACGATGCCGGCGGGGATGCCGATCAGGAAGGCGATGATGATGGCCATGGCGCCGAGCTGCAGCGTCACCGGCAGCTTTTGCGCGATCAGCTCGCGCACCGGCATCTTGTTGCGAAGGGATTCGCCGAAGTCGCCGACAAGGACGCCCTTGATCCAGTAGACGTATTGCACGGGGACGGGTTGATCGAGCCGGTATTGGTGCCGGATTTGCTCGATCACGGCAGGATCGCGTTCTTCGCCCGCCATCACCAGGGCGGGATCGCCCGGCAGCAATTGCTGCAGCGAGAAAATCAGCACCGACACGAAGAATAGCGTCGGGACGATCTGCGCAAGCCGGCGGGCGAGGAAGTTCAGCATCCGCTTGGCGTCACTTCAGCTTGAGGCCGACGACGCGCACGAGGCCGTCGGGCATCTGCTTGTAACCCTCGAGCTTGGTGGTGTGCGCAATGATGATGCGGCGGTGGTAGAGATAGAGGATGGGCTCTTCGTCCTGGACCAGCTTGGCCAGGATTTCGTAGCTGGCCTTGCGCTTGGCCGGGTCGGTCACGAGCCGCGCGTCCTCCAGGGCCTTGTCGGCCTGCGCATTGTTCCAGTCGCTGTAATTCTGAGGCGCGTTGCTGTGCAGGAAGACGACGCTGTTGCCGTCGGGATCGATGCGGCCGCTCCAGGCGAGCCAGAAGGCCTGATAATCGCCGGCCTCGGCCTGCTTTAGCCCGGTCGCGAACTCGGTCACGCGGATCTTCATGTCGAAGCCGGCTTCTGCGGCCATTGACTGGATCATCTGCGCCGGTGTTTCGTTTTCCGCGCCCTTCGGCACCAGGAAATCGACGCTGACCGGCGGCTTCACGCCAGCTTCCTTCAGCAGGGCCTTGGCCTTCTCCACGTCGCGCGCACGGACCGGAAGGGATTTCTGATAGTAGGGGTGATCAGGATTGACCCATTGATTGCCGACCTGGAACTCGCCGTTGAAGACGACCTGGTTGATCGCCTCGCGGTCGATGGCAAGGTCGAGCGCCTGCCGCACCTTGGCGGACTGGCTGAGCGGGCCCTTGGCTTTGTCCTTGCCGATGTTCAGCGTGATGCCTTGATAGCCGAGCTCGATGGCGGTCGCGACCTTCAGCCGTGAATCGCTACGCACCTCCTTGAGGTCGGTGGCGAGCACGCGCTCGATCAAATCGAGGCCGCCCGATTTCAAATTCGCGAGCCGCACGGTGGTGTCGACGATGGGTTGGAACACGATCCGATCGATAAAGACGTTATCCTTGTTCCAGTAGTCGGCGAACTTCTCGAACACGATGCGATCCTGCTGCACGCGCTCGACGAATTTGTAGGGACCGGCGCAAACCGGGTGCAGGCCGAACTTGTCGCCGGCTTCCTTCGCCGCCTTCGGCGACACCATCATGCCGGCACGATCGGTGAGCTGGGCGAGCAGCGGTGAGAATGGCGATTTCAGCACCAGCTTGATGGTGAGGGGATCGACGACATCGATGTGGTCGACCGAGGCGAGCTCCGGCTTGCGGAACGAGCCGGGGAAGGTCAAGTGACGCTCCAGCGAGAATTTGGCGGCGTCCGCATCGAGTGGCTCGCCGTCGTGGAATTTCACGCCGGGGCGGAGCTTGATGACGAGGCCCTTGCCATCATCGACGGTCTCGCTCGACAGCGCGAGCTGCGGCACGATGTTCAGCTTCTCGTCGATGTCGAACAGCTTGTCGCAGAAGGCGGCGAACACGATGCGGCCGACATAGGTCCGCGCCATGGTGGGATCGAGAATGTCAGGGTCCTCGGCAAGCCCAATCCGCAGCGTGGTCTGGGCCTGCGCGGCTCCAAGCGTCAGCAGGGCAACGGCAGCCGTCGCGGCCAGGCGAAACATCTTCATCGGACAGTCCCCATTGCTCGGGCTACGTGGTTGGTGGCCTTGCACTCTGTATACCAACACCGGCCGGGTTCGCGCCTTCCGTCTTTCGGCTGAAGGCCGCGACTAATTTTGCCAGTGCCGGGGAAAATCCGGCCGCTGCGGGCAGTATCGCGTCGGCCGGGGGCAGCTCGCTGACGCGGTGGCAGGCGGTGGCGTGGCCCGCGCCGTCGGCCACCAGCGCTGGCGCTGAGGTGCGGCAGCGGTCGATCACGAAGGGGCAGCGGGTGTGGAAGCGGCAACCCGCCGGCGGATTGAGCGCGCTCGGGATCTCGCCTTGCAGCACGACCTTCGCCCGCTTGGCGTGAGGCCGGGGCAGCGGGATCGCCGACAGCAGAGCGCGGCTATAGGGGTGGCGGGGCTGGGCGAACAATTCGTCTGCGTCGGCCTCTTCGACGATGCAGCCGAGATTCATCACCGCGACGCGGTCGGCGATGTGTTTGACCACGGCGAGGTCATGCGAGACGAAGATGTAGGCGAGGCCAAGCCGGTCCTGAAGCTCGCGCAGCAGGTTCAAGATCTGCGAACGGATCGAGACGTCGAGCGCCGAGACCGGCTCGTCGCAGATGATCAGCTTCGGCTCGACCGCAAGCGCGCGGGCGATGGCGATGCGCTGGCGCTGGCCGCCGGAGAATTCGTGCGGATAGCGCCGGGCCAGTCGCGGCTCGAGCCCGACCAGCCGCAGCAGCTCCGCGACGCGCTGTGGCCGCTGCGCCGGTGGAACGAGATCGTGCAGCGCCAGGGGTTCGGTCAGGATCTGCGCAACCGTCATGCGCGGATTGAGCGAGGCGTAGGGGTCCTGAAAGATGATCTGCGCCTCGCGGCGGAATTTGCGCAGCGCATCGGCATCGAGCGAGAGCAGGTCGCGGCCGTCGAACCGCACGCTGCCTGCATCCGGCTCGATCAGCCGCAGCACCAGACGGCTAACAGTGGATTTGCCGCAACCGGATTCACCGACCAGGGCGAGAGTCTTGCCCGCCTCCAGGGAGAACGTCACGCCATCGACCGCTTTGACATGCGCCCGCGCCCGGCCGAACAGCGAGCGTTCGGCGACGAAGTGCTTGACCAGTCCGTTGACCTCGAGCAGCGCCATCACGACACCAAAACTTCGAGCGGTGCGCGGATGCAGCGCGAGACGTGGTTCGGGCTGACGTTTATCAGCTGCGGCGGCGCCCTGGTGCAGGCCTCCAGCACGAACGGACAGCGCGCGGCGAAGCGGCAGCCGGCGGGCGGCTGCGCCATGTTCGGTACCATGCCTTCGATGGTCGCCAGCTGCTCGGCGCGATGGTCGAGGCGCGGGATCGAGCCAAGCAGGCCCACGGTGTAGGGATGCTGCGGCGCTGAAAACAATTCGTCGACCGGCGCGCGCTCGACGATCTCGCCGGCATACATCACCGCGACCTCGTCGCAGACTTCTGCGACGACCCCGAGATCGTGGGTGATCAGGATGATGGCGGCGCCGCTGGCCGCCTTCAACTCGCGCATCAGCTCCAGGATTTGCGCCTGCAAGGTGACGTCGAGCGCGGTGGTCGGCTCGTCCGCGATCAGGAGCTGCGGATCGCAGGCTAGAGCCATCGCGATCATCACGCGCTGGCGCATGCCGCCGGAGAGCTTGTGCGGATATTCGTCGACGCGTCGCTCGGGCGAGGGGATGTGCACGCGGCGCAGCAGCTCGATGGCCCGCTCGCGCGCGCTTTTCCGCGAGCCGCCGCGATGGCGCAGGATCGTCTCGATGATCTGGTCGCCGATCGTAAAGCTCGGGTTGAGCGACGTCATCGGCTCCTGAAAGATCATCGCGAGCCGGTTGCCACGGAGATCCCGCAGGGTCTGGTCCGGGGTCTTCAGCAGGTCAAAACCGTCGAAGCGGATCGCGCCAGTAATCTCAGTCGTCTGCTTCGGCAGCAGGCCCATGATCGCCAGCGACGTCACACTCTTGCCGCAGCCGGATTCGCCGACGAGACCGAGCGTCGCGCCATTGGCGACGCTGAGATCGACGCTGTCGACCGCGTGGGTGATACGGCCGTCGTCGCCGTGAAAGCGGACACGAAGGTCCCTGATCTCGATGAGAGGGCTCATGCTTGTCTCGCCCGCGCCGCGGCGATGCTGGCCTCGATGACGCTGCGATCGGTGTTGCCGGCCGGGTTCTTCCGGGTCGGCATGGACGGGCGGAAATGGACCCAGAGCTCGTGACTGACCCGTTCGAGCCGTTCGAGCTCCACGAGTGGATCGGGATGGTCGTCGGCGCGGATGTCCAGCGCCGGCCATTCCTCCTCGCCGTGGATCAGCAGCGCGGCCGATTGCTTGCCGCGCTTGTCGCCGCCGGCGGCTTCGCCTCCGCGCATTGCCGCGAGCAGGCGGCGCGGGAAGGGCAGGCTGTCATTGGCGATATAGGTCTTCGCCGTCTCGGCGAGCACATCGGCACCCGCAAGCATGTTGCCGGCGATCGAGAACCCGCTGCCGGCGATGTGGCCGCACCAGTCGACGCAGTCGCGTCCGGTATGCGCGGCGATCGCACCGCTCGCATCCATGATATGGATTTGCCGGCTCTCGCGGCCGTCGTCTGTCGCGAGCAGCGCGGCGAGCACGTCATGGGCGTTGAGGCCTTCGCGCAGCAGCTTGACGCCGTCGATGCCGTAATAGGGATTGACGAAGGCCTGGGTCGCGATGGCGCCGAGGCCGGCCGCAATGTAGGGCACGCGGGCGCCGACAGCGAAGAAGCGGGTTGCGACCGCAATGCCGAACTGGCCGGTGGCAGGGTCTCGCGCGATGATCGACCAGGTCATGTGCTGCCTTCAGCGTCCTGCGGCGTAGCCCTGCATGCCGCGCGGATTGGCGGCGGCGCGCCGGCGCACCCCGACGCGCGAGGCCGCGGTGAGGCGGCCTTCCGACCAGTCGGGGCCGACCTCGACGATATGTCCGCGCTCGCGCAAATTCTCGATCGTTGCCTTCGGCACGCGGTTCTCGACGACGAGCACGCCGGGACGCGCGGTGCGCGGCCAGAACGAGATCGGGAAATGTTCCGAGTGCCAGGCCGGCGCGTCGATCGACTCCTGGAGATTGAGATTGCAATGGACGTGGCGCAGGAAGAACTGCGTGATCCATTGGTCCTGCTGATCGCCGCCGGGCGAACCCCAGGCCAGATACGGCTCGCCGTCGCGCAATGCCATGGTCGGTGACAGCGTGGTGCGCGGCCGCTTGCCGGGCGCGAGCGAGCCGGGATGGTTTTCCTCAAGCCAGAACATCTGGGCTCTGCTGCCGAGGCAGAAGCCAAGCTCGGGGATAACAGGCGAGGATTGCAGCCAGCCACCCGACGGCGTCGAGGACACCATGTTGCCGGCCTTGTCGATGATGTCGAAATGCACGGTATCGCCGCGCACCTCGCCGAAGCGTCCCACGGTCGGTTCGCCGGCGCCGAGCGCGCCAACCGCCTCGCGCTGCCCTTCGGCGCGGCGGAGCTTGACCACGCCGCCGAAGCCTTCGACGGTGCCGGGCCGGAAGTCGAGCGAGGCCCTGTCGGTGACGAGCTTGCGGCGCTCGTCGTTGTACGCATCCGACAGCAGCGTCGCGATCGGGATGTCGGAGAACTTCGGATCGCCGTAGAATTTTTCGCGGTCGGCGAAGGCGAGCTTTGCGCATTCGATCTGGAGATGGATGAACTCCGGCCCGGTCGGATCGAGCCCGTCGAGCGCAAAGCCCTTCAACAGCGCGAGCTGCTGCAGCGTCACCGGGCCCTGGCTCCAGACCCCGGCCTTGCAGACGGTGTAACGGCCGTAATCGTAAGTCAGCGGCGCTTCGACGGTCGGCTGCCAGCGCGCCATGTCGTCGGCGGAGAGCACCCCGCGATGCGGGGAGCCACTGACGTCCATCACCTCCTGCGTCCGGCAGAACTTGTCGATGGCTTCCGCAACGAAGCCTTGCGACCAGGCCTTGCGCGCACGCTCGATCTCGGCGTCACGACCACCGCCGCCGCTCTCGGCCTCGCTGAGGATGCGGGCGTAAGTCCCGGCCAGCGTCTTGTTGGTGAAGATCGTGCCGGGCTTCGGCACCTCGCCGTTCGGCAAATAGACCGCGGCCGAGGTTGGCCAGTGCTTGCGGAACAATTGCTCGACCGTCTGGATCGTCGCGCAGGCGCGCTCGACCAGCGGGTAGCCGTCGCGGGCGTAAGAAATCGCGGGCTCCAGCACGTCGCGCACGCGCATGGTGCCGTAGTCGCGCAGCAGCATCATCCAGGATTCGAAGGTGCCGGGAACACAGGCCGCGAGCAGGCCGGTGCCGGGCACCATGTCGAGGCCTTCGCTCTTGTAATGCGCGATGGTGGCGCGCGCCGGCGCCGGGCCCTGGCCGCAGATCACCTCGGTGCGGCCGCGCTTCACGTCGTGGACGATGACAGGCACATCGCCGCCGGGGCCATTCAGATGCGGCTCGACGACCTGAAGCGTGAAAGCAGTGGCGACACCAGCATCGAACGCGTTGCCGCCCTTTTCCAGGATGGCCATGCCGACGGCGGTCGCGATCCAGTGCGTTGAGGCGACGACCCCAAACGTGCCCTCGATCTCGGGACGCGTCGTGAAGGGATCCGGATTGACGATGCTGGCCATGGGCTACCTCGTTGACGGCGCGCGCAATTGATCACATCAGGCCCTGGGATGCCAAATGCACAGGCCGCATGGCACGCGCGCGTTATGCCGGGACCGGCGAGGTGTTCACGGCATGGCAGGCGACGCCGTCGATAAGTTTCGGAACTTCCTTGCGGCAAAGCTCGAACGCCAGCGGACAGCGCGGATTGAAGGCGCAGCCAGCAGGCGGATTGATCGGGTTCGGAATCTCGCCCTTCACCGGAATGCGCTGGCGGCCACTCATGGCGAGATCAGGCACGGCGCCGAGCAGCATCTTGGTGTAGGGCATGCGCGGGTTGGAGAACAGCTCGCGTCCCTCCGCGATCTCGACGATGCGGCCGAGATACATCACGCCGACGCGGCTCGCCATGTGGCGGACCACGGCGAGGTTGTGGCTGATGAACATGTAGGTCAGGCCGAACTTGTCCTGGAGGTCGCGCATCAGGTTCAGGATCTGTGCCTGCACGGAGACATCGAGCGCCGAAGTCGGCTCGTCACAGACGATGAACTCGGCGTCGGAGGCGAGCGCCCGCGCGATCGCAATACGCTGGCGCTGGCCGCCGGAGAATTCGTGCGGAAATTTCAACCGATCGTCAGGATGCAGGCCGACGAGGCTGAGCAGCTCGCCGACGCGGGCCTGGATGTCGCGTTCGCCCTGGATCAGGTCGAAGGCGCGGATCGGCTCGGAGATGATGGCATCGACCCGGAAGCGCGGGTTCAGGCTCGCATAGGGATCCTGGAAGATCATCTGGATGCGGCGGCGCAGCTTTCGTCGCGCCTGCGCCTGTCGCGGATCGGTCATCGAGATGCCGTCGATCAGGACGTCGCCGGAGCTCGGCGGCAAAAGGCCGACGACCATCCGGGCCACCGTGGTCTTGCCCGAGCCGGACTCGCCGACGAGAGCAAAGGTCTCGCCCTTCTTGATGTCGAAGGTGACGCCATCGACGGCTTTGAGAAATTCGAGATGCCCACCTTCGAGCACGCGGTTGAGCCAGGGCTTTGAAACGTCGAAGACGCGGCGCAGATTTGTGCCCTGGACGAAAGGCGTGCTCATGCCGCGGTCTCCGCCGGCACGGTGTCATAGAGATGGCAGGCGACCGATTGCGCGCCGTGCGGCAGCGGCTCGGGCCGGTCGATGCGGCAGCGGTCGAATGCGAAGGCGCAGCGCGGGTTGAACGAGCAGCCGCGCGGGATGGCTGAGAGCCGCGGCATCGAGCCGGGGATCTGCACCAGGCGCTTGTCGTCGCCGGCAAGCGTCGGGATCGCGCCCATCAGGCCCTTGGCATAGGGATGCAGCGGGTTCTTGACGACATCCTGCACCGGACCGATCTCGGCGACACGGCCGGCATACATCACCGCGACGCGGTCCGAGGTCTCGGCGATCACGCCCATGTCGTGGGTCACCAGCATCACGGCGGTGCCATGGTCGCGGCCAAGCCGCTTGATCAGCGAGATGATCTGCGCCTGCACGGAGACGTCGAGTGCGGTGGTCGGCTCGTCCGCGATGATCAGCTCCGGCTCGGCACAGATCGCGAGCGCAATCACCACGCGCTGGCGCATGCCGCCGGAGAATTCGTGGGGATAGCCGTCGATGCGCTTTTCGGGCGCGGGAATGCCGACCTCGGCGAGCAGATCGATGGCGCGGCGGCGCGCGGCCTGTTCGGACAAATTGAGATGGGTCCGGATCGTCTCCACAATCTGGTCGCCGACCTTGTACAGCGGATTGAGCGAGGTCAGCGGATCCTGGAAGATCATGCCGATGCGCTTGCCGCGGACGCGTCGCATCTCCTCCGGCGGCAGATTGTCGATGCGCAGGCCGGCGAGGCGAATCTCGCCGCCGGCAATGCGGCCGGGCGGGTCGATCAGGCCGATCACTGAAAGCCCGGTCACCGACTTGCCGGCGCCGGATTCGCCGACCACGCCGAGTACTTCGCCCTTGGCGATGTCGAACGAGACGCCGTCGATGGCGCGCAGTGTGCCGCGGCGCGAGGCGAACTCGACCTTGAGATTGCGGACGGAGAGGACGGGTTCGGTCATGAACGCTGTAGACTCATCGGAGTTTGGGGTTGAGCGCGTCGCGCAGCCAGTCGCCGAGCAGATTGATCGACAGGATCAACGCCGCAAGTGCAATTCCGGGGAAGGCCACGATCCACCATTCGCCTGCGAACAGATAGCCGTTGCCGATGCGGATCAGCGTGCCGAGCGACGGCATGGTCTCGGGCATGCCCGAGCCGAGGAACGACAGCGTCGCCTCGGTGATAATGGCGAGCGCGAGGTTGATGGTGGCGATCACGAGGATCGGCCCGGTGGTGTTCGGCAGCACGTGGCGCAGCATGATCACGGGGGCGGGCAGGCCGATCAATTGCGCGGCCGCGACATAATCCTTGTTCTTCTCGACCAGGACCGAGCCACGCACCGTGCGGGCATATTGCACCCAAAAGCTCAACCCGATCGCAAAGACCAGGACCGCCAGCATGCTCATCTCGTCGAGCTTGTTGCCGAAGACCGATTTGGCGATGCCGTTGATCAGAAGCGCGATCAGGATGGCCGGGAAGGAGAGCTGCACATCGGCGATGCGCATGATCAAACCGTCGACCGCGCCGCCGAAATAGCCGGCCGTCAAGCCGAGCAGGATGCCGATCGCGCCTGACAAGACCACGCCGAGCACCCCGACCAGCAGCGAGATGCGCAGGCCGTAGAGGATCGCGGACAGCACATCGCGGCCCTGCTCGTCGGTGCCAAGCAGGAACGGGCTCTGACCGTCGGCGGTCCAGAGCGGCGAGATGCGCGAATTCATCAGCTGGAGCTGCGCCGGGTCGAACGGATTCTGCACCGACAGCACCGAAGCGAAGATCGCGACCAGGAAGAACAGCAGCGTCACACCCGCCGCGATCATGGTGATCTTGGAGCGGCGGAACGAGTAGAACACGTCGCCGTCGAGCGCGCGCCTGAACCGGCCAGGCGGCGCCGCAGGGCGCTTCTCGGTTGTATGCGGAACGACAGCTTCGCTCATGTCAGTGTGCCCGGCTGACCGTCGAGCGCAGCCGCGGATCGACGATGGTATAGAGGATATCAACCACGAGATTGATGGTGACGAAGATCAGGGACACCATCATCAAATAGGCCGCCATGATCGGGATATCGACGTTCTGAACGGCTTGCACGAACAGGAGCCCCATGCCCGGCCACTGGAACACGGTCTCGGTGATGATCGCGAAAGCAATGACCGAGCCAAATTGCAGGCCGGCCACCGTGATCACGGGAACCATCGTGTTGCGCAGGGCGTGCCCGAAATGGATCGCGCGTGTGCTGAGGCCGCGGGCGCGGGCGAAACGGATGTAGTCGGTCCGCATCACTTCCAGCATTTCGGCGCGGACGAGCCGCATGATCAGCGTCATCTGAAACAGGCCAAGCGTGATCGCGGGCATGATCAGCGCCTTCAATCCTGATAAGGTCAGCAGGCCCGTGGTCCACCAGCCGATATGCACGACGTCTCCCCGGCCGAACGAGGGCAGCCAGCCGAGCGTCACCGAGAACAGGTAGATCATGAGGACGCCGATCAGGAAGGTCGGCAGCGAGATGCCGATCAGCGAGACGGCCTGGAATATATGCGTGAGCCAGCTGTCGCGGCGCAGCGCCGAATAAACGCCCATCAGGATGCCGCTGAGCATCGCGAAGATCGTGGCAACGATGGCCAGCTCGAGCGTCGCCGGCATCCGCTCCATCAGCAGATTGGTGACAGGCAGGCGGAACTGGTAGGACACCCCGAACTTGAACTGCGCAGCGTTGCCGAGATAGCGGCCGAACTGCACGATGACGGGATCGTCGAGGCCGAGCGATTTGCGGATCGCGGCGCGTTCGGCGCCCGACGTATCCATCCCGACCATCTGGTTCACGGGATCGCCGGCGAAGCGGAACATCGAGAACGCGATGATTCCAACGGCGATCATGACGCCGACGGCCTGGATTGCCCGGCGTAGTGTGAAAGCGAGCATCTGTTCCTTTCACATCTCTTCAGCAGCACGCATC
Organism: Bradyrhizobium sp. CCBAU 45384; assembly: GCF_028128665.1. Classification (NCBI taxonomy): domain Bacteria; kingdom Pseudomonadati; phylum Pseudomonadota; class Alphaproteobacteria; order Hyphomicrobiales; family Nitrobacteraceae; genus Bradyrhizobium; species Bradyrhizobium sp. CCBAU 45384. The sequence goes on from NZ_LBIZ01000116.1 coordinate 309,050, forward strand.
ATTGCGTTAGCCCGAAACAACAAGTCCCGGAAGCCAGATCTTGAAAGCGATGGCTTCCGGGACTTCCACAACTAGCCGACACCTACTCGCCTTGCATGGTCGCCCAGTAGAGCCTGACCATGTTGTCCGCGCCCTGGGTCAGCTTCACCTTCTTCGACACGCCCCAGGCGAGCGCCTGCTGGTGCAGCGGGATATAGGCCCAGTCCTTCATCGACAGCTCGAAAGCCTGCTTGATCAGGAGATCGCGCTTGGCCGTATCGGATTCCACGAGAACCTTGTCGGCGAGCTCGTCGAACTGCTTGTTGCAATAGCCGGCGAGATTGGCTTCACCGCGATTGGGATCCTTGGGATCGTCGCGGCAGCCCATGATGTCATGCAGCACATTCTGGGAATCGAGCGTATCCGGGGTCCAGCCCAGCATGTACAGCGAAGTTTTGTAGCCGCCGGGCTTGAGCACCTTGGCGAAATACTGGGCCTTCGGTTGTGCCTGCAGGTCCACCTTGATGTTGATGCGGGCGAGCATGCCGACGATCGCCTGGCAGATCGCGGCGTCATTGACGTAGCGATCGTTCGGGCAATCCATCGTCACCTCGAAACCGTCAGCATAGCCTGCGTCTGCCAGAAGCTTCTTGGCGGCGTCCGGATCGAACTTCGGCCGGGTGAAATCCTTCGAGGGAAAGATCTCCGGTGCCACCATCAATGCGGACGGCGTGGAGAGTCCGCGCATGACGCGATTCTTGATCAGCTCGATGTCGATCGCCCGGTAAACGGCTTCACGAACGCGAACGTCCTTGAACGGGTTTTTGCCCTTGACGTTGGAATACAGCAGTTCGTCACGTGCCTGATCCATGCCGACAAAGAGGGTGCGGAGCTCGGGTCCTGTCAGCACGGTGGCGTTGGGGCTCGCTTTGACGCGCTCGATGTCCTGGACCGGAACCGGCTCGATCACGTCGACCTCGCCCGACAACAGCGCTGCGACACGCGTGGCCGGGTTTGAGATCGGGGTGAAGACGATTTCCTTCAGATTATGCTCCGGCTTGCCCCACCAGTTCGGATTGGCCTTGAAGACGGTCTTCACGCCCGGCTGATGGCTCTCGATGGTAAAGGGACCGGTGCCGTTCTCATGGAGCGAGGCATAGCTCGGGGTCGTCGCCGCGGCTGGCGTCGGTGCCACCGCATCGTTCGCCTCTGCCCATTTCTTGTCCATGATGTACCAGGTCGCCCACAGCGCCGTCAGGATGGGATTGGGCGAGCTCAGGACGAAATCGACCGTGTAATCGTCGACCTTGACGACCTTGGCATCGGCCGGGACGCGGCTGAGGAAGTTTGAACCTTTTGCCCGCACGCGCTCGGCCGAGAACACCACGTCGTCAGCGGTGAAGGGGTCGCCATTGTGGAATTTCACGCCCTTGCGCAGATGGAAGCGCCAGCGCGTTGGCTCCGGCGTCTCCCAGCTTTCGGCAAGCGCCGGGATGATCTTCAGGTCCTTGCCGCGGGCGACCAGGCCCTCATAGACATGACCGAGATGCGCGCTGGTGGTCGACTCGTTCAGGGTGTAGGGGTCGAGCGATTTCAGCTCACCCTGGTTGGCGTAGCGCAGCGTCTGGCTCGACACCGGCGACACCGCCAACGCAAGCGCACCGGCGAGCGTCGCCGCAAATAGACTTCGTCCGACTGACATTCTTGACCCTCTTCACTCGCCCCGACCGTCATTTTTGATTGTTCGGCGGGGCTGATCGATCCATGTTGCCCAGAGTTTCTCGACCCGTGCAAGCGCCATTCCAGCAAGGAACGCGCCAAGTTGCACCGCTTTGCAGCAATGCTGACCAGTCTTTTAAGGGAGACAGGCGCGCGAGCGACATTGAACTTTCGGCCGGGTCGGACCTCGAAAATGAGGTGGAAATGGCCCGCCGGCGCCCGTTCGCGCCGACAATTTGATTGACCATATCCGCCGATCGCGGCAGGCCGGTGTCCCGTCCCCGGCTCAGGTCGCTTGCGTCGCACACCATGTCGCGGCGATACTGTCTGACGCCGCTCGAATCTCATCCGGAGGGCACATGAAAGTTAATATCGAAATCGACTGTACCCCCCTCGAGGCCCGCCAGTTCTTCGGATTGCCGGATGTCTCGCCGATGCAGATTGCCGTCATGGATAAGCTGCAGCAGCAGGTCCTGAGCAATATCGATAAGGTCTCGCCGGAATCGCTGATCCAGAGTTGGTTCACCTTCGATCCCAAGCTGGCGGAACGGTTTCAGGACATGTTCGTGACCATGGCTGGTCTCGGCGCCCCGCGCAGCGGCGACAAGAAGAAGTAATGTCCGACGCGCGCGAGGCGGGGCCAGGCTCGGGCCGGCTTCGTCCGCCGGCCCTCGGCCTGCTGCTCGCGGAGGCGCGCGGCCTGTTCGAATTCAACGCCAGCGTGTTGCTGTCACCGCTGCTGATGCGCGCGCCCAGGGGCGACGGCCATCCGGTGCTGGCGCTGCCGGGCTTTCTCGCCAGCGATCTGTCGATGGCGCCGATGCGGCGCTATCTGCGCGAGCTCGGCTATGAGGCACATGCCTGGCGCATGGGCCGCAATCTCGGCGGGCTGGCGCGGATGCGGGAAACCTTGCTCGCCCGTCTCACCGAGATCCACGCCGCAAGTGGACGCAAGGTCAGCCTGGTCGGATGGAGCCTCGGCGGTGTCTATGCCAGGGATCTCGCGCTTCAGGCACCTGAGTTGGTCCGCTATGTCATCACACTCGGCAGCCCCTTTGCCAATGATGTGCGGGCGACCAATGCGACCGCGCTGTATGAGGCGTTGTCCGGCGAGCGGGTTGAAAACTTTGCCGAACTGCGCGAGGCGATCGCCGGTGATCTCAAGGTGCCGGCGACGTCGATTTATTCGCGCGCAGACGGCGTCGTGAATTGGCGGACTTGCCTGCTGCACCCCTCGGACCGGGCCGAGAATATCGAACTGTATTTCGCCAGCCATATCGGGCTCGGGGTGAACCCGGCGGCACTATGGGCCGTGGCCGATCGCCTGGCGCAACCGGAGGGGGAGTTCTGGCCATTTGACCGCAGAGGGCCGTTTGCCATTGCATATGCCCCGCCGGAGCGGGCAGTATCGGCCTGACGAGAAGCGCCGTCAAAGGCGCCCGTCGAATATTCGGGAGGGAACTATGGCTGACGGTAAGAAGCTGTCGTCGCTGGACGCGTCGTTTCTCTATCTGGAAACGCCTGAGATGCCGATGCATGTCGGCAGCATGGCGATCTTTAGCCTGCCTGACGACTACAAGGGCGACTTCTTCGAAGACTTCAAGGCGATGATCGTCTCGCGGCTGCACATTGCGCCGATCCTCAAAGCGCGCCTGGAGAAGGCGCCGCTCGACATCGATCATCCGACCTGGGTCGAGGACGACCAGTTCGACATCGATCGTCACATCTTCCGCGCTAGCCTGCCGGCGCCGCGCGACCGCGCCACGCTCGAGCGCATCGTCGGCTGGATGCATGCCAAGCTCTTGAATCGTGCCCGCCCGCTCTGGGAGTTCTACGTGTTCGAGGGCATGAAGGACAATGAGGTCGGGCTCTATTCCAAGATGCACCATGCCGCCATCGACGGCGGCGCCGGTGCGGCGCTGACCAACATGATCTACGACATCTCGCCGATCCCGCGAAAGGTCGAGCCGCCGACGGGCGGGTCGAAGCCCGGGCAGGAGCCGCGCGACATCGCCGCGAACTTGCTCGATTCCTATCAGCAGCTCTTCAGCCAGCCGCTCGAAGCGTCGACGGCTGCGAAGAATCTGCAACTGCCGCGCACCGGCAAGAGCGATATTGGTTCGATCCTGTTCGACAACGCGATGTACCAGATCGAAAGCGCCGTGCGCTTCGCCGGCAACATCCCGACCGTGCTCAAGAGCGTGTCCGACGTACTCGGCAAGATCGCCGATCCCAAGTCGCGCGAGAGTCTTGCCAGCATGGTGTCGCCGCCGACCATGCTCAACAAGACGATCTCGTCGGAGCGGAGCTTTGCCGGCGTATCGATCTCGCTGTCGCGCGCGAAGGCGCTGGCCAAGCAGGCCGGCGGCAAGCTCAACGACGTCGTGCTCGCGCTGGCCTCCGGAGTCGTCCGCCGCTATCTGCTGCAATACGGTACGCTGCCGGCGAAGTCCCTGACCGCCGCCGTGCCGATCTCGCTGCGCGAGGAGGGCAACACCGAGGCCAACAACCAGGTGTTCGGCATGATCTGCTCGATCGCGACCAATGTCGCGGATCCCAAGGCGCGGCTCGAGGCGATCATCGCGCAGTCGACCAAGTCCAAGGAGATGTCGCATCCCTTGCGCGCGCTGATGCCGCAGGTCTCCAACATCTCGATGCTGGGCGCGCCGATCATGGTGCAGATCCTGGCGCTGCTCTACAGCCGCTCAAATCTGTCGGACGTGTTGCCGCCGGCCGCCAACATCACCGTGTCCAACGTGCCGGGACCGCGTCAAACGCTCTACGCCGCCGGCGCAGAGCTGCTGCACATCTTCCCCGTGTCGATCTCGACCCACGGGCAGGCGCTCAACATCACCGTGCAGAGCTATCGCGACCAGCTCGACTTCGGCTTCATCGTCGGCGCCAACATCATTCCGCATGTGCAGGTGATGTGCGACATGCTGCCGGAGGAGTTCGCCGCGCTCGAAGCGGCCTATGGGCCGCCGGCGACCGACATCAAGGGCGCCGCGGAATAAGGAACAAGCGATGATTGAAATGCCGCCGCTCCAGTTCGCGCAGACGAACGGAATCCGCATGGGCTATCACGATGCGGGCCCAGTGACCGACAAGCCGCCGGTTGTGCTGTGCCATGGCTGGCCGGAGCTTGCCTTCTCCTGGCGCCACCAGATCAAGGCGCTGAGCGAGGCCGGCATCCGCGTGATCGCGCCCGATCAGCGCGGTTATGGCGCGACCGACCGGCCCGAGCCGGTCGAGGCCTACGACATGGAGCATTTGACCGGCGATCTCGTCGGGCTGCTCGATCATCTCAACATCGAGAAGGCGATCTTCGTCGGCCACGATTGGGGCGGTTTCGTCGTCTGGCAGATGCCGTTGCGGCACCCCTCACGCGTTGCCGGGGTCGTCGGTGTCAACACGCCGCATTGGGATCGCGCGCCGATGGATCCGATCGCGCTGTTCCGCCAGCGCTTCGGCGACCAGATGTATATCGTCCAGTTCCAGGACCCCGCGCGCGAGCCGGACAGGATCTTTGGCAGCCGCGTCGAGCAGACGTTTGACGCCTTCATGCGCAAGCCGGCTGCGCGCCCTCCCGGTGCGCCCGAGGAACAGCCGATTGCCGGCATTGGTGCTTCGCCCCGCATCAACCTGGCGTTCCCGCAGATGATCGCGAACTACGACGCCAGGCATGATCCGCGCACGCCGATCCTGTCGGCGGACGAGAAGAAGGTGTTCGTCGACACGTTCACAAGAACCGGCTTCACCGGCGGCATCAACTGGTATCGCAATTTCACCCGCAATTGGGAACGCTCGAAAGGGCTCGATCACCACATCACCGTGCCCTCGCTGATGATCATGGCCGAGAACGACGCGGTGCTGCCGCCGTCGGCGGCCGACGGCATGGAGAGACTGGTGACTGACCTCGAGAAGTACCTGGTGAAGGACAGCGGCCATTGGACGCAGCAGGAGAAGCCGGAAGAGGTCAGCAGCAAGCTGATCGAATGGCGTAGAAGGCGGTTCGGCTAGCTCGTCATTGCGTGCGAAGCGAAGCAATCCAGAATGCATCCGCGGAGACGGTCTGGATTGCTCATCACTAGCGCAAAATTGCTCCGCAATTTTGTCGCGAGCTCCTCGCAATGACGAAGTTGGCGATCGCGGCAGGGGGAAACGTTTTTTATGTCATCGAAGAACCGTCTGGATCCGATTCCGCAGCCGCCAACCAAGCCGGTGGTCGGCAACATGCTGTCGCTCGACTCGGCCGCACCCGTGCAGCATTTGACCCGACTTGCCAAGGAACTGGGCCCGATCTTCTGGCTCGACATGATGGGCTCGCCGATCGTCGTCGTGTCCGGCCATGATCTCGTCGACGAGCTGTCCGACGAGAAGCGCTTCGACAAGACGGTGCGCGGTGCGTTGCGGCGCGTGCGGGCGGTCGGGGGCGACGGCCTGTTCACAGCGGATACCAAGGAGCCGAACTGGAGCAAGGCGCACAATATTCTGCTGCAGCCCTTCGGCAATCGCGCCATGCAGTCCTATCATTCGAGCATGGTCGACATCGCCGAGCAGCTCGTCCAGAAATGGGAGCGTCTGAACGCCGACGACGAGATCGACGTCGTCCATGACATGACCGCGCTGACGCTCGACACCATCGGCCTCTGTGGCTTCGACTACCGCTTCAACTCGTTCTACCGGCGCGACTACCATCCCTTCGTCGAGTCGCTGGTGCGCTCGCTCGAAACCATCATGATGACGCGCGGCCTGCCGTTCGAGCAGCTCTGGATGCAGAAGCGGCGGAAGACGCTCGGCGAAGACGTCGCTTTCATGAACAAGATGGTCGACGAGATCATCGCCGAGCGCCGTAAGAGTGCGGAAGGCATTGACGACAAGAAGGACATGCTCGCCGCGATGATGACCGGCGTCGACCGCTCGACCGGCGAGCAGCTCGACGATGTCAACATTCGCTACCAGATCAACACGTTCCTGATCGCAGGTCACGAGACCACCAGCGGCCTTTTGTCCTACACGCTCTATGCGCTGCTGAAGCATCCGGACATTCTCAAGAAGGCCTATGACGAGGTCGACCGCGTCTTCGGCCCCGACGTCAATGCCAAGCCGACCTATCAGCAGGTGACGCAGCTTACCTACATCACACAGATCCTGAAGGAGGCGCTGCGGCTGTGGCCGCCAGCGCCGGCCTACGGCATCTCGCCGCTGAACGACGAGACCATCGGCGGCGGCAAGTACAAGCTCAGGAAGGGCACGTTCGTCACGATCCTGGTGACCGCGCTGCATCGCGACCCCAGCGTCTGGGGACCCAAGCCCGATGCCTTCGATCCCGAGAATTTCAGCAAGGAAGCCGAGGCCAAGCGGCCGATCAATGCCTGGAAGCCGTTCGGCAACGGCCAGCGCGCCTGCATCGGACGCGGCTTCGCCATGCACGAGGCGGCGCTGGCGCTCGGCATGATCCTCCAGCGCTTCAAGCTGATCGATCACCAGCGCTATCAGATGCACCTGAAGGAAACGCTGACGATCAAGCCGGAAGGCTTCAAGATCAAGGTGCGTCCGCGTGCGGATCGCGAGCGTGGCGCCTATGGCGGCCCGGTCGCGGCTGCGGCTTCTGCGCCAAAGGCACCACGCCAGCCGACGACACGGCCAGGCCATAACACGCCGATGCTGGTGCTCTACGGCTCCAATCTCGGCACGGCTGAGGAGCTCGCGACGCGCATGGCCGATCTTGCCGAGATCAACGGCTTTGCCGTGCATCTCGGGCCGCTCGACGAGTATGTCGGGAAGTTGCCGCAGCAGGGCGGCGTGCTGATCATCTGCGCATCCTACAACGGCGCTCCGCCCGATAATGCGACGCAATTCGTCAAATGGCTGGGCGAGGATTTGCCGAAGGATGCCTTTGCCGGTGTGCGCTACGCCGTGTTCGGCTGCGGCAACAGCGACTGGGCCGCAACCTATCAATCGGTGCCGCGCTTAATCGACGAGCAGATGTCCAAGCATGGCGCACGCGCGGTCTATCCGCGCGGCGAGGGCGATGCGCGCAGCGATCTCGACGGCCAGTTCCAGAAATGGTTCCCGGCGGCTGCCCAGGTCGCGACCAAGGAATTCGGCATCGACTGGAATTTCACCCGCACCGCGGAGGATGATCCGCTCTACGCGATCGAGCCTGTCGCGGTGACCGCCGTCAACACCATCGTCGCCCAGGGCGGCGCGGTCGCGATGAAGGTGCTTATCAATGACGAGCTTCAGAACAGGTCCGGTGCAAATCCGTCGGAGCGATCGACGCGCCATATCGAGGTGCAGCTGCCGGCCAACATCAGCTATCGGGTTGGCGATCACCTGAGCGTCGTTCCGCGCAACGATCCGACGCTGGTGGACTCCGTTGCCCGCCGCTTCGGCTTCCTGCCGGCCGACCAGATCAGGCTTCAGGTGGCTGAAGGCCGCCGCGCGCAATTGCCCGTTGGCAATGCCGTGTCGGTCGGACGCCTGCTCAGCGAGTTTGTCGAGTTGCAGCAGGTGGCGACACGGAAGCAGATCCAGACCATGGCGGAGCACACCCGCTGTCCGGTCACCAAGCCGAAGCTGCTGGCCTTTGTCGGCGAGGAGGCTGAAACGCTCGAGCGCTACCGGACCGAGATCCTGGGCAAGCGCAAATCAGTGTTCGACCTCCTGCTTGAATATCCGGCTTGCGAGTTGCCGTTCCACGTCTATCTGGAAATGCTCTCGCTGCTGGCGCCGCGCTATTACTCGATCTCGTCCTCGCCGTCGGTCGATCCTGCGCGTTGCAGCGTCACCGTCGGGGTGGTCGAAGGACCGGCGGCCTCCGGGCGCGGTACGTACAAGGGCATCTGCTCGAACTATCTCGCCAACCGGCGTGCGGGCGACACGGTCTACGCCACCGTGCGCGAGACCAAGGCCGGTTTCCGGCTTCCCGACGATCCGTCCGTGCCGATCATCATGATCGGTCCGGGCACGGGGCTCGCGCCGTTCCGCGGCTTCCTCCAGGAGCGCGCCGCGCGCAAGGCCAAGGGCGCCAGCCTCGGACCGTCCATGTTGTTTTTCGGCTGCCGCCATCCGGACCAGGACTTCCTCTACGCGGATGAGCTCAAGGCGCTTGCTGCGAGCGGCATCACCGAGCTGTTCACCGCGTTCTCGCGGGCGGACGGACCGAAGACCTATGTGCAGCACGTGCTCGCCGCGCAGAAAGACAAGGTCTGGCCGTTGATCGAGCAGGGCGCAATCATCTATGTCTGCGGCGACGGCAGCAGGATGGAGCCCGACGTGAAGGCGGCGCTGGTCGCGATCTACCGCGAGAGGAGCGGCAGCGATGCGGCCGCGGGCGCCCGCTGGATTGAGGAGATGGGTACGAAGAACCGCTACGTGCTGGACGTCTGGGCCGGCGGGTGACCGCCAGCCCAATCGTGCTAAACGTCTCCCATGATTCCCTGGGAAAAAATCGACACCGCCAAAATCCCCGGCTCGGACGAGGAGCTCCGCCTGATGCGGCGGGGCAAGGAGTTTTCGATCAAACTCGGCACCAATGAGCTGATGAACAACCGCCTGTCGGGCTCCGAAGCCGCCCTCGCAACGCTCGCAGCGAAGCAGATCGAGAAGGTGGCAAGACCCGTCGTCCTCATCGGCGGCCTCGGTATGGGCTTTACGCTGCGCGCGGCGCTGGCCGCGCTTGGGGCCAAAGCGAAGATCGTGGTCTCCGAGCTGGTGCCAGCGGTGGTGGCGTGGGCGCGCGGTCCGATGGCGGAGGTCTTCGGCGACAGTCTCGATGATGCCAGGGTGAGCATCCGCGAAATCGATGTTGGCCAAATCATCCGAGCGAAGAGCTCGGCCTTCGACGCCATTCTCCTCGACGTCGATAACGGACCGGAGGGGCTTACGCGGAAAGGCAACGATGCACTGTACAGTGCGAGCGGATTGACGGCCGCAAAGGCGGCGCTGCGGCCCGGCGGTGTACTCGCCGTCTGGTCATCGGGGCCCAATCCCGCTTTCACCAAACGACTTGGCCGCGCCGGCTTCGACGTCAACGAGATCAATGTGCGCGCCACCGGCAAAGGCGGCGGGGCGCGCCACGTGATCTGGATCGCGAAGAAGGCTTAAGCCGCTTTGGCCGCGGCGCCATGCGCGTGCTTGTCGATCGCGCCGATGATCTCCGGCCAGAACCGCATCGGCAGCGCGTGGCCCATGCCCTCGATCATCAACAGCTTTGCGCCCGGAATTGACTCCGCCGTGTCCTTGCCGCCCTCGGGGCGCACCAGCGGATCGACGGAGCCATGGATCACCAGCGTCGGCGTCTTCACGCCATGCAGCCGTTCCTTGCGGCTGCCGGAGGCCAGCACGGCGCGGAGTTGCCGGCCGACGCCGGCGGGATTGAGCCCGCGGGCGAAGACGCGTTCGGCACGACCTGGATCGAGCGCTTCTTCCTCGGGAAAGGAGCCGGCCCGCAATATCTTCCAGGTCTCGCCGAAGCGCGTGATGAACTCTTCCTTGCTGCGCGGGGGCGGCGCCATCAACATCGCGGCAGCCTCCCGCGTCGGCGGCGGCACACGCGGATTGCCCGTCGTCGACATGATCGACGTCAACGAGCGTACGCGCTGGGGAAACGACAACGTCACTTCCTGCGCGATCATGCCGCCCATGGACGCTCCGACCAGATGCGCAGACTTGATGCCGAGCGCATCCATTAGGCCGACCGTGTCCTTGGCCATGTCGATCAGCTTGTAAGGAGCGGCCACGGGAATCCTGAGGAAGCGCAGCTTCATCAATTCGAGCGGCGTCAGCCGCTTGCCGCCCGTGAGATGGCTCGACTTCCCGATGTCGCGATTGTCGAAGCGGATCACGCGAAAGCCGCGCGCGGCAAGCTGCTCGCAGAAGCCATCGTCCCAGTGGATCATCTGCGCGCCGAGCCCCATGATCAGCAGAAGCGGCTCGGCATTGTCGTTGCCGAAAATCTCGTAGCAGATGTCGATGCCGTTGGCGCGAACGGTCTGCGGCGGCTGATGGGCGGAAGCGTTCACCGGATTGTTCCCCTGTGGCAGGCCGGAATTGTATCGCATGGTTTGCCGCCGCAAAGAAGCCGTACGACATCAGCCTGTCGCTTAGCCGTTGACCGGCCCGTCGCAACGGTGTGGTATGGCGGCAAAAGAGGGGCGCAAGAAGCCCTCGTGACCTGGAGGACGCCGATGACCGACAAGATCACCGACCCTGTCGCCCTGTGGCAGAAGATGGTTGGCGAGATGGAGAAGGGCTTCAACTCCTTCGCCACCAAGGCGATGGAGACGCCTGAATTCTCGCAGGCCATGAATCGGGCCGGCGGTGCTGCTGCGGGCGCTCAGAAGCAGTTCGGCGATCTCATGGAGAAATATCTTCTCTCGATGAACCTGCCGAGCCGCGAGCAGATGACCGGCATCGCCGAGCGGCTGCAAGCCATCGAGGGTCAGATCGGCGAGATCAAGTCGATGCTCAGCCAGATGTCGGCGGCGTCGGGCGGATCGCCGGTCGATGCCGCACTGCGGCCGCCGCGTACCAAACGTCCGCCATCCGAAGGCGGAGGGCCGAGATGAACGCGCCGACGGGACTTGATTTCGCTAGCATCCCGGAGCGCATCCAGGCCGAGGTGCAGCGCGCCATCCAGCGCAGCATCAAGGGCGTCGAATATTTCTCGACCTCGGGTCCGACGCTCGGATCGACCCCGAAGGACGTGCTGCATTCGCGCGGCACGATGAGCCTCTATCACTACCGGCCGATGTCGGACGAGATCTACCGCGTGCCGGTGCTGATCGTGATGGCGACCACCAATCGCGGCTACATCCTCGACCTCGTGCCTGGCCAGAGTTTCATCGAGTTCCTGTTGAAGCGCGGCTACGACGTCTACATGCTGGACTGGAGCGCGCCGCGGCCGGAGGAGCGAAGCCTGCGGATGGAGGATTATGTCCTCGACTTCATACCCGATTGCGTCCGCCGCGTGCAGGCCGATTCCGGCGAGCAGGACGTCTCTGTCATCGGCTATTGCTTCGGCGGCGTGTTGTCGCTGCTGTACGGCTCGATCTTTCCGGACGGGCCGATGAAGAATTTGATCTGCTTCACCACGCCGATCGACTTCCGCGAGATGAAGCTGTTCTCCAATTTCTCCGACCGCCGCTATTTCGACGTCGACCGCCTCGTCGACAGCGTCGGCAACGTGCCGCCGGAGATGATCCTGTCGTCGTTCGAGATGCTGCGTCCGGCCTCGCGCGCGGCGAGCCAGATCCAGCTCTGGGAAAACATCTGGAACGACGAGTTCGTGAAGTCGTACCGGATGTTCGACCGCTGGGCGACCGACACGCTGCCGCTGGCCGGTGAATATTTTCGCACCATCACCAAGGACCTGATGTGGGACAACAAGCTCTACAACGACACCATGTCGGTGGGCGGCCGCCCGGCAAAGCTCGCGAACATCAAGGTGCCGATCCTGCACGCGGTCGCCGAGCACGATCACATCGTGCCCTATGACGCGGCCAAACATCTGATCGCGAAGATCGGCTCGGCGGACAAGGAAGAGGTGATGCTGAAAGGCGGTCACGTCTCGCTGGTCGCCGGCGCCAATGCCATCAAGCGGCTATGGCCGAAACTGGATTCCTGGCTGGGGACACGATCAACATGACTGAGCAGCGTACCTATCCGCGCCACGTCAAGACCGACGCCGGCGATATCGAGATCCGCCTGATGTCGGCCGCCGATGAAGCCGCCGTGCTTGCCTTCGGCAAAGGCCTGCCGACCCATGACCTGCTGTTCCTGCCGCGCAACATCAGCGAGCCGAAGGTGCTGTCGGCCTGGGTCAAGGAGATCGAGCGCGGCGCCATTCAGAGCCTGCTCGCGGTCAGGGGTGGCACGGTCGTCGGCTGCGGCACCCTGGTGCGCGACCCGCATTCCTGGTCGCCCCATGTCGGCGAGATCCGCATGGTGGTCTCGCAGGACGTGCGCGGGAAGGGGGTCGGGAAGGCGCTGTCGCAGGAGACCTTCGCGCTCGCGCTCGGGGCGGGGCTGGAGAAGCTCTCGGTCCAGATGACGGTCGACCAGCAGGCGGCGATCGCGCTGTTCGAAAGCCTCGGCTTCAAGGCTGAGGCGTTGCTCCGGGACCATGTCCGGGACGTCGACGGCAAGACCCACGACATCGTCGTGCTTGGCCACAACATCGCGCAGGTCCAGGCCCAGATGGAGGCCTATGGGCTGCCAGGCGCCGTCCAGCACTAAGAAGTGCCGTCCAGCACTAAGAAGTGCCGTCCAGCACTAAAAGCGCCACCCCGCCGGCCAAAAACCGCAAAACAACCCCATGCACAGTAGGCGGCGGGGGCAGGGAGGCATCAGAATGCCTCCAGATAAGGCTGATCACGAATTCGTGATGCCGCATTGCACCATGAATATTGCGTCGCACAATTAACAATGCCATATATCCAGTGCCCCGGGCCATCGAGGACGGGGTGAGCCCATAGCTCAACCTAATGAGGATGGAGAGAACCCCCATGACCACCGAAACCAACAGCGCTTTCGAGGGCTTCAAAGACGCTTTCAAGAACATCCAGAACCTGGAAGTTCCCGAGGCTGCCCGCGAATTCGTCAAGAAGACCGCCAACACCGCCAAGGACCGTGCTGCCGAGGTGTTCGCTGGCTCCGAGCGCGTGACCGCCGCCGTCGAGAACGCGGTGACCGAGTCCGTCACTGAAGCCGGCAAGATCAGCCGCAACATCCAGCAGGCGATCTACGAGGACGCCGAGGCGTTCTTCTCGGGTATCGACAAGCTCGCGTCCGCCAAGTCGTTCAGCGAAGCCGTCGAGATCCAGTCGAGCCTGCTCCGCGCCCGCGGCGAAGCGTTCGTCTCGCGCACCAAGGCGACCGCCGACTATCTCGGCAAGCTCGCCGCCAACGGTGCGAAGTCCGCTCAGGATAACTTCGCCAAGGTTTACAAGCCCGCCTGATTGTGTGGTTGAGTTTGTTGCGTTGAGTTGAAACTGTGTTTTGAGGCCCGCTTCGGCGGGCCTTTTGTTTGCGCTGCCGTCATCATCCCCCGTCATTCCGGGGCGCCCGAAGGGCGAACCCGGAATTTCGAGATTCTCAGGTGCGCAATTGCGTACCTGAGGTTCGATGCTTCGCATCGTCCCGGAATGACGTAGTCTCCAATTCACAATGACTCGCCCCGCCACTTTCTCATTCGACACCCCTGGCGACGCCGAACGCGCCGCGGAGCTTCGCCGCGTGAAAGCGCTGGCGACGTTGGTGCTGGCCTCGACGCTTGCTCTGTTCATCGTCGCAAAATGGCTGCTGCCGGTGCATCCCGTGTTCGGCTTCGTCGCCGCTTTTGCGGAGGCCGCGACCATCGGCGGCCTCGCCGACTGGTATGCCGTGGTGGCGCTGTTCAAGCGGCCGCTGGGCCTGCCGATTCCGCACACGGCCATCATCCAGAGCAACCAGGCCCGTATCGCCGACAAGCTCGGCGAGTTCATCCAGGTCCATTTCCTCGAGGCCGGTCCCGTCGAGGCCAAGCTGAAGGAGATCGATTTCGGCTCCTTCGTCGCCGACTGGCTGCGCGACCGCAAGCGCAGCGATGACCTCGCGCGCTTTGCGCTGCGGCTGCTGCCGGAGGCGGTGTCCGCGACCGAAAGCTCCGGCCTGATGACCTTCATCATTCGCCGCATGTCGACACAAATCCAGGCGATCGACCTCGCACCGCTCGCGGCCGGCACGCTGCGCGGCTTCGTCGCGGAGGGGCGGCACCAGATCCTGTTCGACGATCTCCTGCGCGTGATGCACGAGACGCTGAACCAGAAGGAAACGATGGCGATGATCCGCGAGAAGGTGCGCGCGGAATTGCCGACCCTGCTCAAGCTCTATCGCGCCGACAAGTTTCTCGTGAACAAGATCGTCTCGTCCGCCACCGCGTTCTTCAACGAGGTGCGCAGCGATCCCAGGCATCCGTTCCGCGGCGAGTTCGACCGCATGGTGCTCAGCTTCGTCGACCGGCTCGGCACCGACCGGGCCTATATCGACCGCATCGACGGCTTGAAGCGCGATTTCCTGGCGCGGCCCGAGCTTGCCGATCTCGCCCGCACCGTCTGGGCCAACACGCGCTCCTTCATCGAGCGCAGCGCATCCGGCGAGACCCAGGTGCTGCAGCATCATCTCGCCGGCATGTTCGTCGCGGCGGGCGAAGCGCTCGCCGGCGATGCCGAGCTGCGCGGCGAGATCAACCAGGGCCTGGTCACAGTGCTGCGCAGCTTCGTCGCCGACCAGAAGAGCGGCGTCTCGACCTTCATCTCCGACCAGGTCAAGGCGTGGGACATGGCGCAGCTGATTTCGCTGATCGAAATCAACATCGGCCGCGACCTGCAATACATCCGCTTCAACGGCTCGCTGATCGGCGGGCTCGCGGGACTTGCGCTCTACACGGGCGAATTCCTGCTCCGATTGTTGTGACTTTTGCGTCACGCCTGACAGCATTAACGCGCGGGCCTATTGTGGCCCCGTGTCTCTCCCGCTTGAATATCGGGAACCGGCCGCCTAGCTGATTCATGTTGCGCTGCGGAACGATCAAGAAGCCGGCGTATTGGAATTCGTGCCCGTTGCCGATATCGCGGCCGGCGGGCTGTTCAGGAATTCTTCCCAAGGGGATCCATTGATGACCGCTACCGCCCAGACGCTGCGCCCGCCGTCCCGTACTCTGATGTTTCTGGAAGGGCGCGCGATCCACGAGTTCGGCGCGTTCCTCGGCGCGTTGCCGCTGCTGAGCCTTGCGCCGCGCGGCGACGGCCATCCGGTGCTGGTGCTGCCGGGCCTCGTCGCCTCCGATGTCTCCACGCGCGCGCTGCGCACCTTTCTCACCAGCAAGGGCTACGCCGTGAGCGGCTGGCGCCAGGGCCGTAACTACGGCCTGCGGCCGGGCGTGCAGCATGCGATGGTCGATCTGGTCGAGGAGCTCAACGACACCCACGGTCGCAAGATCAGCCTGGTCGGCTGGAGCCTTGGCGGCCTCTATGCGCGCCAGCTCGCCAAGATGATGCCCGATCGTGTGCGCCAGGTGATTACGCTCGGCAGCCCCTTCGCCGGCAATCCTCGATCGACCAATGCCTGGCGCGTCTATGAATGGGCCAGCGGCCGCCGCGCCGACGAGGTCGACCCGCGCTTCGGCGGCGACCTCGGCGCCCCGCCGCCGGTCCCGACCACCGCCATCTTCAGCCGCACCGACGGCGTCTGCGCCTGGCAGGGCTGCATGGAGAAGACGGGCGCGCAGACCGAGAGCATCGAGGTCGAGAGCAGCCATTGCGGCATGGGTCACCATCCCGCCGTCGTCTATGCGGTGGCCGACCGCCTCGCGCAGAAGGAAGGCCAATGGCGCCCCTTCGATCGCAGCGGCTGGCGCAGCGTGGTCTATCCCGATCCGCATAGGTGATGCTCTTTCTTCGCCTCTCCCCGCTTGCGGGGAGAGGCCGGAATTTGCGAACAGCAAATTCCGGGTGAGGGGGACTCTCCGCGAATCCCACTCTCGCCGACCCTGCGGAGACTCCCCCTCATCCCGACCTTCTCCCCGCAAGCGGGGAGAAGGAGAAGAGGGAATTGTCGCGCCTGCACCAAACGCGCTAAGCCTGCCGCATGGCGCATCCGCTTTCTCGCATCATCGACCAGCTCAAGCGTGAGCCGTCGCGCACGGGCTCCATCGTCATCACCATGTTTGGCGATGCCATTGTGCCGCGCGGCGGTTCGGTGTGGCTCGGCACGCTGCTGGCGTTCTTCGAGGGGCTCGACATCGATGGCAGCGTGGTGCGCACGGCGATGTCGCGCCTTGCCGCCGATGGCTGGCTGACGCGCGAGAAGGTCGGTCGCAACAGTTTTTATCGTCTCGCCGAGAAGGGACGCGAGACGTTCGAGGCCGCGACGCGTCACATCTACGATCCGCCGCCGTCGGACTGGACCGGCCGCTTCGAGCTGCTGCTGATCGGCAATGGTGAGGATCGCGATGCCTCGCGCGAAGCGCTGCGCAATGCCGGCTTCGGCAGCCCGCTGCCGGGCGTGTGGGTCGCTCCGTCAGGCGTGCCGGTGCCTGACGAGGCCGCGGGCGCGATCCGCCTCGAGGTGTCGGCGGAGGATGACAGCGGCCGTCGCCTGCTCAGCGCAAGCTGGCCGCTGGAGCGCACCGCCGACGCCTATCTGAAATTCATGAAGACCTTTGAGCCGCTGCGCGCCGCGCTCGCGCGCGGCACGGATTTGTCCGAGGCCGACGCCTTCACCGCGCGCATCCTCCTGATCCACTATTACCGCCGCGTCGTGCTGCGCGATCCGCTGCTGCCCGAAAGCCTGCTGCCGGCGGACTGGCCGGGCAGGGCGGCCCGCGCGCTCTGCGGCGAGATCTATCGCGCGCTGCTTGTCCCGTCCGAACAATGGCTTGACGGCCATGGAAGCAATGAGAAGGGGCCATTGCCGTCGGCGCGAAAGCTGTTGGAGCGGAGGTTCGGTAGCTGAAGCCGCGCGAGCTGCGTATTGCAGCGCCAACTGTGCCGGATGATCGATCAGCCGTTGACTACCGGAGGATTTGCAGCGCGGCCTGATCGCCCCAAATCCCCAAGCCGTCGACAATTGTCGGACTGTCCCAGACAATTCTCAGTTTCAAAGAAACTCAAGGCCTAAAGCCAGCCTTTCTTGCGCATTCCATGTACATCGCCCTCCGCCGATCCGAGAGGCCGTTTCCCTGTGACGGGGTTCCGGGCAGTGCCTCGAGTGTTTGGGAGACGCACTTTTCCATCGCGTCGTAGTGGGCTTGGGTTATCTGTGGCTGATGCTTCGATGCCGCATAAGTTGTTGTTGTCAGCAGCGTCGAGAGAAGGGCGGTCAGCACGAGAGTGGAACGTGCGTGCTTCATTGCTGTCTCCAAGGGGTTTGCTAATTCACGACACCAACGTGGGACGCTCCGAAGTTCGTTCCTTGCGCTAGATCAAGCTGCCCCCTGCGCCAATTCGAAGAGAGCGACAGTTTCCTGTGGATATATTCCTAGGAATAAAACCCTTACATGTCGGAAGCCTTGGTCCCAGCCTCGCTCGAAGCCCGAAGGCGATACAACCCAACTTTGGTCCCGCCCGGCCCACATTTGAACGAAGTCCGCTTATGCCCTCGATAGCGGTGTGAACGCGAGGTGACGCGAAATCCCACATCGGCCATCAACGGATCTTCCTTTTCGACAGCGGCTTTGAGCTAGATCAACTTAAGCGGCGGCCTCACGCGACAGCCTGAAACAGTTCTGCGGAGGGCTCAGGACATGGGTGCAAGTAGCGCAGGGCCGCGCATGACGCTTCTCTTACAGCCACCTGAACGCGACCTACGGCTCGACTTCATCCGCGGCATCGGACAGTGGATCATCTTCCTCGACCATATCCCAAATAACTTCTGCAATTGGTTCACCCTTCGCAACTTCGGCTTCAGCGACGCTGCAGAATTCTTCGTCTATGCCTCGGGCTATTCGATCGGGTTTGCGTATGGACCAGCCGTCAGGAACGGGCTGCTCTTAGCCGCAGCGAAGCGGCTTTGGACGCGAGCGTCGCAGCTGTATGTCGCGCACATCTTCCTGTTCTTGTTTTTTGTCGCGCAAGTCGCGCGCACCGCGGCTCGCTTTGACAACCCGATGTACAAGGACGTGTTCAATGTGGCGCAATTTCTCAATCGTCCCGATATCATGATCGGCCAGGCCCTTATGCTAAGGTATAAGCCAGTCAACCTCGATGTCCTTCCTCTCTACATCGTGCTGGTTCTCGCTGCGCCAGCACTGTTGTGGTGCCTGCTGCGGCGACCGAACTTGACCCTGCTCGCCTCTGCGATGGTTTATTTTGTTGCTCGGCATCTCGATTGGAATTTACCCTCGTTCCCAGGAGGCAAATGGTACTTCAACCCGTTCGCATGGCAGTTCTTGTTTGTATTCGGGATCTGGTGCGGTTTTGGTAGCGGGCCAAGGATAAGGTCCACAGCATTGTCTCGCTCGGTCACTGTTGTCGCGGTGGCATTGCTCATATTCGCGTTTCTGATCGTCATGACATGGCATGTGCCAAGTTTGGAAGGATTTGTGCCAGAGGCTTTAAGTCGTGCAATTTATCCAATCGACAAAACCAACCTCGACCCGCTGCGTCTCACGCATTTCGTGGCCACACTGATCGTGTTGCTGCATTTCCTTCCACCGGACGCGCACTGGCTCAGTTCCAAACGGCTGCGGCCAGTGATCCTGTGTGGTCAGCGCTCGCTGCCTGTATTCTGCTTCGGCGTATTCCTTTCCTTTGCCGCTTACTGGATCCTCGTGCAGGTCAGCGACGGCATCGTCGCCCAGATCCTTGTCAGCGTTGTCGGCATTGCTCTGTTGGTGAGCATAGCTTGGCTCGCGACGTGGTATCGCAGTCTTCCGAGCCTATTTTCGGTTGCGGAGAGCTACGTGCCCGAGCAGTAGTTGTTGACCAATCATTGACGCTCGCGCGGCATCAGCCAGGCCACGACACAGACACCGGCGGGCTTCGGAGGGCCACGAGGCGAGGCCGCATAGGGCACTGGAGCCCGGCCCGTCTTCCCACGAGGGGAGAAGAGAAGAAAGGCTAGGCTCCTTTTTTTATGTTACAGAAATATCTTGCATGACGTAATTTTTGTTATATGTTGCCTCCAACAAATTGGGAGGACTGCGCATGTATACCCAGGCGCTGAACACGGCCGAGACCGACGATCGGGGTCTCGAGGACGCAGGCCGAGCTGCGCAGTTCCAGGCCCGCATCGATGCCGAGGAGCGCATCGAGCCGAATGACTGGATGCCGGCGGCCTACCGCAAGACGCTGACCCGCCAGATCTCCCAGCACGCCCATTCGGAAATCGTCGGCATGCTGCCCGAAGGCAACTGGATCACGCGCGCGCCGACCTTGCGCCGCAAGGCCGCGCTGCTGGCCAAGGTGCAGGACGAGTGCGGTCACGGGCTCTATCTTTATGCCGCTGCCGAGACGCTCGGCAGCTCGCGCGAAGAGCTGGTCGACGCCATGCTCGCCGGGAAAGCAAAATATTCCTCGATCTTCAATTATCCGACGCTGACCTGGGCCGACATCGGCACCATCGGCTGGCTGGTCGACGGCGCCGCGATCATGAACCAGATCCCGCTATGCCGCTGCTCCTACGGCCCCTATGCGCGCGCGATGATCCGCGTCTGCAAGGAGGAGTCGTTCCACCAGCGCCAGGGCTACGAGATCATGCTGACGCTGTGCCGCGGCTCGGACGAGCAGAAGGCGATGGCGCAGGATGCGCTGAACCGCTGGTGGTGGCCGGTGCTGATGATGTTCGGCCCGCCTGACGCGACGAGCCAGCACAGCGACACTTCGACGAAGTGGAAGATCAAGCGCTTCTCCAACGACGAGCTGCGCCAGAAGTTCGTCGATGCCACCGTGCCGCAGGCGCAATATCTCGGCCTCACCATTCCCGATCCCGGCATGACCCAGGACGCAGATGGCCACTGGCGCTACAGCGAGATCGACTGGGCCGAGTTCAAGCAGGTGCTAGCCGGCAACGGCCCGTGCAACCGCGACCGCATGGCCGCGCGCCTCAAGGCGCACGACGAGGGCGCCTGGGTGCGCGAGGCCGCTGCCGCCTATGCCGCCAAGCGCGCCCGGCGTCAGACCGCGCAAGCCGCGGAATAGGGAGATCAGGATGGCCACGCCGAACACTCCGCTGTGGGAAGTCTTCATTCGCAGCCGCAACGGGCTTGCGCACAAGCATGTCGGCTCGCTGCATGCGAGCGACGCCACCATGGCGCTGCAAGCCGCCCGCGACATCTACACCCGCCGCGGCGAGGGCCTCTCGATCTGGGTGGTGCCGTCGACCGCGATCACCGCCAGCGATCCCGCCGAGAAGGGCATGATGTTCGAGCCGGCGGAATCGAAAATCTACCGGCATCCGACCTTCTACGAGGTGCCCGAGGAAGTGGGACACATGTGATGGGGGTGATGTGATGTCTTCCGCCAACATCCAGGTCTCCGAAACGCCACTGGTGCTCTACGCGCTGCGGCGCGCCGACGATGCGCTGATCCTTGGCCATCGGCTGTCGGAATGGTGCGGGCACGCGCCGATGCTGGAAGAGGACATGGCGCTCTCCAACATCGCGCTCGACCTGATCGGCCAGGCACGCGAGCTCTACACCTATGCCGCCAAGGTCGAGGGCAGGGACAACGACGAGGACAAGCTTGCCTATCTGCGGGATGTCAGGCAGTACCGCAATCTGCTGCTGGTTGAGCAGCCCAACGGCGACTTCGCCCAGACCCTGGTGCGGCAGTTCTTCTATTCCGCCTTCGCCGATATCTATTGGCGCGCGATGATGGCTTCGCGCGATGCGACGCTCGCGGCTGTCGCCGCGAAGTCGGAAAAGGAAAGCGCCTATCATCTGCGCCACGCCTCGGAATGGATCGTCCGGCTCGGCGATGGCACTGACGAAAGTCACGCACGCGCGCAAGCCGCGATCGATCACCTCTGGGCCTTCACCGGCGAGATGTTCGCCGTCGACGACGGCGAACGCGCGCTGATCCACGCCGGTATCGCGATCGATCCCGGCACCCTGCGCGGCCACTGGCTGACGACGCTGTCCGACGTCGTCAGCGAGGCAACGCTTATACTGCCGCAGAACGACTGGATGCAGCAGGGCGGCCGTTACGGCCGGCACAGCGAGCATCTCGGCCACCTCCTGTCCGAGCTGCAATCGATGCAGCGCACCTTTCCGGGGCAGACATGGTGACGTTGTTGGAGCACGACAGCGAATTGCGCCAGCGCGCCTGGGACGCTGCGGCGAGCGTGGTCGATCCCGAGATTCCGGTGTTGACCATCGCCGATCTCGGCGTGCTGCGTGATGTCTCCGTCGACGGCGACCGCGTCGAGGTCGCGATCACCCCGACCTATTCGGGCTGCCCGGCGATGAACATGATCGCGCTGGAAATCGAGATCGCGCTGGAGCGCGCCGGCTTCCATCGTCCGACGGTGCGCACGGTGCTGTCGCCGGCCTGGACCACGGACTGGATGAGCGAGGAGGGGCGCCGCAAGCTGCGTGCCTACGGCATCGCGCCACCGCAAGCCTCAAGCTCACGCCGCGCGCTGTTCGGCGAGCAAGCCGTCGCGTGCCCGCAATGCGGCTCTGAGAAGACCGAGCTGCTGTCCGAATTCGGCTCGACCTCCTGCAAAGCGCTCTGGCGCTGCAAGGCCTGCCGCGAACCCTTCGATTATTTCAAGTGTCATTGACCATGTCCGCAGCCGCACCGCGCTTTCACCGCCTGGCCGTCAACGACCTCCGCCGCGAGGCGTCGGACGCCGTTTCGATGACCTTCGCCATCCCGCGCGAGCTCGCCGACGACTATGCTTTTAGCCCCGGCCAGTATCTCACGCTGCGCACCACGCTGGACGGCGAGGAGGTGCGCCGCTCCTATTCGATCTGCTCCGGCCCCGATGACGGCGAGATCCGTATTGCCGTGAAGAAGGTGGACGGCGGCGCGTTTTCGAGCTGGGCCGCGGAGGAGCTGAAACGCGGCGACGAGCTCGACGTGATGACGCCGACCGGGCGCTTTGGTGTGATCCCTCCGGCCGAGGCCGGACGCATCCATGTCGGCTTTGCCGCGGGCTCCGGCATCACGCCGATCCTGTCGATCGTCAAGGGCGTGCTGGCGCGCGAGCCGGACAGCCGCTTCTTCCTGTTCTACGGCAACCGCACCACCGACAACATCATGTTCCTGGAGGCGCTCGAGGAGCTGAAGGACCGTTTCATCGATCGCCTCTCGATCTTCCATGTCATCTCCGGCGAGGAGCAGGACATCCCGATCCTGCATGGCCGGCTTGACGGCGACAAGGTGCGGGTGCTGCTGCGCTCGCTGGTGCCGGCGGAGAGCGTCGACCACGTCTTTATCTGCGGTCCCCTGGGCATGAGCGAGGAGATCGAGGCGACCTGCCGCGATCTCGGCATCGCGGGGGAGCGCATCCATGTCGAGCGTTTCGTCTCGGAGTTCGGCGGCAAGCCGCGGCCGAAGCAAGTCGTAGTTTCAGATGCGCCGCCGAAGGCGGTCGCATCACTGATCATCGACGGCAAGCGCCGCGACGTGCCGGTCGCCGAGAACGAGGCCATCCTCGATGCCGCGCTGCGCGCCGGCGTGGATCTGCCCTTTGCCTGCAAGGGCGGCATGTGCTCGACCTGCCGCGCCAAGCTGGTCGAGGGCGAGGCGGCCATGGACATCAATTATTCACTGGAGCCCTGGGAGCTGAAGGCCGGGTTTGTCTTGACCTGCCAGGCCAAGCCATCGTCGGAGCGCGTGGTGGTCGACTACGACCACGTTTGACAGTCTTGGCCATCAGGCAGAACATCATGAGCAAGCATTTCACCGGGAGAAGCGCGTGAACGTCAAAGCCGCCCTGTCGCCTGAGGATGTTGCCCGCGCCTGTGCCGATGCGATGTGGGCCGAAGACGATGCCTCCAAGGGCCTCGGCATGGAGATCGTCGAGATCGGCCCGGGCTTCGCGACGCTGGCCATGATTGTGCGTCCGGACATGGTCAACGGCCAGCGCATCGCCCATGGCGGCTTCATCTTCACGCTCGCCGATTCCGCCTTCGCCTTTGCCTGCAACTCGCACAATGAGCGCGTCGTCGCGGCGCAGGGGCAGATCACCTTTCTCAAGCCCGGCAGGCTCGGCGACCGCCTTGTTGCGACGGCGCGGGAGGTGAGCCGCGGCGGCCGCTCCGGCATCTATGATGTGCGCGTCACATCAGGCGACACCGTCATTGCTGAATTCCGTGGGCATTCGCGTGTCGTTCCGGGCACGTGGCTGCCCACGCAAGATCAATAAAGAGAAGAACACATATGTGGGGAAACGAGAATGGCTTCGACGAAGCTGAAGGAAGGCGGCCACACCTATAAGGCCGAGATGGACGCGCATGAGCGCGCCTCGCGCGATGAGATCATGGCGCTGCAGACGCAGCGGCTGGCCTGGTCGCTGAAGCACGCCTATGACAACGTCGCGCATTATCGCAAGGCCTTCGACAAGGCCAGCGTGCATCCCTCGGACTTTCGCGAGCTGTCCGATCTCGCGAAATTTCCGTTCACGGTGAAGACGGACCTCCGCGACAATTATCCCTTCAACATGTTTGCGGTGCCGCGCGAAAAGCTGGTGCGCGTGCATGCCTCTTCGGGCACGACGGGCAAGCCGATCGTGGTCGGTTATACCCAGCGCGACATCGACACCTGGTCGGACGTCATGGCGCGCTCGATCCGCGCCGCTGGCGGCCGCACCGGCATGATCATCCACAATGCCTATGGCTATGGCCTGTTCACCGGCGGGCTCGGTGTGCATTACGGTGCCGAGAAGCTCGGCTGCACGGTGGTTCCGATCTCCGGTGGCATGACCGAGCGGCAGGTGCAGCTCATCAACGACTTCCGGCCTGATATCATCACGGTGACGCCGAGCTACATGCTGGCGATCCTCGACGAGTTCAAGCGGCAGAAGCTCGATCCGCGCCAATGCTCGCTCAAGATCGGCATCTTCGGCGCCGAGCCCTGGACCAATGCGATGCGCGGCGAGATCGAGGACGCCTTCGATATGGACGCGACCGACATCTACGGCCTCTCCGAGGTGATCGGCCCCGGTGTTGCGCAGGAGTGCATCGAGACCAAGGACGGGTTGCACATCTGGGAAGACCATTTCTACCCCGAAGTGATCGACCCCGAGACCGGCGCGGTGCTGCCTGATGGCGAGAAGGGGGAGCTGGTGTTCACCTCGCTGACCAAGGAAGCGTTCCCCGTGATCCGCTATCGCACCCGCGACCTGACCCGGCTGCTGCCGGGCACCGCGCGGCCGGGCATGCGGCGCATGGAGAAGGTGACGGGCCGCTCCGACGACATGATCATCCTGCGCGGCGTCAATTTGTTCCCGACCCAGATCGAGGAGGTGCTGCTCGCGACCGATTGGTGCGGCGGCCACTTCATCCTGGAGCTGACCCGCGAAGGCCGCATGGACGAGCTGACCATCATCGCCGAGGCCCGGCCCGAGAGCTGGGATGGCCGCGGCCTCGTCGACCATGCCGACCGGATCTCGACCCACATCAAGAACACGATCGGTGTCAGCTCCAGGGTCCAGGTGGTCGCGCCGGCCACGCTTGAGCGCTCGCTCGGCAAGGCCAAGCGGCTCTACGACAAGCGGCCCAAGGATTGAGCAAGGATTGATCAAGGACTGAGTTGACGGATTGACTTGACCGCCCCCAGAGGCGACAAGGCCCGCGAGAAATCGCGGGCCTTTCCCATGTCGCCAGCCGATACCATGACCATCGAAGCACGCTGCGTTCGCCTCAATAGCAAGGCCGAAAACGCTGCTGCGCTTGCCCCCGATGTCGAGCGTCGCACGCTCGCGCGTGGCCCGAACGATCTGCTGATCGAGGTGAAGGCCGCCGCCGTCAATCCATCCGACGTCAAGGCTGCGACCGGACTGATGCCTTACGCCGTGTTCCCGCGCACGCCGGGCCGCGACTACGCCGGCGTGGTGATCGATGGTCCGGCCGGCACGGTCGGCAATGAGGTGTTCGGCTCCTCCGGCGATCTCGGCATCCGCCGCGACGGCACGCATGCGAGCCATCTCGTCGTCGAAGCCGATGCCGTGGTGGAGAAGCCGAACACGGTGTCATGGGAGGAGGCCGCCGGCATCGGCGTGCCCTTCGTCACCGCGATGGAAGGCTTTCGCCGCGCCGGTGTTCCGAAACCGGGCGAGACCCTGCTGGTGTTCGGCGTCAACGGCAAGGTCGGGCAATCAGCGGTGCAGATCGCGACCTGGCAGGGTGCGCGCGTCATCGGCGTGGTGCGCAAGGCGGAGGCCTATGAGGGCCACAGCAATGCGCCGATCGAGGTGATCGACGCTTCCACAACCGATGTCGCCACGCGCGTGCGCGAGCTGACCGGCGGCAAGGGCGCCGACATCGTCTTCAACACGGTCGGCGATCCCTATTTCCAGGCCGCGCACAAGTCGCTCGGCCTGCGCGGTCGCCAGATCCTGATCGCCGCGATCGACCGCATCGTGCAGTTCAACATTCTGGAATTCTATCGCGGCCAGCACACCTATGTCGGCATCGACACGCTCGGCCTGTCGTCGGCTGCGACAGGCGCGGTGCTGCGCGACCTGGAATCGGGCTTTGCGAGTGGGCGTTTGAAGCCGTTCCCGATCAAGGCGAGTGCGATCTATCCGCTGCAGCGTGCGAAGGAGGCCTATGTCGCCGTGGCCGGCTCGTCGCGCGATAGGGTCATCCTGCGGCCATGAAGCTCGTCATTGCGAGCGCGGCGAAGCAATCCGGAGTCTTTCCGCGGAGACAGTCTGGATCGCTTCGCGGAGCCTGTCATCGGGCCGCGCTTTGCGCGGACCCGGTGGCTCGCAATGACGGAAAATGGCGAGAGGTCTGAGAGCTACCGATGGAATCCGCCCAACTCGTCATCCTCGCCGGCCTCGTTATCGGCCTTGTCTACGGCTCCGTCGGCCTGCTCAGCGGCTTCTGCCTGATGAGCAGCATGCGCGGATGGCTGGCGGAGGGGGATGGGCGGCTGGTGCGAACTTACGCGCTGGCGATCGCGGTTGCGATTGTTGCGAGCCAGCTCCTCGCCGGCAGCGGCATGGTCGATCTCGGCAAGTCGATCTATCTGCAACCCACCTTTTCGGTGCCGGTGCTGTTCCTTGGCGGCCTGCTGTTCGGCTACGGCATGGTGCTCTCGAACGGCTGCGGTTCGCGCGCGCTGGTGCTGCTCGGCCGCGGCAATCTGCGTTCCTTCGTCGTGGTGATCGTGCTCGCCATCGCCGCGCAGATGACGCTCAAGGGCCTGATTGCGCCGGCGCGCATTGCGCTGGTCCAGGCCTCGCAGATCACCGTCACCATGAATTCGCTGCCATCGGTGCTCGCGACGGTCGGTGTCACTGAATTGGTTGCGCGCGCGCTGGCCGCGGCTGTGATCGTCGTTGCGCTGATCCTGTTTGCCTTCGCTCATCCACCGTTTCGCCGCTCGCCGGGCCAGGTCGCGGCGGGCGTCATCGTGGGCCTTCTCGTTGCCGGCGGCTGGTATGTCACCGGCTATCTCGGTGCGGACGAGTTCAATCCGGTGCCGGTGACTTCGCTCACCTTCGTCGCGCCGATCGCCGATAGTCTGCAATATGCGATGCTCTCGACCGGGCTAACGCCGAACTTCGGAATTGCGACCGTGGGCGGGGTCTTCGCGGGCAGCCTGCTCACCTCGCTCGCCACCGGTCGCTTCAAGCTCGAAGGCTATTCCTCGCCGCGTCACATGCTGCGCTCAGGCACCGGCGCCGCGCTGATGGGGATCGGCGGCGTGATGGCGTTCGGCTGCTCGATCGGGCAGGGGCTCACCGGCATCTCGACGCTTGCGGTCGGCTCGTTCATCGCAGTCGCCGGCATCGTGCTCGGCACGGCGGCGGGCCTGCGCGGAGCCATGCGCGTTCAGCCGCTCGCAGTCGCCTGACGGCGCAACATCCGATCGCCCAAGGTCGCAAGGCCGATGCCGGTCACGATCAGCGCGGCTGCGAGGACGAGGCTGATGTCGATCGGCTCGCCCAGCAGGATCGCCGCGCTGGCGATGCCGACGAGCGGCGTCCCCGTGGTGCCGAGCGCCGTCGTCAGCGCCGAGATGCTCCTGTTGACCATCGACATCGCCCAATAGGCCAGCGCCGTCCCGACCAGGCCGGAATACAGGAGCAGCAGCACCAGCTTCCATGACCATGCCGCGTGCGGCAGGCCATCGGTGATGACGGCCAATGCCGTGAGCACGATGGTCGCAACCAGCAGCTGCCAGATCAGGAGCTGGAGCGGAGAGCCGATCCAGCGATGCGCCCGGAGATAGATGATGTTCGCGGCCCAGGAGATCGCGGCGAGGATCACCATGCCGGCGCCGAGCAGGACGTTGCGATTGCTCCAGTCGATCGAGTTGGGATTCAGGATGACGGCAAGGCCGACCAGGCCGAACAAGGCGCCGGCAAGCTTGGGTGCGGTCAGCGTATCCTTGCCGAGCATGGGGGCTGATATCGCGACCCACAGCGGCGTGGTGTAGCCGAGCACGATCGCCTTGCTCGCGGGCAGGAAGCGCACACCGGCCGCGACCAGGACAGAGAATATCGTCATGTGCAGCAGCGCCACGCTGAGGATGACAGGGATGTCGCGCCGCTCCGGGATCACCAGATTGTCGCTCGCCTTAAGGATCACGAACAAGCCGGCCAGCGCGATCCAGCTCCGGATCGCCGACGTCCATAGCGGCGGAAGGAACTGCACGATCTGCTTGGTCATCGACCAGTTCACGCCCCAGGCCAGCACAACTATCAGGAACAGGCCGACGGCGGCGCGGGGAGACAAGGAAGAGTTCATCGCAAGGTCCTTGAAGCGGTCCGGTGCGGTGGATAGCATCCGGACTGGCACCTGAAAAAGCGCCAGATTGGAAAGGAATAGAGTGCCAGTTTCGGACAGCATGATCTCCGGCCTGATCGTCCTGAACCGCGCCGACGAGCAGGGGCTGGTGGCGCAACTGACGGGCCAGCTTCGCGGCCTGATCGCGGCCGGCCGCATCGCCAAGGGCTGCGCGCTGCCGTCCAGCCGCAGGCTCGCCGGCGATCTCGGTGTCTCACGCAACACCGTCACCTATGCGTTCGAGCAGCTTGCCGCCGAGGGATATCTCGCCGCATCGCGTGGACGTCGTCCTGTGGTGACCGTCGATGGCGGCGAGCGGATCGAAGGCATGGGCGTTGCCGCATCGAAGGCCCGGTCCGCCAGGCCTCGGCTTTCACCCTGGGCTTCAAAGCTCAAGCAGACCGACTGGCCGATGTCCTATCAGGCGCCGCTCAAGCCGCTGCGTCCGGGGCATGGCGATGCAAGAGAGTTTCCGAACGAGGTCTGGGCGCGGTGCCTGCGCCGCAGCGCCGTGCGTGCCGCCAAGCGTGAGCTTGGTCCGGTCAACCGCACACGCCTGCGCGAGGCGCTGGCGCATTACCTCGCGGCCAGCAGGGGCGTTCGCGCAGCCGTGGACCAGATCATGATCCTGCCGAGCGCGCAGGCCGCCCTGACCTTGATTGCGGCCGTGCTCATCACGCCGGGCGATGAGGTCTATGTCGAAGATCCCGGCTATCCCGGCGCGGCGGCCGGCTTTCGTGCCTCTGGCGCGCGCGTCACCGGCATCGGGCTGGATCAGCAGGGCATGCAGCAGATGCCTGGGATGGCCGCGCCGAAACTCATCTTCACGACGCCGTCGCATCAGCATCCGACCGGGCGGCTGATGTCGCTGGCCCGCCGCACCGCGTTTCTCGGATCAAGCAGGCCCGGCAGGACCTGGATCGTCGAGGACGACTACGATGGCGAACTCCACTATGACAGCCGCCCGGTGCCGTCCCTGCAAGGGCTCGATGCCCATGGCCGCGTGTTCTATGTCGGCACCTTCTCGAAGGCGATGACGTCGGATATCCGGCTCGGCTATCTCGTCGTGCCTCCCGCGCTGGCCAGCACATTCGAGATTGCGCAGCGGCATATCGGCCTGATCGCATCCAGCCACGTCCAGGAGGCGCTCGCCGAGTTCATCACTGACGGGCATTTCCTGGCACATCTGCGCCGGATGCGCCGGCTGTACCATCTCAGGCGCGATCATCTCGTCGACGGGCTGCAACGCCATCTCGGCGAGGCGTTGACGGTCGAGGTGCCCCAGGGCGGCATCCAGCTGGTCGCCCGCCTGAAACGAGGGCGCGCCGATCAGGCGGTGGTGAAGCGCTTGGTCGACGCCGGCGTTGAAGCGCGCGCACTATCCAGCCTGGCGCTGGGCAAGCCGCGCGATCATGGCCTGCTGCTCGGCTTTGCGGCCTGGCGCGAGAGCGAGATAGCTGCGGCGGTGCGAACGATGGCGGCATGCTTCTAATCCACGGCCTTGGTCACGATACGGATCTCCGAGGTCAGCGTCCGGTGCACCGGGCACTTGTCGGCGATCTCCATCAGCTTCTTGCGCTGCTCGGCATCGAGCGCGCCGTCCATCGCGATCTCGCGCTCGATCTGGTCGAGCATGCCGTCGCGCGTCTCGCATTCCGCACAGTCCTTGGCGTAGATTTTCGCGTGCTTCAGCGTGACGGTGACGCGGTCGAGCGGCAACGATTTGCGGTCAGCATAAAGGCGCATGGTCATGGAGGTGCAGGCGCCCAAGCCCGCCAGCAGGAAATCATAGGGGCCGGGGCCGGCATCCTCGCCGCCGGCCGCTTTCGGCTCGTCCGCCACGAGATGATGCGGCCCGACGGTGATGAGCTGGTCGAACTTGCTCTTGCGGGTTTCCTGGACCACGACCTTGCGTGGTTCATCGAGGAGATCGATCGCTTTTGCGGTCTTTGCCGTGTCGATGTAGCGGCTGGCCCAGGCGGCGATCACGTCGGCCGCATAGAGCGCATCGGCCGGCTTGGTCAGCAGATGATCGGCGTCGTCGAGCGAAACGAAGCTCTTGGGATGCCTGGCTGCAACGAAGATCTTGGTCGCGTTGTCGATGCCGACGGTGTCGTCAACGGGCGAGTGCATCACCAGCAGTGCCTTGTGCAGGCCAGTGATGTCCTTCATCAGCTCGTGCTCGACGATGTCGTCGAGGAATTCGCGCTTGATCCGGAACGGGCGTCCGGCAAGCGAAACCTCGACTTCACCCTGCGCGCGGATCGCATCCACATGTTCCCCGAACAGGCCGGTGACATGAGCCGGGTCGGACGGTGCCGCGATGGTGACGACGGCTCTTGCCTCAGGAATCTTGCCGGCGGCCGCCAGGATCGCGGCGCCGCCCAGGCTATGGCCGATCAGGATCGACGGCGCCTTGCGGGACCTGCGGAGATGATCGGCCGCGCGCACGAGATCGGCGACGTTCGAGGTGAAGGTCGAATTGGCGAAATCGCCCTCGCTGGAGCCGAGGCCGGTGAAGTCGAAACGCAAGACCGCGATGCCCTTGGCGGCGAGCGCGACCGAGATGCGTTTTGCAGCGAGCGTGTCCTTGCCGCAGGTGAAGCAGTGCGCGAACAGTGCGTAGGCTGCGGGCTCGCCGTCCGGCAGCTCGAGCGCCGCTGCGAGCTGATGACCGCCTTCACCGGTGAACTGGAAGCGTTCGGTCGGCATGGGCTCCCCCTTGTTTGCTTGAGGCTAGTCCCCTGAATAGCGCTGCTCGGCCCAGGGATCGCCGCGATTATGATAGCCGCGGACTTCCCAAAAGCCCGGCGCATCCTCAGTCACGAATTCGATGGCTTGCAGCCATTTGGCGCTCTTCCAGAAATACAGATGCGGCACGACGAGCCTGACAGGGCCGCCATGCTCGTCCGACAGTGGCTGGCCCGACCAGCTATGGGCCAGCAGCGCATCCTCGGCGGCAAAGTCTTCCAACGCGAGGTTGGTGGTGTAGCCGTCATAGGAATGCAACACGACGAAGCGCGCATTCTCGCGCGGCTGGCAGACCGCGAGCAGCTCGCGCGTGGCCAGGCCTTCCCACTGATTGTCGTAGCGCGACCAGGTCGTGACGCAATGGATGTCGGAGGTGAACTGCTCCTGCTTCTGCGCGGCGAAATCTGCAAAAGTCCAGAAGATGGGATTATCGATCGCGCCATAGACGTCCAGCCGCCAGCGCTCGCGCGACACCGGCGGCACGACACCGAGATCGAGCACCGGCCAGTCCTTTGTCAGATGCTGGCCGGGCGGCAATCGCTGGTCTTCAGGGCGCGTGACCTTGCCGGTAAGGAAGCGGCCTTCGCGCGCCCATTTTTCCTTGGTGCGGGTCAGCTTGCTGTTGGATGGCGTTTCGTCGGCCATGGTTTACTCGAAGTCAGTTACTCGTGGCGATGCATCGCGGATTCGCGCTTGGTGTCGCGCATGGTGGAATAGATGATCAGCGACAGGAAGATGATGCCGGCGAGATAGTAGTAAAACCACTGCTCGTGCCCGATGGTCTTGAAATAGAGTGCGATCGCCGGCGCCGTGCCGCCGAAGATGGAGACGGTGATGGCATAGGGTAGCCCGACGCCGAGCGCGCGGACAGTGGTTGGAAACAGCTCGGCCTTCACCACCGCGTTGATCGAGGTGTAGCCGGCGACGAACAGCCAGGCGCAGCTGATCAGGATGAACGCCATGAAGGGCGATTTGGTCTCCTTCAGCGTCATCAGCAGCGGCACGGTCGCGAGGGTGCCGGCGACGCCGAAGAAGATCAAAAGCGGCTTGCGGCCGATCTTGTCGGAGATCGCGCCGTAGATCGGCTGCAGGATGGTCGCGAACACCAGCGTGCCGAAGATCACGAAGGTGGTCTGGTCCTCGGTCAGCCCGACCGAGAGCTTGACGAAGGTCTGCATGTAGGTGGTGAAGGTGTAGAAGGCGGCGGTGCCGCCGGCGGTGAGGCCGACCACCAGCAGCAGCTCGCGCGGATAGCGCAGCAGATTGGTGATCGAGCCTGATGGCTTCACCACCCTCTTGGCTTCCTCGAAGGCTTCGGTTTCGTGCAGATTGCGCCGCATCACCGCGGCAACGATCGCGAGCGCCGCGCCGATCGCGAACGGAATGCGCCAGCCCCAGGCCTTCAGCTCATCGGGCGTCAGGAAGACCTTTTGCAGGAGCAATAGCACGATGATCGCGGTCAGCTGGCCGCCGATCAGGGTGACGTACTGGAAGCTCGAATAGAAGCCGCGATGCCTGGGATCGGCGACCTCGCTCAAATAAGTGGCGCTG
The DNA here is from genome assembly GCF_028128665.1 of Bradyrhizobium sp. CCBAU 45384. Taxonomy (NCBI): domain Bacteria; kingdom Pseudomonadati; phylum Pseudomonadota; class Alphaproteobacteria; order Hyphomicrobiales; family Nitrobacteraceae; genus Bradyrhizobium; species Bradyrhizobium sp. CCBAU 45384. Next base: position 341,505 of record NZ_LBIZ01000116.1, read on the forward strand.
GCGCCGTATTCGCCGCCTAAGCTCAGGCCCTCGATGATCCGGGCGATCGCCAGGATCACAGGCGCGGCGAAGCCGATCGTCGCATAGGTCGGCGTCAGCGCGATGATCAGCGAGCCGAAGCACATGAAGACAACCGACAGGGTCAGCGAGATGCGCCGGCCGTAATGGTCGGCGAGGTAGCCGAAGAACCAGCCGCCCAGCGGGCGCATCAGGAAGGTCGCCGCGAAGATCACGGCGGCATTGAATTGCTGCACCACGGGATCGTTGCCGGGAAAGAAGGCCGGGGCGAAATACAGCGCGAAGGCCGTATAGGCGTAGAAGTCGTACCACTCGACGAGATTGCCGACGGAGCCGATGAAGATCGCCTTGATTCGCCGCTTGGCGTCGGCGATGTCGAAATGGTCAGAGGCCGGTTCGATTGCTTGCTCTGTCACGTCCGGCCTCCCAGAAGTCTATTGTCTGGGTGCCTACATCGCCTTTCCCAGCAGAAATGGCAACTGGCGAGGTCCCCGCACCGTGCCCTGCGACCAGGTCACGGTGCCGGCGGGATCGAGGGCGAAGGCCGGAATTCGCTTCAGCCATTCCTCCAGCGCAACCTGCATCTCCATTCGCGCCAGATTGGAACCGACGCAGCGGTGGATGCCGAGGCCGAAGGCGGCATGGCGGTTCTCCCGGCGATCGATCACGACCTTGTCGGCGTCCGGAAACATTTTTGGGTCCCGGTTGGCGGCCGGGAAGGACAGCAGCACCATGTTGCCCGCCTTGACCGGACAGCCCGAGACCGTGGTGTCCTTGACCACCTCGCGGGCCATCGTGACAGGCGAATAGGCGCGCAGCAGCTCCTCCACGGCGGTGGGAATCAGACCTGGCTCTGCGATCAGCCGCTCGCGATCCGCCGGCGTCCGGGCGAGATGCCACAGTGAGGAGCCGATCGCGCTCCAGGTCGTGTCGATGCCGGCGATCAGGAGCAGCCGCAGCGAACCCAGCACGTGCGACTCTTCCAGCGGCTGGCCTTCCCGATCCCGGGCATTCATCAGATACGAGATCAGGTCGTCGGTCGGCTTCGACCGGCGCTCTTCGATATGCGTCCTAAAATAGTCGCTCATCTCCTGCACGGCCTGGAGCAGCTTGCTCTCGTCCCTGATGCCGAGCTCCAGGATCATGTGAATCCAGTTGATGAAGAGATCGCTGTCGCTTTCGGGAATGCCGAGCATGTGCGCGATGGCCCGCACCGGGATGTATTTGCTGTAGCGCGCGGCGGCGTCGACCTTGCCGTCGGCAATGAACCCGTCGATCAGCTCGTTGCAGATCGCCCGCATCCGCGGTTCCAGCTTCTTCATCGCATCCGGCGTGAAGGGCGGCAGCAGCAATTGCTTGGCCGGCTTGTGCACGGGCGGGTCCGACGTGATCGGCGGGGCCGCGTTCCTCGCGACCTCGGGCCGGACGTCGCGAACGATGATTCGGCGCGAGGAGAAATGCTCGGTGTCGTTGGCGATCGCGCGCACCGCCTCGTAGGTCGTCGGCATGTAGCAACCGAGGAAGCGCTCGGTGTGCACGATCGGACTCGCGGCGCGCAGCTCCTCCCAGATCGGAAACGGATCGTCCGTCCATTGCGGATCGGTGTGGTCGAAATCGTTGACCCAGTCGGTCACGGGCGGATGGGCGACGGGCTGGCTGACATCGGACATCGGAAGAATCCCTTGAGGCTCGTGTTCGCTGAAGGCACGCGCGGGCGGGCGCCGCGCTACTCCTCGATCACATCGATCGCGATTTCCGGGCAGTTGGATTTGGCAAGCCAGGCCTTGTCTTCGAGCCCTGGCGGAACTGTGCCATCTCCGGCCTCGTGGGCGTTGCCGTATTCGTCGAGCTCGAACAATTCAGGCGCCAGCGCCTTGCAGCGTGCATGGCCCTGGCATTTGTCGGGATCGACGTGAACTTTCAGTCGTTCTGCCATTGCGGCTCCCTCGGTCGTGTGCGCGTAGCCCGAGGGCTGCGCGTTCCTCTTGTCTATCGTCGGCGGCATTTGCCGCTCATTCTAAGTTATATGCTATTACATTCGCGGCAGGCTTCCCCTGTCAAGCGCAAACTTATAGGCTTGCCCCTAACATGCGATCGCAACTCGCCCGCAAGCCCGAGAATACCTACCACCATGGCGATCTCCGTGACGCCCTGATCAAGGCCGCGTTGCGCGAGGCGGAGCAGGGCGGAGCGGAGGCGATCAGCATCAAGGCGCTGGCAAAGCAGCTCGGCGTCTCGCAGCCGGCACCCTACCGGCATTTTGCCGATCGCGATGCGTTGCTGGCCGCGGCGACCGCCGAGGCCTTCCGGCAGTTCAGCGCGATGTTGCGCGAAGCCATGACGAAGCCGTCGAAGCAATCGAAATTGTCACGGCTGGCGCAGGCGACGCTCGATTTCGGTCTGCGCCGTAACGGCGTCTACCGTTTGATGTTTGCGTCCCGCACCGTCTCTTGCGCGGCCAAGGGCAGCGAGCTGCACGAGGCCACGCGGGAGACTTTTGCGCTCGTGATCGAAGCGCTGGAGGCCCCCGCGGTCGGCTATTTGCGCGAGCGGCAGGCGCTGAAGATCTGGGCGGCGCTGCACGGCGTGGTGATGCTGGCCGCGCAGGGCCTGTTCACCGGCGAGGCCGCGCATGCCACGCGCGAGGAGCTGGTCGAGGATTTCGTCAACGAGACGAAGGCCGCGCTCGCCGTTGCGATCAAGGACGCGCAGCGGCGCAAGAAGGCGGGCGCTTAAGGCATTGCCTTCAACAGCCCCTTCAGCTTCTCGACCGCGCTGTCCGGCGTCGTCACGACCGGACGGCCGGTGGCCTCCGCGACCAGCGGAGCTGATGATGCGATGCTGAACTGGGCCAGTGCGATCACGTCGCAGTCGCGCAGGTCTTTTGACGCCTCGACGATCAGCCGGTCATGCATGGTGCGGTCGCCGCGATCGAGTGCGGCCAGCGCGCCCTCGGCGAGTTTCGGCACGATCTGGACGGAGGCCGGAAACTCCGGCGGCATCGAGGCCAGGGTCGGCGGGAAGGTGGAGAGCAAGCCGATGCGCTTGCCCATCGTCACCGCTCGCTCGATCATGGCTTCGTTCGGCTTCAGCACCGGCATCGGTGCGTGTGCGCGCGCGACCGCTTCGATGCAGGGTCCGAAGGCCGAGCAGGTGAACAGGATCGCGTTCGCGCCCGTGGCTGCGGCGTAATCGCCGAGCGCGAGGAAGCGCTCCATCATGGCGTCGCCAAGCTTGCCGTCACGCGCCAGATCCGCCGACAGGCTGTCGTCGAGCAGGTTCATCAGCCGCGCCTCCGCCCACGCCTGTGCGAACGCCGCCTCAATCGGGGCGATGGAGTGCTTGAGGGCATGAATCAGGGCGATGCGAGGAGATGTCGTCATTGAACGTGACTACCTGGGAGGTCTCGTGCCCCCGGACGCAGCGCAATGCGAAGTATTCCGCTGCAGAGCCGGGGCCCATTGTAGCTGCTGGGTCCCCGGCTCTGCGCAGCGGCGTACCGGACGATGCTTCGCATCGCCGGGAACGCCGCAGCGCGTCCGGGACATGCGGCTTTACTTGAACGGCACTGCGTACATCAGGCCGCCCTTGCTCCAGAGGCCGTTGAGGCCACGTTCGAGCTTGAGCGGGCTCGCTTTGCCGACGTTGCGCTCGTAGATCTCACCGTAATTGCCGGTGGCCTTGATCGCCGTGACCAGCCATTTGTTGTCGAGACCAAGCCGCGAGCCGAGATCGCCGGTGGTGCCGAGCAGCCGCTGGATGGCGGGCGTCTGCGACTTCGTCATCTCGTCGACATTGGCCTGGGTGACGCCGAGCTCCTCGGCTTCGATCAGGCCGTAGTGCAGCCAGGTGATGATGTCGCTCCAGACCTCGTCGCCATTGCGGGTGAAGGGGCCGAGCGGCTCCTTGCTGATGGTCTGCGGCAGCACGACGTAGTCGGCCGGGTTCGGCGCCGCGGTCGTCACCGCGCCGGCGAGCGCCGAGGCGTCCTGGGTCATTGCATCGCAGCGACCGCCGAAGAAGGTCTGATACATGGTGTCGACGCGGTCGAACACCAGCGGCTTCCAGTCGATGCCGTTGGCGCGGCCGTAATCGCCGAGCGTGACCTCGTGCGTGGTGCCCTGCGCGACGCAGACGGTGGCGCCCTTGAGATCCTTGATCTCCTTCACGCCGAGGTCCTTCTTCACGACAAAGCCCTGGCCGTCGTAGAAATTGATCGGACCCTGGCGCAGGCCAAGCGTCACGCCGCGCAGGTACGTCTGCGTCGAATTGCGGTAGAGCACGTCGATCTCGCCGGACTGCAGCGCCGTGAAGCGGTTCTGTGCGGTCAGCGCGACATAGCGCACCTTGTTGGGATCGCCGAGCACACCGGCGGCGAGCGCGCGGCAATAGTCGACGTCGAGGCCCTTGTAATTGCCCTGCGAGTCCGGTGCCGAGAAGCCGGCAAAGCCGGCGCTGACGCCGCACACCAGCGTGCCACGGCTCTTGACCGTATCGAGCGTCGCCGCCTGGGCGACCACCGTCGATGCCGCGAGCACGCAAGCTGCGATAACCACTTTCCTCATCATGCTACTCTCCCCTCAATGATTGACACTACGCAACACGTTGTCGACGCTCATGCCGAGCTTGTCGACGATCTGGTCGATCTCATCTGCAGACGCGATATAAGGTGGCGCCAGCAGCACATGGTCGCCGCGGACGCCGTCCACGGTGCCGCGGCCGGGATAGCAGGCGAGCCCGTTGGCGAACGCTTCCGCCTTGATCTTGTGGTTCAGCTTGAGCGCCGGATCGAAAGATGTGCGCTTGGCGCGATCGGCGACGAGCTCGATCGCCCAGAACAGGCCGCGTCCCCTGATGTCGCCGACATGGCGGTGATTGCCGAAGCGCTCGGTGAGCCGCTGCTCGAGCTGCTTGCCGCGCTGCTTCACTTGCTCGAGCAGATTGTCCTCGCGGATCACGTCCTGCACGGCGAGCGCCGCTGCGCAGGCGAGGGGATGTGCGAGATAAGTGTGGCCATGCTGGAACGCGCCAGATCCGGCGCGGATGGTGTCGATGATCGCCCTGCTCGCCAGCATCGCACCGATCGGCTGATAGCCGCCGCCAAGACCCTTTGCGATCGCCTGGATATCAGGGGCGACGCCTTCCTGCTGCCAGGCGTGCGTGGTGCCGGTGCGGCCCATGCCGCACATGACCTCGTCGAGAATGAGCAGCGCGCCGTGCCGGTCGCAAATCTCGCGCACGGCCCTGAAGTAGCCGTCCGGCGCCGTCACCGCGCCGGCGGTGGCGCCGACGACGGGCTCGGCGAGGAACGCGGCGACCGTGTTGGGGCCAAGCCGCTGAAACTCCGCTTCGAGCTCAGCGGCGAGGCGCGCCACGAATTGCGCGTCGGATTCGCCGTCGTGCTGCTCATGATACGCAAACGCCGGTGTTACATGGCTGAAGGCGGCCGAGAGCAGCGGTGCGTAGGGCGCGCGGCGCCAGGCATTGCCGCCGGCGGCGAGCGCGCCGAGCGTATTGCCGTGATAGCTCTGGCGTCGTGCGATGAAATGCTGCCGCTGCGGTTCGCCGCGCTCGATGAAATATTGCCGCGCGAGCTTGATGCTGGCCTCGATCGCCTCCGATCCGCCGCTGACGAAATAGGCGTAGGCGAGGCCGCCGGGCTCATCGCCGACGAGCCTTTCGGCGAGCGCCTCGGCCGGCTCGGAGGAGAAGAACGCGGTGTGCGCATAAGCGAGCGTCGAGGCCTGCTTCGCCATCGCGGCGATCACACGCGGATGCTGATGCCCAAGGCAGGACACCGCCGCGCCGCCGGAAGCGTCGATCACCCGCCGTCCGTCCTCGCCAAACAGATAGACGCCTTCGCCGCCGATCGCCTTCGGCGGCGTCTCTCGCAGCGAGCGGTGCAGCACGCGGGTGGTGGGGGGACTCATGGGTCAACCTTTCTTCGAGACATAGGTGGAGGCTGCAGCGAGCCGCGCCTCGGTATCCTGAAGGCGCTTCTTGGCGGCCGTGCCGCCGAGCGAGAACGTTACCGCGGCCAGCGACTGCGCGATCGCGAGCGCGCCGGTGAGGCTCGGGAAGAATCCGGGTGAGGAGGCTGCTTCGAACAGCAGCACGTGATCGGCGCCTTCGGCCATCGGCGCGGCCAGGCTGTCGGCGATCGCGATCAGCGTTGCGCTGGCGTGATAGGCGGCCTGTGCGACGCGGACGCTGGCATTGGTGTAGGGCATGAAGCCGATCACGATCACGGCCTCGCCGGGACGGAACGCGCCGAGATCGAGATCGTCGGGGCCGGAGGCGCCGACGATCTGCACCTGCTCGGGCCGGAACAGCCTGAGTTCGTAGTTGAGCAATTCGGCGACGCTGCGGCAGCTGCGATAACCGGTGATCCAGATTCGGTTTGCATCGTGCAGCGCGCGGGCCGCGTCCGCGATCGCGTGAGCGGAGATGCGCGGCAGGCCGGCGGCTTCGGCCTCGAGCTTGTCGGTGATGAGCGTGACGTCGGCATGCGGGCCGTGGCGGCGCCCTTTTGCGCGAGCCGAGAACGGCGAGGTCTCGGACGGCCGCCGTGCCTCGGTCAGCGCCGCGCGCAATTCATCCCAGCCGGAATAGCCGATCGCCTTGGCAAGGCGCGTGAACGCGGCAGGATCGGCGCCGGCCTCCGCCGCGAGATCACGCATCGAGCGGGTGGTGGCGTCGTAATCGTTGGCCGCGACAAAACGTCCGACCTCCTGCAAGCGCAGGGGGAGCGATGGCAACGCAATGCGCAGTTCGCTCAACGGCGAGGATTTCGCTGATACGACCATGAAACATTTGTTGCATGGAAATGATTTTGATGCAACAGTTGATGCGCGCCGCCGGAAATCGCTGTTTTCGAGAAGGATTTTTGTGCTGTGACCTCAGATGATCCCAGGCCGCCTCCGCGCCGCAGTGTCCTTGGCGCGCTCGGGCCAAACGAATTGAGGGGCCTGTTCTGGCAGGTGCTGGTGGTCGGCATTGCCGTGCCGTCATCGTCTTCCTCTGGTCCAACACCGTCACCAACCTCTCGGCGCGCCGCATCACCACCGGCTTTGCCTTTCTCGGCCGCGAGGCCAGCATGCCGATCGCCGACAGCCTGCTCGCGTATAATCCGAGAGACAGCTACCTCTGGGCCTTCGTCGTCGGCGTCGCCAACACGCTGCGCGTCGCGGTGATCGGCATCGTGCTCGCGACCATCCTGGGCACGCTGATCGGCATCTCGCGGCTGTCGGCGAATTGGCTGCTGTCGCGACTTGCCGCCGTCTATGTCGAGGTCCTGCGCGACATTCCGCTGCTGCTTCAGCTCCTGTTCTGGTACGTGCTGATGCAGGGCTTGCCGGCCGCACGCGCGGCGTGGCGGCCGATCGACGGCGTGTTCCTCTCCAATCGCGGCCTGATCCTGCCGGCGATCCCGATTCTGTCGCCGCAGCTCTCGGTGCTCGGCACCGCCGTGCTGGGCTTCATTGCGTTCCTTGTCCTCAGGCGATGGCTGGTCGCGCAGCAGATGCGCGACGGCAAGCCGCGGCCGGCCTGGCCCTTTGCGCTCGGCCTCATTGCCGTGCTGCCGGCCGCAATGTCGCTGCTGCTCGGCGTGTCCTGGACGATCGAATGGCCGCAATTGCGCGGCTTCAACTTCGTCGGTGGGCTGACGCTCGCGCCGGAATATTTTGCGCTGCTGATCGCGCTCGTCACCTACACCTCGGCCTTCATCGCCGAGATCGTGCGCAGCGGCATCCAATCGGTGCCGCGCGGGCAGTGGGATGCCGCCAGCGCACTCGGCCTGCGCCGCAGCTTCATGCTGCGGCAGATCATTCTGCCGCAGGCGCTGCGCGTGATCGTGCCGCCGATGACGAGCCAGTATCTCAATTTGACCAAGAACTCCTCGCTCGCGGTCGCGATCGGCTATCAGGACGTGGTCTCGGTGGCCAACACCACGCTGAACCAGACCGGCCAGGCGATCGAGGTGATCTCGCTGATCATGGCCGTGTTCCTCACTATCAGTCTTGGCATCAGCTTCTTCATGAACTGGTACAATGCGCGCATCGCGCTGGCGGAGCGCTGAGCATGACCGCGATCACCGACATGCCGGATCTGCCACGCGCCGCCCGCCGCCCGCAAATCGGCAACCCGGTGCTGCGCTGGCTGCGCACCAATCTGTTCTCGTCGATCGCCAACGGCATTCTCTCGATCATCCTGCTGGCGGTGCTGGCCAAAGGCGTGATCAGCTTCGTGCAATGGGGCATCGCGAACGCGGTCTGGCTCGCGCCGGCCAACGATTCCAGCGCCTGCAAGGCCGTGCGCGGCTTAGGTGCCTGCTGGGCGATCATTCCTGAAAAGTACCGCTTCATCCTGTTCGGGACCTATCCGTTCGACGAGCAGTGGCGGCCGGCGCTGTCGGTCGCGCTGTTCATCGCGCTGTACTTTCTCTCCACCCGCCGCGCCCTGTGGCGGCGCGAGCTGGTCTATCTCTGGATCGGCGCGCTCATGCTGATCAGCGTGCTGATGTGGGGCGGCCTGTTCGGACTGTCGTTCGTCTCGCAGGATCGCTGGGGCGGCTTGCCGGTGACGCTGATCCTGGCGACGTTCGGATTGGCGTTCGGTTTCCCGCTCGGCATTCTGGTCGCGCTCGGCCGGCGCTCAAAGCTGCCGGCGATCCGTTCGCTCTCGGTGCTGTATGTCGAGCTGATCCGCGGCGTGCCGCTGGTCAGCCTGCTGTTCATGGCGAGCGTGATGTTTCCGCTGTTCATGCCCGCGGGGTTCAACATCGACAAGCTGCTGCGCGCGCAGATCGCGATCATCCTGTTCGCAGGGGCCTATCTTGCCGAAGTGATCCGCGGCGGTCTCCAGGCCGTGCCACGCGGGCAATATGAAGCGGCCGACGCGCTCGGGCTGTCCTACTGGCGCAAACATCGCCTGGTCGTGCTGCCTCAGGCGATCCGCCATGTCATCCCGCCGCTGGTCAACACCTTCATCGCGTTCTTCAAGGACACCAGCCTGGTGCTGATCATCGGCATCTTCGATCTGCTGACGACCGCCAAGACCGCGATCATCGATCCGGCCTGGCAGCAGTTTTCGGTCGAGGTCTACATTTTCGTTGCCGCGATCTATTTCGTCTTTTGCTTCGCGATGTCGCGCTACAGCCGCAGCCTGGAGGCCAGGGGAAGGTGAGGCTTCTCATGTCCCGGACAAGGTGCAGCGCGCGAGTGCTGCGCTGCGTCGGGGGCACGAGAGCGGCTACTTCACCCTGGGATCGATCGGCGTCTGCCCGCGCACGCCCAAAATGTCCTCCAGCACCTTCGCGCCGGCGATCACCTTCGCATCCGCGCGCGGTGCGCCGACGACCTGGACACCCACCGGTAAGCCCGAGGCGGTGAAGCCGCAGGGCAGCGACAGCGACGGGCAGCAGGCGAGCGTGATGGCGTAGACGATGCCGAGCCACTGGATGTAATTCTCGAACCGCTTGCCGGCGCATTCGGCGACATAGCGGTGCTCGATCGGGAAGGGCGGCACGATCGTGGTCGGCGTCAGCAGCAGATCGTAGGTCTTGAAGAACTCGATCGCGCGCGCGGTCATGCCGACACGCTGGGCTTCGGCGCGGGCGAGCTGATCGACCGTGAGCTTGAGGCCCTCCTCGATGTTCCAGATCACCTCGGGCTTGAGCAGGTCGCGCTTGGTGCGCAGCAGATTGGCCTTGGTGATGGCGAAATCGAAGGCGCGCAGCACGTGGAAGCATTCATGCGCCTCGCGCCAGTCCGGATGCGCCTCCTCGACGATGGCGCCGGCCTCCGCGAAGCGTTCGGCGGCCTTGCGCGTGATCGCCTTCACTTCGGAATCGACGGGTGTGATGCCGAGATCGGGCGAATAGGCGATGCGTTTCGGCTTTTTGGGCGATTGCGCCGCCGACAGGAACGAGGTTGTGGGTGCCGGCAGCGAGAGCGGATCCTCCGCATAGTCGCCGCTCATGGCATCTAACAGCAGCGCGAGATCCTCGACATTGCGCGCCATCGGGCCGACCACGCCGAGATTGCGGTTGATGGCCGACTTGGGCGTATGCGCGACGCGGCCGATGCTCGGCCGCATGCCGACAACGCCGCAGAAAGCCGCCGGGCTGCGCAAGGAGCCGCCCATGTCGGAACCTTCTGCGAGCCACGCCATGCCGGTGGCGAGCGCCACGGCCGCGCCGCCTGACGAGCCTGCCGCCGATTTCGTCGTGTCCCAGGGATTGAGCGTCGCGCCGAACACGTCGTTGAAGGTGTTGGCGCCGGCGCCGAACTCCGGCGTGTTGGATTTTGCGTAGACCACCGCGCCATTGGCTTCGAGGTTCTCGACCATGAGGTCGGACTTGGCTGGGATGTTGTCCTTGAAGATCGGCGAGCCCTGCGTGTTCAGCACGCCTGCGACATCGGTCAGGTCCTTGATCGGCACCGGCAGCCCCGCCAGCAGCCCGCGTGCACCGGCCGGTTTCTGCATCAGGGCCTTCGCGTGCGTCCGCGCGCGATCGAAGCACAGGATCGGCAACGCGTTCACCTTGCCGTCGACGTCCTTGACGCGCTTCTCCAGCACCTCCACCAGCTCGAGCGGAGAGACGTCGCCGGAGCGCAAGATGTCGACGACGGTGCACGCGGTTTCGCGGATCAGGTCTTGAGACAAGTATTTAGCTCCTGTGCTTATTTGAGTTCATCATTGCGAGCGCGGCGAAGCAATCCAGAAATGGATCCGCGGGGACAGTCTGGATTGCTTCGCTGCGCTCGCAATGACGAGGACAGAGTTAGCTCCAGCCGGCGCTGATGCCGCCGTCCACCGTATAGATCACGCCGGACGTATAGCCGGCGCGATCCGATGCCAGGAACGCCATGAGGTCGCCGATCTCGCGCGCATGCGCGGGGCGGCCGAGCGGCAGGCCTTTCTGGAATTCCTTGTAGCGGCTCTCATCGCCGAACTGGTGTTTTGCGCGGGTCTTGAGCAGGGTGACGTGACGATCGGTGCCGACGGGGCCGGGATTGATGCCGACCACGCGGATATTGTCGGCAAGGCTCTTGCTTCCGAGCGCCCGGGTGAAGGCCATCAGCGCGGCATTGCCGGCGCTGCCGCAGATGTAATTGGCGTCGAACTTTTCGCCGGCTGCGCCGATGTCGTTGACGATGACGCCGCCGCCCTTGGCCTTCATCTGCGCGTAGATATGCCGCGTCAGGTTGATGTAGCCGAACACCTTCAAATCCCAGGCGTGGCGCCAGGTCGCTTCATCGATCTTGTCGATGGAGCCGCCGGGGATATCGCCGGCATTGTTGACGAGCACGTCGATATCGGCGGCGTCCTTGGCGAGCCGTGCCACGTCCTCTTCCTTGCGCAGATCGACGACACTCGTCGCGGCATCGATCTGATGCGCGGAGCGCAGGCGGTCGGCCAGCGCCTTGAGCTGATCGCCGCTGCGGGCGGCGAGCAGGAGGTTTGCGCCTTCCTCGGCAAACGCCTCGGCGGCGGCGGCGCCAATGCCCTTGGACGCGCCTGTGATCAGGACGCGCTTGCCACGCAGATGCAGATCCATGGGAGCTACTCGCAGAATGGGTACCGGATGAAATCAGTAGGCGTTCGGTTGCGCCACGGTCAACATTGCAGTGCAGCGTTGCACTGCTGCCGACTTTGGTCCATTGCAGTGCGGTCAAAACGACGGCGGCTGCCGGACCAACCAAGGACGTTCTCGATGAGCAAGAAACAATACCGCATCGCGGTCATTCCCGGCGACGGCATCGGCAAGGAAGTGATGCCGGAGGGCCTGCGCGTTCTGGAGGCGGCGGCGAAAAAGCACGGCGTGTCCTTGCATTTCGATCATTTCGACTTCTCGTCCTACGACTATTACGAGAAGCACGGCCAGATGATGCCTGACGACTGGAAGGAGAAGATCGGCAAGCACGACGCGATCTATTTCGGTGCGGTCGGCTGGCCGGCGAAGATTCCGGATCACGTCTCGCTGTGGGGCTCGCTGATCAAGTTCCGCCGCGAGTTCGACCAATATGTGAATTTGCGCCCGGTGCGGCTGATGCCCGGCGTGCCGTCGCCGCTGGCTGGCCGCAAGCCCGGCGACATCGATTTCTGGGTGGTGCGCGAGAACACCGAAGGCGAATATTCCTCGGTCGGGGGCCGCATGTTCCCCGACACCGACCGGGAGTTCGTGACGCAGCAGACGGTGATGACCCGCACCGGCGTCGACCGCATCCTGAAATTCGCCTTCGAGCTCGCCCAGTCGCGGCCGAAGAAGCACCTGACCTCGGCGACCAAGTCGAACGGCATTTCCATCACCATGCCCTATTGGGACGAGCGCGTGGAGGCGATGGCCAAGAAGTATCCGTCCGTGAAGTGGGACAAGTACCACATCGACATTCTCACCGCGAACTTCGTGCTGCACCCTGACTGGTTCGACGTCGTCGTCGGCTCCAACCTGTTCGGCGACATCCTCTCCGATCTCGGCCCGGCCTGCACCGGCACCATCGGCATCGCGCCGTCGGGCAACATCAACCCTGAAGGCAATTTCCCCTCGGTGTTCGAGCCGGTGCACGGCTCGGCGCCTGACATCGCGGGGCAGGGCATCGCCAACCCGATCGGCATGATCTGGTCCGGTGCGATGATGTTCGAGCATCTCGGCGAGAAGGAAGCCGGTAAATCGATCGTCGAGGCGATCGAGCGCACGCTGGCAGAACGTACGCTGCGCACCAAGGATCTCGGCGGCAATGCCGATACCACGGCTTGCGGCAAGGCGGTTGCGGATATGGTGGACTGAGGCGGGTGACCCTGCGTAGGGTGGGTTGGCCCTGCGCGCCGCGCGAAGCGTGGTCCGGTGGGCGCAACCCACCTCTTCTGTTTCCGTGGATACGAACAGGGGTGGGTTACGCCGCGCAGATGCGCTTCGCGCTTCTGCACGACTAACCCACCCTACGATTAAAACATAAGCTTCGGTCGTAGCTAGCCCGCGATCTTCTCAATCGCCGCCTGGTCCAGCCCGAACTTCTTTCCGGCCTCGATGATCTCGTGCCAGGTGGTCGGATCGACCGGAATGCCTTCCGCGAGCCGCTTCTTCTTGGTCGCGCGTTCGGGCTCACCGGCGATCTTGACCCTGTCGACGCCGGGGCCGGGAGGCGAGCCGGTGTGCCAGGCGACGAAGCTTTCGACCTCGCGTGCAAGATTCTCCGCGGTGCCGAGCTTGGCCGGATCGATGATGATCGAGAGCATGCCGTTGATGACGTTGTACTTGCCGTCGGACGGGCCCTTGACCACCTGACCGCCGGAGAGCGCACCTCCGAGGATTTCGCAAACCAGCGCGAGCCCCGAACCCTTGTGTTCGCCGAATGGCAGGATGGCGCCGTATGGCGGGATCACGGTGTAGCGCGGATTGACGGTCGGCTTGCCCTCATGATCGATGATGGTGCCGGGCTCGAGCTCGGCGCCCTTGTTGTGGGCGACGCGGGTCTTGCCCTGCGCGATCCGGCTGGTGGCGAAGTCGAGCACGATCGGCTCCTTACCCCTGCGGGGAATGCCGACGCAGAACGGGTTGGTGCCGTGGCGCGCATCGCTGCCGCCCCAGGGCGCCACGATCGGGCGCGAGATCACGTTGACGAAGTGGATCGAGACGAGGCCGTGGTCGATGCACTGCTCGGCCCAGTGGCCGATGCGGCCGATGTGGTGCGAATTGGAGAGGCCGACGAGACACACGCCGTTCTGCTTGGCGCGCGCGGCCGCCAGCTCCATCGCTTCATGGCCGATCACCTGGCCGTAGCCGGTGAGGCCGTCGAGGGTGAGCAGCGGACCGGTGTCGAGCACGATCTTGACGTGCGCGTTCACGGCGAGGCCGCCATTGACGACGCTCTGGACATAGCGCGGGATCATGCCGACGCCGTGCGAATCGTGCCCCTTGAGATTGGCTTCGACCAGGTTGGTCGACACGAGCTCGGCTTCGCGGTCCGAGGAGCCGCCGGCCTTGACGATGGCGCGGATGGCGTTGGTGAGCGGCTCCGCCTTGATGGTGCGATAGTCGGCCATTGTTGTTGCTCTTATCCCTTCACGATTTGATGGGGGCGTAGGGTGGGTTAGCCCCGGGCTGCGCGAAGCGCAGTCCCTTGGCGTAACCCACCACTTCCGTCTCCGAGGAAACCAAAGAGGTGGGTTACGCCTAGCAGATGCGCCCTGCGCATCTGCAGGGCTAACCCACCCTACGAATTCACGATCCGGCGGCAATGGACCCATGCCGCCTCAATCAGGTTCTCGCTCGCTTCCGGCGTGCGGAAGGCGGAATGCGCCGACAGCGTCACGTTCGGAATCTTCGTCAGCGGATGATCCGCCGGCAGCGGTTCGATGTTGAAGACATCTAAGCCGGCATGGCGGATATGGCCCGAGTTCAAAGCATCGATCATCGCCTGCTCGTCGACGATGGCGGCGCGCGCGGTGTTGATGAAGACGACGCCCGGCTTCATCTTGGCGATCTTCTCGCGGGTGATCATGCCGCGCGTCTCGTCGTTGAGCAGCAGATGCAGGGATACGACGTCGCTCCGCGCCAGCAGCGTGTCGAGATCGGTGAACTCGACGCCCGGATGGCTCTTCGGCGAGCGGTTCCAGGCGATCACCTTCATGCCGCTGCCGGACGCGATCCGTGCGACCTCCGCCGCGATGCCGCCGAAGCCGATCAGGCCGAGCGTCTTGCCGGTGAGCTGCATGCCGCCCTCGCGCAGCCAGTTTCCGGCGCGCATCTCGCGGTCCATCATCGCGATGACGCGGGCGGAGGCCCACATCAGAGCGACCGCGGATTCCGCCACCGCCGTGTCGCCATAACCCTTGATCAGATGCACGGAGATGCCGAGCTCGGCGAGCTCCTCCGGGGTCATGTAGCTGCGTGCGCCGGTGCCAAGGAATACGACGTGCTTCAGCCCCGTGCACTTCTTCGCAACCTCGGTCGGAAGCGCCGTGTGGTCGACAATCGCGATCTCGGCGCCGTCGAGGATCTCAGGATATTGCTCGGGCTTGATGTCGGGATCCCTGTGGATGCGAACCTTGGGATCACCGGGCTTCTCCAGCCGCTCCATGATGACGGCGAGCGCCTCATTGGCGTCGACGAAAACTCCGCGCATGTCTATCTCCGATCAGGATGCGACGCCGGCAACCGCCAGCACGGTGTGCATCAGCACGTTGGTGCCCGCGGCGCAGTCGGGCTGCGTGGCGTCTTCCAGCTCGTTGTGGCTGACGCCGTCCTTGCAGGGGACGAAGACCATCGCTGCCGGCATGATGGTGTTGAGGTTGCAGGCGTCGTGGCCGGCACCGGAGGTAATGCGGCGGGAGGAGTAGCCGAGCGTCTTGGCGGCATTCTCGACCGCGGCGATCAGCTTCGGATCGAAATGTGTCGGTGCCTTGCGCCAGACCAGATCGATCTTGACCTCGACCTTGCGGCGTGCAGCGATCTCGGCGATGGCGGCGCGTAAGTCCCGATCGAGCGCATCCATGATCGCGCCATCGGCGCTGCGGCAATCCATGGTGAAGGCGATCTCGCCGGGAATGACGTTGCGCGAGGGCTTTGCGATCACGGCTTCGCCGATGGTGCCGACGGCGTTTGGTCCGTGCTTCTTCGCGATGGCCTCCATTGCCAGCACGATCTCCGACAGTGTCGCCAGCGCATCGCGCCGCAGCGGCATCGGGGTCGATCCCGCATGGCTCTCGAAGCCGGAAATCTTGCCGTCGTACCACAGCACGCCCTGGCCGGAATCGACCACGCCGATGGTCTTGCCCTCGGCTTCGAGGATTGGTCCCTGCTCGATGTGCAGCTCGACAAAGCAGCCGAGTTTCAGGAAGCCGACCGGCTTGTCGCCGCGGTAGCCGATGCTGTCGAGCGCCTGGCCGACGGTGGTGCCGTCGATGTCCTTGCGCGACAGGATATCGTCGGTGGTGAAATCGCCGACGTAAGCGGCGGACGCCATCATTGCCGGTGCGAAGCGCGAGCCTTCTTCATTGGTCCAGTTGACGATGCAGATCGGCGCTTCGGTCTCGATACCGGCGTCGTTCAGCGTCCGGATCACCTCGAGCGCGCCGAGCGTTCCCAGAATGCCGTCATACTTGCCGCCGGTCGGCTGGGTGTCGAGATGCGAGCCGATGCCGACGGGCAGCTTCGACATGTCGCGGCCCTTGCGCAGGCCGAATTGCGAGCCGAGCGCATCGGTGTGAACCTCAAGCCCGGCGTCTTCGCAAGCCTTTCGGAACCAGTCGCGAACCTGCTTGTCTTCGCGGCTGAGCGTCAGCCGCCGCACACCGCCTTTGGCCGTCGCGCCGAATTGCGCGGTCTCGTGGATGGAGCCCCAAAGGCGGGCGGAATCGATTTGAAGGTTGGTCGCGGCTCGGCTCATGCGTCTCTTCCATTATTCGCTGTCATTCCGGGGCGATGCGAAGCATCGAACCCGGAATCTCGAGATTCCGGGTCTGGTGCTTGCGCACCATCCCGGAAGGACGGGAAAGGTTGTCCGGCGCCTTTTTCAATGACGCGCCAGCGCGGGCGCGTCAACCGCGAGGCTGCTCTGCGCAATCTGACATGCAAGCTCGGCGACGCGCTGCACTGCGACGACGTCGGGGGAGGCGAGCCAGCTCGCCGTGAATGTCAGCGGTGCGATCTGAAGGTCGGTGTCGAGCAATTGCAGCCGGCCGTCGGCGAGCTCGTTCTCGACGATGGCGTCGGGGATCACGGCGATGCCGAGGCCTTCCACCGCCATGTGGATCACGGTGGCGAGCGAGGCGGAGGCGTGAAGACGGATCGGCGGCAAGTCGGGCCGGTCGAACACCTCGCGTACCACCTCGTAGGGCCTGGTCTTGCGCGGGAAGGTGATGATCGGAAACCGCGCGAGATCGGCGAGCGTGACAGGCCCGTGGCCAAGCCCGAGTGACGGGCTGGCGAGAAAGCCGATCGGATAGTCGGCGAGCATGCGGTTGTGCACGCCCGAGGCCGACAGCGGTCCGACCACGAAAGCCAGCTCGATCTCTTGCGCGAGCAATCGCGCGGTGAGGTTCGGCGTGATGTCGACCTCGATCTCCAGCGACAGGTTCGGATAGATCTCGTTGACGCTCTTTACCAGCCGCGGCAGCCAGGTGTGCACGATGGTCTCGGCGACACCGAGCCGCATCACGCCGCGCATGGCAGAGCGATCGCCGATCTCGGCCATCATCGCGGCGCGCAAGCCGATCAGCTTCTCGGCGTAGACCATCATCTGCCGGCCGCTCGGGGTCGGCGAGGCCACGCGATGATCGCGGTTCAGGAGCTTGACGCCCATCTCGCGTTCGAGCTGGGCGATGCGTTGGGAGATCGCCGGCTGGGTGGTATTGAGCCGCGCCGCGGCGCCGCGGAAGCTGCCGAGCTTCACAACCCAGAGGAAGGTTTCGATCGACCTGAAGTCCAGCATTGGAAGGATTTTCCCAATCGATAAATTTACTTTATCGATATCGATTAAAAAGGACGATTAGACTTTATAGTATGCTTGATGTTGGCTAGGCTTGTCGAGTTCATAGGCAGGTCGATGAAATGACTGTTTTGGTGGCAGTGCAGCAAACTGAAACGCCCGACACGCTCCCGAGCCGCCAGGCGCGGCTGGCCTATCGCGGCGGCCAGGTCGGATCCACCGCAGGGGTCGCCCCTGGCTTCGTCCAGGGCAATCTGGCGATCCTTCCCGCCGAATACGCCAGCGCCTTCCACCGCTTCTGCCAGCTCAATCCGAAACCGTGCCCGATCATCGGCATGTCTGATGTCGGCAGCCCCTACATCCCCGCGCTTGGCGCCGACCTCGACATCCGCACCGACGTGCCGCGCTACCGTGTCTGGCGTGACGGCGAGGTCGTGGACGAGCCTACCGATGTCACCAGCTATTGGCGCGACGATCTCGTGACCTTCGTACTCGGCTGCTCGTTCTCGTTCGAAGAGGCGTTGCTCGACGAGGGCATGCCGATCCGTCACATCGAAGAGAACGTGCGCGTTCCGATGTACCGCACCAACATCGCCTGTGGCGAAGCAGGGCCGTTCGCCGGCCCGATGGTGGTCTCGATGCGTCCGTTCAAGCCGGCCGATGCGATCCGCGCGGTGCAGATCACCTCGCGCTATCCGGCCGTGCACGGTGCCCCCGTGCATCTCGGCCATCCGCATTTGATCGGCATCAAGGATATCGCCAAGCCTGATTATGGTGATCCCGTACCTGTTGCCGATGACGAGATTCCGGTGTTCTGGGCCTGCGGCGTGACGCCGCAATCGGTGATCAACGCCGCCAAGCTACCTTTCGCAATCACGCATTCGCCCGGCTTGATGCTGGTGACGGATCTGAAGAACAGGAACATGGCCGTGATTTAGTAGGCAGCGTTTGCTGCTTCTTCGGGCTTTACGCAGTTTGCCAATCGTTTCATTCGATACGCGCGAATAACAGGGGACTTAGCCAATGACGATCACTCGCCGCGACGTTCTGCTCGGAGCCACCGCCGCTGCCGCACTGCTGCCGCTAGCCGCACGCGCGCAAACGTCCGAGGTGGTGATCGGCGCGACCTATCCCCTGTCGGGTGCCGGCGCCCAGGTCGGTGTCGATGCGCAGCGCGCATTCGAGACCGCAATCGACATCATCAACAACGATCAGGACTTCGTCCTTCCGCTGGCAAAGGGCGTCGGCTTGCCGGGTCTCGGTGGTGCCAAGATCCGCATGGTGTACGCCGACCACCAGGGCGACCCGCAAAAGGGACGCGCCGAAGCCGAGCGACTGATCACCCAGGAGAAGGTTTGCGCAGTGCTCGGCTCCTATCAGAGCGCGGTCGCGGTCACGGTCAGCCAGATCTGCGAGCGTTACCAGGTCCCGTTCCTGTCGGCGGACAATTCCTCGCCCAGCCTGCATCGCCGCGGGCTGAAGTACTATTTCCGCGCTTCGCCGCATGACGAGATGTTCTCGGCGGCGATGTTCGACTTCCTCGACTCGATGAAAAAGAAGGGCGTCAAGGCCGATACGCTGGCACTGTTCCACGAAGACACGATCTTCGGCACCGACTCCGCCAACGCCCAGACCAAGCTCGCAACCGAGCGTGGCTACAAGATCGTCGCCGACATCAAGTACCGCGCCAACTCGCCGTCGCTGTCGGCTGAAGTCCAGCAGCTCAAGGCCGCCAATGCCGACGTGTTGCTGCCCTCGAGCTACACCACGGACGGCATCCTGCTGGTCAAGACCATGGCCGAGCTCGGCTACAAGCCGAACGCGATCCTGGCCCAGGCGGCCGGCTTCTCCGAAAAGGCCCTTTACGATGCCGTCGGCGACAAGCTCGACGGCGCGATCACCCGCGGCAGCTTCTCGCTCGATCTCGCCGCCAAGCGGCCGATGGTCGGCAAGATCAACGATCTGTTCAAGGCGAAGTCGGGCAAGGATCTCAACGACAACACGTCGCGGCAATTCATGGCGATGATCGTGATTGCGGACGCCATCAACCGCGCCAAGTCGACTGACGGCGAGAAGATCCGCGATGCGATGGCTGCAACCGACATTCCGGGCGAGCAGACCATCATGCCTTGGAAGCGGGTCAAGTTCGATGACATGGGCCAGAACAACGACGCCGATCCGGTGCTGCTGCAATATATCGGCGGCAAGTTCGTTACCATCTTCCCGGCGCAGGCGGCGGTAGCCGAAGCTGTCTGGCCGATGAAGTGAGGAAAGAATCGGAAGCTCGCACGATAGCTTCCGATCCTGGTCATGGGGAGTAAGGCGGAGGGCCGCGTCGGCTAAGACGAGGGCACGCCCGTCCTTTGCGATGCGCGTTCGATGTCGCCCCTCGGGGTGAGGGCTTTTTCTGGGGGACAAGTTGCTGACAGTCGAAACCATTGTCCAAAGTCTCGCGAGCGGCCTGTTGATGGGCCTGCTCTACGGACTGATCGCCGTCGGCCTCGCGCTGATCTTCGGCCTGATGGACGTCACGAACTTCGCCCATGGCGAGTTCCTGATGATCGCGATGTACGCGTCCTTCTTCCTGTTCGCGTTTTTCGCCATCGATCCCTTGCTCTCGGCACCGCTGGTCGCGGCTGCGATGTTCGTGTTCGGCGCGGTGATCTACCTGTTGATCGTACGGTTCGCGATGCGGGCCAAGACCAATGCCGGCATGGTGCAGATCTTCACCACGTTCGGTCTCGCCATCGTCATGCGCGGACTGGCCCAGCTGTTCTTCACGCCGGACTATCGCAGCATTCCGCAGTCCTGGCTCGGCGGCAAAACCGTCTCGGTTGCGGGCATCTTCCTGCCGGAGCCCCAGCTGGTCGGTGCGCTGGTCTCGATCGCCGCCTTTGCCGGCCTCTACTTCTTCATCCATCGCACCGATTTCGGCCGCGCGCTGGAGGCTACGCGTGAAGATCCCGGTGCGGTCGCACTGGTCGGCATCGACAAGAACCGCGTCTTCGCATTCGGCTGGGGCCTTGGCGCTGCGCTGGTCGGTCTCGCCGGCGCGATCATGGCGGTGTTCTTCTATATCTACCCCGACGTGGGCGCGTCCTTTGCGCTGATTGCCTATGTCACGGTGGCGCTCGGTGGCTTCGGCAGTGTGTTCGGCGCCTTTGCCGGCGGTATCATTGTCGGCCTGGTTGAAGCGGTCACCGCCCTGATGCTGCCGCCGTCGCTGAAGTCGGTCGGCATCTATGCCGTGTACCTGCTCGTCGTCTTCATTCGGCCGCGTGGCCTGTTCGGGTCGATGTGATGGACAAGAATTTTGCCGCGCGGCGCCGCCGCGATCTCATCATTGCCGCGGTGCTGGCCGCGCTTGCCGCGCTCGCGCCGCTGTTCATCAAGAACGTCTATGTCCAGAACATCCTGGTCCTGACCTTGATGTATGCGGCGCTGTCGCAGAGCTGGAACATCCTCTCCGGCTATTGCGGACAGATCTCGCTGGGCCACGCGCTCTATTTCGGCATCGGCGCCTACACCACCGAGCTGCTGTTCACCAAGTTCGGCGTGTTGCCCTGGTTCGGCATGCTGGCGGGCGGCGGGATCGCGGCTGTTATCGCGATGGGGCTCGGCTATCCCTTCTTTCGCCTCCGCGGCCATTACTTCGTGATCGCGACCATCGTCATCGCCGAGATCGGGCTCCTGCTGTTCCAGAACTGGGAATGGGCGGGCGCTGCGATGGGGATCACCATTCCGGTACGCGGCGACAGCTGGCTGAAATTCCAGTTCATGCGCAGCAAGCTGCCGTATTTCTATTTCGCGCTGGCGCTGTGCTGCATCGCCTGGTTCGTCACCTGGTGGCTGGAGGACTCCAAATGGGGCTTCTGGTGGCGCGCGGTCAAGGACAATCCGGAAGCCGCCGAGAGCCTGGGCGTCGTCGTGTTCAATTCCAAGATGGGTGCGGCCGCGGTCTCCGCGTTCCTCGTTGCCGTCGGCGGCGCCTTCTACGCGCAGTTCCTCGCCTATATCGATCCTGAAAGCGTGATGGGCTTCCAGTTCTCGCTGCTGATGGCGCTGCCGGCTGTGCTCGGCGGCATCGGCACGCTCTGGGGGCCGGTGCTTGGCGCGGCCATCCTGATCCCGATGACGGAGCTGACGCGCTCCTATATCGGCGGCTCCGGCCGCGGCGTGGATCTCATCGTCTACGGCACGCTGATCGTCTTGATCTCGCTGGCGCTGCCGCAGGGGCTTGTGAGCCTGCTCTCTCGTTCGAAAGCGAAAGGAGCCACGCGATGACCGCGCTCCTTGAAACCCGCGGCGTCTGGCAACGGTTCGGCGGCCTCGTCGCCAACAGCGATGTCTCGATCTCGGTCGGTCGCGGCGAGATCGTCGGCCTGATCGGTCCCAACGGCGCCGGCAAGTCGACGTTGTTCAATCTCATCGCCGGCGTGCTGCCGCCGACGCAGGGCTCGATCTGGTTCGATGGCGAGGACGTCACCCATCTGCCGGCGGCCGAGCGCTGCCAGCGCGGGGTGGGGCGCACCTTCCAGGTGGTCAAGAGTTTTGAGACCATGACCGTGATCGACAACGTCATTGTCGGTGCGCTCGTCCGCAACACGGTGATGCGTGAGGCGCGCCGCAAGGCGCACCAGGTGCTGGAGTTCACCGGCCTTGCCGCGCGCGCCGACGTGCTCGCGAGCGATCTGGTGCCGGCCGAGAAGCGCCGTCTCGAAGTCGCCCGCGCGCTCGCGACCGAGCCAAAGCTGCTGCTGCTCGACGAGGTGCTCACCGGCCTGACGCCGACCGAGGCGCAGACCGGCGTGGCACTGGTGCGCAAGGTGCGCGATGCCGGCATCACGGTGTTGATGGTCGAGCATGTCATGGAGATCGTGATGCCGCTGGTCGATCGCGCCATCGTGCTCGACCTCGGCAAGGTCCTGGTCGAGGGCAAGCCTTCTGAGGTCGTGCGCGATCCCAAGGTGATCAAGGCATATCTGGGAGATCGTCATGCTGTCGGTGCATGAAATCACGACCGCCTATCAGGGCCTGGTCGCGATCTCCGCGGTCAGCATCGAGGTCAGCAAGGGCGAGATCGTCTGTGTCGCCGGGGCCAACGGGGCCGGCAAGTCGACGCTGCTCAAATCGATCGCCGGTGCCGAGCGTCCGCGCTCGGGCACCGTGACCTTCGACGGCAAGCTGCTCAACGGCATGGCGCAGCATCACATCACGGCCGCGGGCATCGCCTATGTCCCGGAAAACCGCCGCCTGTTCCCGCGTCTGTCCGTGCGCGACAATTTGCGCCTCGGCAGCTATCTCTATCGCGGCGAGGCCAACCGCGAAGAACCGCTCGATCTGGTCTTCAAGCTGTTTCCGCGTCTGTCCGAACGGCTCGAGCAGCGCGCCGAGACGCTCTCCGGCGGCGAGCAGCAGATGCTCGCCATCGGCCGCGCGCTGATGACGCGGCCGCGGCTGTTGATGCTGGATGAGCCCTCGCAGGGCATCATGCCCAAACTGGTCGACGAGATTTTTCAGGCGGTGAAGCTGATCCGGGATTCCGGCATGACCGTCCTGATCGTCGAGCAGCGCATGGCCGAATGCCTGGAGATCGCCGACCGCGCCTACATCCTGCAAACCGGCCGCGTGCTGATGCAGGGCCCGTCGGCGGAGATCAGGGGGAATCCAGACGTGCGGAAGGCGTATCTGGGGCTGTAGCCGCCAGGGCTGCCTCCACAACCTCAATCGTCATCCTGAGGTGCGCGCCCTTGCGCGCCTCGAAGGATGCGCCGCGCGCGCCTGTAGCCCATCCTTCGAGGCTTCACCTTGCGATGCAAGGGCATCGCAAGGCTCGCACCTCCAGCGACAACCGCTTCGCGGTTGCGCGGGGATGACGACGGTGGGTGTGGTGGGCGGCCATCGCCACATCCTCCGTCATTGCGAGCGCAGCGAAGCAATCCAGGGTCTCTCCGCAGAGGCATTCTGGATTGCTTCGCTGCGCTCGCAATGACGAGGAGAGAGCTGGGCTCTAATGCTCGTGCTCGTGCTCCGGCAAAGTCAACCCGAACACCTGCACCAGATCCTTCACCTGCTCCGGCGATAAATACCGCGGGTTCAACCCGCGCAGCAGCAGATACAGCTTCGCCGTTTCCTCCAGTTCCTCCGTCGCGAACACGGCCGCTTCCAGCGTGTCGCCGGCGACGACAGGGCCGTGATTGGCGAGCAATACGGATGAATATTTCCCGGCCAGCCCCTTGATCGCATCGGCCACCGCAGGATCGCCGGGGCGGTAATAGGGCACGAGCGCGGTGGCGCCGCATTTCATGAGGTAATAGGCCGTCATCGGCGGCAGCGCGGCGCGTGGATCGATCTCCGGCAGCATCGAGAGCGCGACCGAATGCGTGGAGTGCAGATGCACGATCGCCCGTGCGCTTCCGCGCGTGTCGTAGAGCGCGGTGTGCAGCGGAACTTCCTTGGTCGGCGCGTCGCCCGAAACCAGCCGGCCCTGCTCGTCCAGCCGCGACAGCTTTGCCGGATCGAGGAAGCCGAGCGAGGCATTGGTCGGCGTCACCAGCCAGCCGCCGCCATCCAGTCGGACACTGATATTGCCTGATGAGCCCGGCGTCAGCCCGCGCTCGAACAGGGACCGTCCGAACCGGCAGATATCCTCGCGTAGCCTTGTTTCAATGCTCGTTTCGGTTTTCATGGCCGTCATGCCTGCTTGTCTCACGCTTTGGCAGCGCGGCCAAGCCGTGTTATTCGAGATCACGAGCCGCCGCAAAGGCGGTCCTCCAGGAAACGTTCGCAAGGTCTAGTTGAAGGGTCAGTCGCATGTCCGCCTCCACGACACAAAATCAGCGCATCGCCGTCATCGGGCTCGGCTCGATGGGATATGGCATGGCGACCTCGCTGAAGCGGGCCGGCCACGCCGTGACCGGCTGCGACGTTTCAGCCGACGCGGTTTCGCGTTTCGTCAAGGACGGCGGTGCCGGCGCTTCAACGCCGGCCGAGGCGGCCAAGGGCGCCGACATCGTCGTCAGCGTCGTCGTCAATGCGGCGCAGACCGACACGATCCTGTTCGGCAAGGGCGGCGTCGCCGAAACCCTGCCAAAGGACAGCGTCTTCATTTCCTCCGCCACCATGGATCCTGACGTCGCGCGGCGTCTCGCCAGGCAATTGGAAGCGACCGGCCGGCACTATCTGGATGCGCCGATCTCCGGCGGCGCGCAGCGGGCGGCGCAAGGCGAGCTGACGATCCTCGCCTCCGGCAGTGCGGCCGCCTTCGCCAAAGCGCGCCCCGCGCTCGATGCCATGGCGGCCAAGCTCTACGAGCTCGGCGATGCCGCAGGCCAGGGCGCCGCGTTCAAGATGATCAACCAGCTGCTTGCCGGCGTCCACATCGCGGCTGCCTCGGAGGCGATGGCGTTTGCGGCCAAGCAAGGCCTCGACATCCGCAAGGTCTATGAGGTGATCACCGCATCCGCGGGCAATTCCTGGATGTTCGAGAACCGCATGCCGCACGTGCTCGACGGCGATTACACGCCGCGCAGTGCCGTCGAGATTTTCGTGAAGGATCTCGGCATCATCCAGGACATGGCGCGCAGCGCCAGATTCCCGGTGCCGGTCTCGGCCGCCGCGCTGCAGATGTTCCTGATGACCTCAGCCGCAGGCATGGGCCGCGACGACGACGCTTCGGTGGCGCGCATGTATGCGCAGGTCACCGGCGTCAAGCTTCCCGGCGACAAGTAAGAGGATCTGCAATGCCCCGTTTCGCCGCCAACCTTTCGATGATGTTCACCGAGGTGCCGTTCCTCGATCGCTTTGATGCGGCCGCGCAGGCCGGATTCACCGCCGTTGAATTTCTCTTTCCTTATGAGCATCCGGTGGAAGCGGTGGCCGAGCGGCTCAAGCGCAACGGCCTGACGCAGGCGCTGTTCAATTTGCCGCCGGGCGACTGGAACGCGGGTGAGAAAGGTTTTGCAGCGCTTCCCTCGCGCTTCAATGATCTCAAGGCGAGCCTGGAGACGGCGCTGCCCTACGCCAGGGCCACCGGCGTGAAGCGGCTGCATTTGATGGCGGGCATCGCCAACCGCGGCGAACGCCTCGCGATCGAGGCCTTCTACAAATCGGTCGCATGGGCCGCCGAGTTCTTCGCAGCCCACGGCATCGACATCGTGCTCGAGCCGATCAATCCGCGCAACGTGCCCGGCTACTTCCTCAACGATTTCGGCTTCGCGCGCGATTTGATCCAGGAGCTGCGATTGCCCAACTTGAAGCTCCAGTTCGACATCTATCACTGCCAGATCATCCATGGCGACGTGACCATGCGCCTGCGCGAGATGATGCCGATCATCGGCCATATCCAGGTCGCCAGCATTCCCTCGCGCAACGAGCCCGATGGCGAGGAGCTGAACTATCCATTCCTGTTCGAAGAGCTCGACCGGCTCGGCTATGCCGGCTTCGTCGGCTGCGAATACAATCCGCGCGGCAAGACCACTGATGGTCTCGCCTGGTTCAAGCCCTATGCGGGAGTGAAATCGTGACACTTGCGCTGGGTTGCATCGCCGACGACTACACCGGCGCCTCCGATCTCGCCAACACGCTGACGCGCGCGGGCCTGCGCACCGTGCAGACCATCGGCGTGCCCGCGGATGATCTTGATCTGCCCGAGGTCGACGCCGTCGTGGTGTCGCTGAAGAGCCGCTCGATCGAGGCGGGGCTCGCGGTGTCGCGCTCGCGGGCGGCCGAGACATGGCTGCGCAGCCGCGGCGCGAGCCATGTGCTGTTCAAGATCTGCTCGACCTTCGACTCCACGGATGCCGGAAATATCGGCCCGGTCATGGATGCGCTGCGTGCCGATTGCGGCGAGGCCGTCGTGCTGGTGACGCCGGCCTTTCCCGAGACCGGCCGCACCGTCTATCAGGGCAATCTGTTCGTCGGCGCCGTGCCGCTGAACGAGAGCCCGCTGAAGGACCACCCGCTCAACCCGATGCGCGATTCCAACCTGGTGCGCGTGCTGGCGCGCCAGAGCAAGACGCAGGTCGGGCTCGTCGATCTCGCGACCCTCTCGCGCGGGGCGGAGGCCGTGCGCAGCCGGCTTGCCGAATTCTCGGGCAAGGGCATTGGAGCCGCGATCATCGACGCCGTGTTCGACCGAGACCTCGAGACCATCGGCCTTGTCGCCGCAGAGCATCGGCTCTCGGTCGGCGCCTCCGGCATCGGCCTCGGGCTCGCCCGCGCGCTGGTGTCGACCGGCAAGGTCAAGTCGGCCGCGGCCAGCAGCGAGCAGGGGGCCGCCGTCGGCGGACAGGTGGCGTGCCTCGCCGGAAGCTGCTCGCAAGCCACCTTGCAGCAGATCGCCAACGCCGAACGCGTCATGCCGGTACTGCATCTCGACACCGACCGTATTCTTACGGGGACAAATGAAGCGCAGCGCGCGCTGGACTGGGCGAGGGAACGACTGGCCCAGGGGCCGGTGCTGATTGCATCGAGCGCGACGCCGGCCGACGTCGCTGCCCTTCAGGCGCGCCACGGCCGCGACGCCGCCGGACACGCGATCGAGCAGACGATGGCCGACATCGCGGAAAATCTCGTGAAATCAGGCGTGCGGCGACTGATCGTCGCGGGCGGTGAGACGTCCGGGGCCGTCGTCGACCGATTGAGGATTCCCGGGTTTCTCGTCGGAGTGGAGATCGCGGCGGGCGTCCCGGTGCTGCGCGCTGTTGGCGCTGCCGCAGGTGAGATGCTGCTTGCACTGAAATCAGGCAATTTCGGCGGGCCGGAGTTTTTCTCGGATGCGATGAGGCTCATGCGCTGAGCGCAGGGCATTCTTAGCGCGCTGTTCATCTCTTTCGGGTTCCTTATCGGCGCGGAGTCGTCGCATTTGGTCTTCGGCCAGATGTCGGCGCAGCTCCCTTTGGTTGATCCTTAAGACACCCGGACGCGCCCGCGCCAGCACAAGAGACCTGATTATGCTCGCCACCATCTCCATCCGCGCCAAGATCATCAGTGTCGTGGCGTTCCTGCTGGCCGCAATGGCCGGCATGGGCCTGCTCGCCGTCATGAAGATGCGGTCGATGAATGCCAATACCGTCGACATCACCACGAGCTGGATGCCGAGCGTGCGGGTGCTTGGCGAGATGCGGGCCGCGGTCATCACCTATCGCAACGTCGTTCGCGAGCACATGCTGTCCGAGACGCTGGACGATAAGCTGGCGCAGGAAAAGACTGCGGCGGTCGTGACCGAGGCGCTGGGTAAATCCCGAAAGGCCTACGAGGCGATGATCACCTCGCCGGAAGAGCGGGCGCTCTATACGGAGTGGTCGAAGCTGTGGAGCGAATACCAGAAGGGCGCCGAAGACGTCATGGAATTGTCGCGCAACGAGTTTGGCAAGGTCCCGCACGCGGCGCATGAGTTGAATGCCAAGACCGTCAACAAGATCGGTCTGAAGTCTGACGAAGTCCTGGCGAAGGATATCGAGCTCAACACCAAGGGTGGTGATCAGGCGGCAAAGGATGCCGCCGACAGCTACTCCTTCGCGTTCATGCTGCTCGCGGTCATCCTCGGTGCTGCCATGATCGCCGGCATCGGCGTCGGCTTCTACCTCGTCCAGGACGTCTCCAGCGGCATCGACTCGATCACACGGCCGATGCAGGCGCTCGGCCGCGGCGATCTCTCCGCCGAAGTCCCGCACCGGGGCGAGAAGACCGAGATCGGCGCCATGGCCGACGTGCTTCAGGTCTTCAAGGAGGCCCTGATCGCCAAGAAGGCCGCCGACGAGGCAGCAGCCGCCGATGCCGAAGCCAAGATCGAGCGCGGCCGCCGTGTCGACAACATCACCCGCGAGTTCGAGACCATGATCGGCGAGATCGTCCAGACCGTGTCGTCGGCCTCGAGCCAGCTGGAGGCCTCCGCCTCGACGCTGACCTCGACCGCCGACCGCTCGCAGCGGATGGCGACCACGGTTGCCGCTGCGTCGGAAGAAGCCTCCACCAACGTGCAGTCGGTGGCTTCCGCGACCGAAGAGATGGCCTCCTCGGTCGGCGAGATCAGCCGGCAGGTGCAGGAATCTGCGCGGATGGCGGGCGACGCCGTCGGCCAGGCCCGCGCCACCACCGAGCGGGTCAGCGAGCTCTCCAAGGCTGCCTCGCGTATCGGCGATGTCGTCGAGCTGATCAACACCATTGCCGGCCAGACCAACCTGCTGGCGCTGAACGCCACCATCGAGGCGGCGCGCGCCGGTGAAGCCGGCCGCGGCTTCGCGGTGGTTGCCTCCGAGGTGAAGGCGCTCGCCGAGCAGACCGCGAAAGCGACCGGCGAGATCGGCCAGCAGATCTCCGGCATCCAGGCGGCGACCAGCGACTCGGTCGGCGCCATCAAGGAGATCTCCTCGACCATCGAGCGTCTCTCGGAAATCTCCTCGGCCATCGCGGCCGCGGTGGAAGAGCAGGGCGCCGCGACCCAGGAAATCGCCCGCAACGTGCAGCAGGCGGCACAGGGCACCCAGCAAGTCTCCTCCAACATCACCGACGTGCAGCGCGGTGCGACCGAGACCGGCACGGCCTCTTCGCAGGTGCTCTCGGCGGCGCAGATGCTGTCCAACGATTCGAGCCGGCTGAAGAACGAGGTCAGCAAATTCCTGACCAACGTTCGCGCGGCGTGAGCTAAATTGCATCCAACTCGCCCGCGATCTCGGCAGGGAGATCGAGCTCGCGGTCTCGTAGGGTGGGCAAAGGCGCTCTTGCGCCGTGCCCACGTCTTTTCATCAAATGGCCAAGACGTTGGCACGCTTCGCTTTGCCCACCCTACGAGATCAAGCCACCCGCCACTCCGGCACGCCGTCGGCGGCCATCGTGATGTCGCCGAGCGAGCCGACCGGCGTGCGGTCCATGTTCAGCAGATGCCCTAGCGTGCCCTCGTCGCTCGCCGGAATCCGCGCCAGCGTGCGCCGGTCATCTTCCGTCCGCAGCATCACCACGCCGTGCTCGACATCTCCGCCGCGGCCATAGAGCACCGTAAAGCTCTCGACCTTGCCCTTGCCTGAGGCCTCCGTGACGAACTGCGGCACCGCGCCCTTGTTGCGATCGGCCTCGCGTTGCACGCTCGTCTCTTGCGCCAGCGCCTCGCGCGGCGCAATCTTCGACACGACCAGCGCGTGATGCTTGGTAACAAAACCGCCCTGGCCGTAGAGCAGGCCGAGCTTGTCGCCACCGCGTATCCGGCGCACCATGGCGCAGGCCGCATGCGTCATGTAGGTGTTGAGCGGCGCACCGAAGAAGGTGAGGCCGCCGGTCACGGTCGGCTGTACGTCGGCGGAAAGGCCGAGCGTTCGCCGCGCCATCTTCGGCACGCACGGAAAGCAGCTATAGAGCTCGATCGCGTCGAACTTCTTGCCGTCGCCGCCCGCGAGATCCATCGCGGCCTTCAGCACGGCGTTCTGCGGATGGCTCTCATAAAACTGGTCGCGCAGCAGATAGTCGCGCGGCTCCTCGGCCGAAGCGCCGCCAAGCGGATAGACCAGCTTGTCTTCGGCGATCCCGGCCGCGCGCGCCTTGGCAAGGCTGGTGAGTAACAGCGCACCGCCCATGTTGACGCTGGGGTTGGCGACCATGAGCTTGTTGTAAGGCCAGGCGATCAGCCGGTTGTCCGCCGTCGGCGTCGTGATCTCGTCAGGCGTATAGCGCCGCTTCAGCCAGGCATTTGGATTCTGCGCGGCGGCTTCCGAATAGCGCGACCACAGTGTGCCGGATTCCGCCATCGCCTGGTGCGGTGTCTGGCCCCAATGCGCGGAGGAGGCGGCCTCGTAGAACGGATAGACCGTGACGGGGCGGAATACGCCGAGCTTCACCGCCAAGGGCTTCTGGAACGCTGCGCCGCGCTTGGGCTCTTCGACGTCATGGGCGAACGGTGTCCATGGCAGCTTGACACCGGCGCGATCGGCTTTCGTCGCGGTCGATTGCGCCTCGGCGCCGCAGACGGCAGCTACCGTGCACTCACCGCGCGCGATGCGCTTTGCCGCCTCGTGGATGTAGCGGATCGGGCTCTCGCCGCCGACCGGGCCGTAATAGCAATGCGTCGGTGTGATGCCGAGCCGTTGCGCCAGCAGCTTCTCCGGATCGCGATAGCGCCAGCTCAGGAAGTTGACGACGTCGAGCGACTGCACCTCACCGATCAGCCTTGCGCCGGCGTCGGCTTCTGCGCGCTGCAAGGCCCGTTCGAGCAGGTCGAGCGGTTCGAGGCCGTCGGTGATCTCTTTGGGGCGGTCGACGATCTCGCCGATGCCGACGATGACGGGGATGCGGTGATCGGGGATGGGGAAACTGGTCATTTCTTCTTGCTTTACGTTTCAGGTCTTGGGCACGCCGTCGCCCTTCGAGGGCCGCTGAAGAAGCGGCCACCTCAGGGTGACGGCTACGGAGGAAGCGTCATCCTGAGGTGCGAGGCCGGCGGCGCAACGCGCCGGCGGGCGAGCCTCGAAGGATGGGCTGCGGGGCGTTGCTCTGGCCACGTACACCGTCACTCCGCCACCAGCGCATTCATGTGCTCGATGGCTTCGGCAAACTCTTCCTTGAACTCCTGCACCACGGCGCCGGCCGATTTCACGCTGTCGATCAATCCGACGCCCTGGCCGACGAAATAGCTGACGAGATCGCGCGCCTTGGCGTTGCCGGCGGCAGCTGCCCGGTCGATCGAATCGAAGGCGTCGCGGCTGACGATGCTTTGCAGCGGCATCGGCAGCGCGCCCGGGCTTTCGGGGGCGCGGTCCCAGGCATCGGTCCAGACCGAGCGAAGCTGCCGCGCCGGCTTGCCGGTGCGGCCCTTGGAGCGGACCGCATCGCGTGATGATGCCGCGATCATCTTCTCGCGAAAGATCTCGCTGGTCTCGGATTCAACTGTCGCCAGCCACACCGAGCCGGTCCAGGCGCCGGCTGCGCCCATCGCCATGCAGGCCGCCATCTGCCGTCCCGTCATGATGCCGCCGGCGGCCAGCACCGGTACGTCACGAACCTTTTTGATCGCCTTGATCACTTCAGGCACCAGAACCATGGTTGAGACCTCGCCGCAATGGCCGCCGGCCTCGGTGCCCTGCACCACGAGAATGTCGACGCCGGCCGCGACCTGGCGCAGCGCGTGCTCCTTGGCGCCGACCAGGGCCGCAACCGGCACGTTGTGCTTCCTGCCCATCTCGATCATGGCCTTGGGCGGCACGCCGAGCGCGTTGGCGATCAGCCGGATCGGATGATTGAACGAGACTTTCAGCAGCTCCAGCGCGGTCTCGGCATCGAAGGGTTGCGGCTGGTTGTCGTCCACCTCTGTCGTCGTCAGCTCGATGTCGTACTTCTTCAAGAGGTCGCGCGTGTAGGCGCGGTGCTCCTGCGGCACGCGCGCTTCCAGGCTCTTCCAGGTGACGTGCTTTTCGCCTGATGTAGAGATGTTTTCCGGGATCAGGACGTCGATGCCGTAGGGCTTGCCATCGACGTGATCGTCGATCCATTTCAGCTCACGTTCGAGCGTATCGGGCGTGTGGACGGTGGCGCCCAGCACGCCGAAACCGCCGGCGCGGCTGACGGCGGCAACGACGTCGCGGCAATGGCTGAAGGCGAGCAGCGGGAACTCGATGCCCAGCATGTCGCAGATCGGCGATTTCATGGTCCTCTCCCCCGGCGGCCTTGGTGGTGCTCTTCTTGTTTGGCTTGGCGGGCCGTTCGACGCCAGGCCTTCCTTGCCAATGATGCCACGCCGGATTCGGGCGAGCATCTTGCGCGCAGGCGTTGCGTCGCGGACGAACCATTCGGCTCCGGAAGATGTCGTCGAGTGGGCCAGATCAGCAGTGGCGCAGGCTGGGCCGGCCGGACTGCATGACGATGGCCTGAGGCCCGCGCCGGACGCAGAGCCGGCGGGGCTTGCGATCGGCTATTCGCGGGCTAATTAATGCAGGCGCATCTTTCCGCCGGAGCAATCGCATGACCGATACCCCTTACGTGCCGCCCAAGGTCTGGACCTGGAACAAGGAGAATGGCGGTCAGTTCGCCAGCATCAACCGGCCGATCGCCGGCCCCACCCACGACAAGGAACTGCCGGTCGGCAAGCATCCGCTCCAGCTCTATTCGCTGGCGACGCCGAACGGGGTGAAGGTGACGGTGATGCTGGAGGAGCTTCTGGCGCTCGGCCACAAGGGGGCTGAATACGATGCGTGGCTGATCAGAATAGGCAATGGCGATCAGTTCGGCAGTGGCTTCGTCGACATCAACCCGAACTCGAAAATCCCGGCGCTGATGGACCGCTCCGGCCCCGAGCCGATCCGCGTGTTCGAATCCGGCTCCATCCTGTTCTACCTCGCCGAGAAGTTCGGCGCCTTCCTGCCCAAGGACACCAAAACCCGCACCGAGGCGATGTCATGGCTGTTCTGGCAGATGGGCAGCGCGCCGTATCTCGGCGGCGGCTTTGGCCATTTCTACGCCTACGCACCGTTCAAGATCGAGTACGCCATCGATCGCTTTGCGATGGAGGTCAAGCGCCAGCTCGACGTGCTCGACCGGCGTCTGGCCGACAACGAATATCTCGCAGGCAAGGAGTATACGATCGCCGACATGGCGGTGTGGCCGTGGTACGGCGCGCTCGCCAAGGGGCTGGTCTACGGCGCCGGCGAGTTCCTGTCCGTGCAGGACTACAAGAACGTGCAGCGCTGGACCGATGAGATCGCGAAGCGCCCCGCGGTGAAGCGGGGCCGCATGGTCAACCGTGTCTCCGGCGATCCCGCCAGCCAGCTCCACGAGCGCCACGACGCATCCGATTTCGAGACCAAGACGCAGGACAAGCTCGCGCCGGCGACGTAGCTCGAACTGCGTAGGGTGGGCAAAGCGAAAGCGTGCCCACCACTCTTTGTGACGCCCGAGATGGTGGGCACGGCGCGCGAAGAGCGCGCCTCTGCCCACCCTATGGCTCTTCCCGAGCGGGAAGAGGAGAGACCTCTACGCCATGCTCAGCTCGTGGCGGCCGACCACCATCCAGTGCACCTCGTCTGGACCGTCCGCAAAGCGCAAATGACGGACGTCCTGGTACATCTCGGCCAGCGGGGTCCAGTGCGAGATGCCGGTGGCGCCGTGCATCTGGATCGCCTGGTCGATGATCTTGCAGGCGCGCTCGGGCACCATCGCCTTGACCATGGAGACCCAGACGCGGGCCTCCTTGTTGCCGAGCACGTCCATCGCCTTCGCCGCCTTCAGCACCATCAGCCGCATCGCCTCGATCTCGCAGCGCGCCTGCGCGATGATCTGCATGTTGCCGCCGAGATGGGCGATCTTCTTGCCGAAAGCCTCGCGGGTGAGGCCACGCTGCACCATCAGGTCCAGCGCCTTCTCGGCCTTGCCGATGGTCCGCATGCAGTGATGGATGCGGCCCGGCCCGAGGCGCAGCTGTGAGATCTCGAAGCCGCGACCCTCGCCGAGCAGCATGTTCTCCTTCGGCACGCGCACATTGTTGAAGCGCATATGCATGTGGCCGCGCGGCGCATGGTCCTGGCCGAACACGTACATGGGCCCGAGCACCTCGACGCCCGGCGTATCGCGCGGCACCAGGATCTGCGACTGCTGCTTGCTCGGCGCTGCGTCCGGATTGGTCTTCACCATCACGATGAGGATCTTGCAGCGGGGGTCGCCGAGGCCGGAGATGTAATACTTCTCGCCGTTGATGACCCATTCGTCGCCGACGAGTTTGGCCGTGGTCGAGATGTTCTTGGCGTCGGAGGAGGCGACGTTCGGCTCGGTCATGACATAGGCCGAACGGATCTCGCCGTTGAGCAGCGGCTTCAGCCACTTCTCCTTCTGCTCCTTGGTGCCGACGCGCTCCAGCACCTCCATGTTGCCGGTGTCGGGCGCCGAGCAGTTCATGGTCTCGGATGCAAGCGGGCTCTTGCCGAGCTCGGCGGCGATATAGGCGTAATCGAGATTCTTCAGGCCCTGGCCGGTCTCGTCATCAGGCAGGAAGAAATTCCAGAGGCCTTCCTTCTTGGCCTTGTTCTTGGCGACCTCAAGCACCTCGAGCTGCTTCGGCGTAAAGCTCCAGCGGTCCTCCTTGCCTTCGCCTGCCTTGGCGAACTCGATCGACATCGGCTCGACCGTCTCGCGGATGAACTTCTTGACGTGATCGTAGAGCGGCCGGACCTGGTCCGACATGCGCAGGTCATTGAGCTCATCGCCCGGATTGAGCGTGTAGTTGGTGGTGCGGGGAATATAGGCGTGTTTTGTCATTGTTCCTCCCGGGGGCGCTGATCGTGTTGGCCGGGAGAATAGTCGCAGCGTCCCGAAAGTGCGAGCGCGTATTTTTTCGCGCGAGCCATGCCATGCGATGGAATTTTCGCGAGACGTTTGAAATGTTGTTTGAATGGTGCGGACGGAGGCGGCAGGCACGCGCCTCACTCTCCGCTGTCATCGCCCGGCGAAGACCGGGCGATCCAGTATTCCAGAGGCCGCAATGATAGAACCGAGAAGTCGCGGCGTACTGGATGCCCCGCCTTCGCGGGGCATGACAGTGGTGGTTGCTGCAGCTCAGCTCGGCATCCGATGCATCGCGCAGATCTTGTTGCCATCGAGATCGCGTAAGTAAGCGAGATAGAGCTTGTTTCCCGCGCCCTCGCGGATGCCGGGCGGGTTTTCGATCGGCGTTCCGCCGGCGGCGACGCCGGCAGCGTGCCATCTGTCGACCTGCTCGGGCGAGTTGGCGGCAAAGCCGATGGTGCCGCCATTGGCGCAGGTCGCCGGCTCGCCGTTGATCGGCTTAGTCACCGAGAACACGCCGGTCCTGGTGAAGTAGAAGATGCGGTGACCATCGACCTTGGCCGGACGCACGTCGAGCGTGCCGAGCAGCGCGTCGTAGAACGCCTTGGCCTTGTCGAGATCGTTGGTGCCGATCATGACGTGTGAAAACATTTGCCCGTTCCCCCGGATTTTGTGGCGCGTTTCCTGTTTTTGGCAAGACGTCTTGGTATGTCGCGCATCAGCCCCTGCGCGCAAGATTGCTTGTTATGCCATGATCACCATGGACAAGACCGCGCCAAAAATCAAATATGCGCCCCGGCAAAACCAAATTCCGGCCTGCGAAACATCGCGCCGCAACTGACGAGGAAACCATGCAGTTCAAACACGTCACGCTCGAATTCGATGGTGCGGTCGCGATCCTCAAGCTCGACCATCAGGAGGTGATGAACGCGGTCTCCGTGGACATGCTGGGCGGCCTCTCCGATGCGCTCGACGCGATCGAGGAGAAAAAGGACGAGGTGCGCTGCGTCGTTCTGACCGGCGCGGGCCGCGCGTTCTGCACCGGTGCAAATCTTCAAGGCCGCAACGACCAGTCGAAGAAGACCAAGGCCGGCTTGACGCTGGAGACCGGCTTCCATCCGTTCCTGCGCCGCATCCGCAACCTGCATTGCCCGATCGTGACCGCCGTCAACGGCCCCGCCGCCGGCGCCGGCATGAGCTTCGCGCTGCTCGGCGACATGATCTTGTGCGCGCGTTCCTCTTACTTCCTGCAAGCGTTCCGCCGCATCGGCCTCGTGCCGGATTGCGGCTCGACCTGGCTGTTGCCGCGGCTGATCGGCAAGGCGCGTTCGGTCGAGCTGTCGCTGATGGGCGAACGGCTGCCGGCCGAGAAGGCGCTGGAATGGGGCCTCGTCAACCGCGTCTATGATGACGGCGTGCTGATGGAGGAGGCGATGAAGCTCGCGCGCGACCTCGCCAGTGGCCCGACGGTCGCTCTGTCGCTGATCCGCAAGCTCTATTGGGATAGCCCGGAAAATTCCTTCGAAGAGCAGCTCAATCTCGAATTCCAGTGTCAGCTCCGTGCCGGCGATACCCAGGATTTCCGCGAGGGTGTCGGGGCCTTCCTCGAGAAGCGGCCGGCCAAATTCAACGGCAAATGATCAAAGGCAAATGATCGAGGCGGAGCTTTCCCGCAGCGTCCAGCGCTGGTGTCCGGGCGCAACCGGCGCTACCTCCGCGGCAAAGCTGTCGGGCGGCGCCAGCCAGGAGACCTGGCGCTTCGACATCACCCATCCCAACGGCCCGATCGGCGCGATCCTGCGCCGTTCGCCGAAGGGCTATGGTGCTGCGCCAACGCGCGCGGCGGGGCTTGCGGCGGAAGCGCAGCTGATGCAGCTGGCCTTCGAGGCCGGCGTGCCGTCGCCGCGCGTGATGCATGTGCTGACGCCGGATGACGATCTCGGCACCGGTTTCATCATGCGGCGGGTCGAGGGCGAGACCATTGCCCGCAAGATTCTCCGCGATGATGAATTCGCGGCGGCGCGTCCCATCCTGGCGCGGCAGATCGGCGGTGTGCTCGCGGGCTTGCATCGGCTTCCGCTGGAGAAATTGCCCGGCTTGCGGAGCCGTAGCGCGACGCAGGAGATCTCGGAGTTCGATCGCGACTATCGCAGCCTGAACTGGCCAAAGCCGGTGTTCGAGCTTGCGCTGAGGTGGCTACGCGACCACGATCCGGGCCCGTCGACTGAAACGACGCTGGTCCATGGCGATTTCCGCAACGGCAATCTCATTATCGGGGCCGACGGTGTCCGGGCGGTGCTGGACTGGGAGCTCGCCCATCTCGGCGATCCCATGGAAGATCTTGGCTGGGTCTGTGTGAACTCATGGCGCTTTGGCGAGATCGACAAGCCTGTCGGCGGCTTTGGCTCGCGCGAGGAGCTGTTCGCCGGTTATGAAGCTGCCGGCCGCAAGGTCGATGCAGCGCGCGTCAGGTTCTGGGAAGTGATGGGGACGCTGCGTTGGGGCATCATGTGCGGCGGCATGATGCAGCGGTTCCGCGAGGGGCCGGATCATTCCATGGAGCGCGCCATGATCGGCCGCCGCGCCTCGGAGACTGAGATCGATCTGTTGCGGCTGCTCGCGCCGCGGGGAGATTAGGCATGCAGGACGAACCGACGCCGATCGAGCTGACCAAGGCGGTCGCCGATTTCCTCCGCAACGACATCACGCCGCTGATATCAGGCCATCAGGCTTTCAAGCTGCGCGTTGCGATCAACATCCTCGATCTCGTCACGCGACAGCTGACGCGGGAGGCGGGGAGTGACGCCAAGGAGGTCGAGCGGCTGCGCGCGCTGCTTGGTATTGACGGCTCGGTGACGGAGCTTAATCGCGAGCTCGCGGAGCGTATCGCGAAGGGCGAGGTTGATCTCGCGACGCCGGGGCTGGCGGAGCATCTCTGGGCGACAACGATGGACAAGCTCGCGGTCGATCAGCCGAATTACGCATCCTACAAGCGAGAGCTGTCGCGAGGCGGATAGGCCGCGCCACTCTCTCCGCCGTCATTCCGGGGCGTCGCGTAGCGACGAGCCCGGAATCCATTCGTCCACCGTCACTGACGTACAATGGATTCCGGGCTCGCGCCCAAGCGGGCGCGCCCGGAATGACAGAGGCCTATTTCCCCACCCATTTCGGCGGCCGTTTTTCGGAAAACGCCTTCGGCCCCTCGATATAATCCTGCGAGGCTACCATCGCCTTCACCGCTGGATAGTCCCGCTGCTCCTCGATCGCCTGCTCGAGCGACACGGCGAGGCCCTTCCGGATGGTCTGCTTCGAGGCGCGGATCGACATCGGCGAGTTCTTCGTGATCATTTCCGCCCAGCGCAGCGCGCCGGCGAGCGCCTCGCCCTGCGGCACCACCTCGTTGACGAAGCCGAGCTCATGACCTTCCCTGGCGCTGACATGACGCGCGGTGAGGATCATGCCCATGGCGCGCTTCAGGCCGATCTGACGCGGCAGCCGGTGCAGGCCGCCGGCGAGTGCGGCAAGGCCCACGCGCGGCTCGGGCAGGGCGAAGGTCGCATTCTCCGAGGCAATGATGAGATCGCAGGCCAGCGCGATCTCGAAACCGCCGCCCATGGCGACGCCGTTCACCGCGGCGATGATCGGCTTGTCGCAGTCGAAACGCGAGGTGAGGCCGGCAAAGCCGCCCTTGTCCCAGCCGCGCTTGCCGCCGGCCGCCTGCCATTTCAGATCGTTGCCGGCGCAGAATGCCTTGTCGCCGGCGCCGGTGACGACGGCCACCCATTGCTCGGGGTCCGCGGCGAAATCGTCGAACACCTTGTTGAGCTCGAAATGCGCGTCGATGTGCAGCGCGTTGTAGACCTCGGGCCGCGACAGCGTGACGATCGTGATCGGCCCCTTGCGCTCCACCTTTGAAAATTTCAGCTCCATCGCGCGCTCCCGCATTTTCTCGTGAAGGAATAATGGAATTATACTATCGCGCCACAGCGCGAGAGCGCCATCGAATTGCGCGGGTGCGCCCTGCGCGCCTCACACGCGTCGGCTTGCTTGACTTGCGCGCGCTCTTCTCACCTTAATCGTGCGAAGCAAAAGCGCGCCTAGCGCCTTAACGCAAAACGATAAAATCGATCCGGGAGAGAACCTGTGGATTTCTCACTGCCTGCCGATCTCGTCGCCTATCTCGGAGAGCTCGATCGCTTCATTGAGCGCGAAATCAAGCCGTTGGAACAGGTCGACGACAACATCCGCTTTTTCGATCATCGCCGCGAATGGGCGCGCACCGATTTCGAGAATGGCGGCCTGCCACGGCATGAATGGGAAGCGTTGCTGCGCAAGGCGAAAGACCTTGCGGATGCGGCTGGCCATCTGCGCTTTCCGGTGCCCAAGCAATATGGCGGCAAGGACGGCTCCAACCTCTGGATGGCGGTGATCCGCGAGCATTTTGCCGCGAAGGGCCTTGGCCTCCACAATGACCTCCAGAACGAGCACTCCATCGTCGGCAACTTTCCCGTCGTCACCATGCTCGACCGCTACGGCCGCGACGACCAGAAGGCGATGATCGACGGCTCGATCAAGGGCAAGTACCGCATCACCTTTGGCCTGACCGAGCCGCATCACGGCTCGGACGCCACGCATATGGAGACGCGTGCGGTGCCTGCGGTCAGAGACAACGTCAAGGGCTGGATCATCAACGGCGAGAAGATGTGGACGACGGGCATGCATGTCGCCACGCATTGCGCGCTGTTCGCGCGCACGTCAGGCAATGACGGCGACGCGCGCGGCATCACCTGCTTCCTGGTGCCGGCCAAGAGCCACGGCGTGAAGGTCGAGGAATATATGTGGACCTTCAACATGCCGACCGACCATCCCCGTGTCAGCTTTACGGACGTGTTCGTGCCTGAAGATGCACTGTTCGGCGAGGTCGGCCGCGGGCTGTCGCTGGCGCAATGCTTTGTCCATCAAAACCGCATCCGCCAGGCCGCGAGCTCGCTGGGCGCTGCCGTCTACTGCATTAACGAGAGCGTCAGATACGCCCGTGAGCGAAAGCCGTTCGGCAAGCCGCTTGCCGAGAACCAGGCGATCCAGTTTCCGCTGGTTGAGCTTGCGACCCAAGCCGAGATGCTGCGCCTGTTGATCCGCAAGACCGCCTGGGAGATGGACCAGCTCACCGAGGAGCAGATCGAGCGCACGCTCTCCGACCGTGTCTCGATGTGCAACTATATTGCAAACCGTCTTTGTTGTGAGTCGGCCGACCGCGCCATGCAGGTCCACGGCGGCATGGGCTATTCACGCCACAAGCCGTTCGAGCACATTTATCGGCATCACCGGCGTTACCGCATCACCGAGGGCAGTGAGGAGATCCAGATGCGCAAAGTGGCGGGTTTCCTGTTCGGCTATATGGGTCCGGGGAAGCATTGAGGCTTGCACCGGTGCCGTAGGGTGGGCAAAGCGAAGCGTGCCCACGATCCCTTGAATACGGAACGAGATGGTGGGCACGGCGCTTCGCGCCTTTGCCCACCCTACGGCACCTGCGGATCAATTCACCCGTCTATCCTTCCCCGTCCAATACGGCTCCCTCAATTGCCGCCGCAAAATCTTCCCTGACGGATTCCGCGGCAGCGCCGGCAAGAACTCCACGCTCTTCGGCGTCTTGTAGCCGGCGATGCGCGTTCGGGTGAAGTTGATGATGTCGGTGGCGGTTGCCTGCTTGCCCGGCTTCATCACCACGACCGCCTTCACCGCTTCGCCCCAGGTGTCGTCGGGCACGCCGATCACCGCGGCTTCGGCGACGTCGGGATGATCGCACAGCGCGCTCTCGACTTCGGCGGGGTAGATGTTCTCGCCGCCGGAGATGATCATGTCCTTGATGCGATCGTGGATGTAGAGGTAGCCGTCCTCGTCCATGTAGCCGGCATCACCCGTACGCAGCCAGCCGTCGCTGCGCAGCGTTGTGGCGGTCGCCTCCGGCAAATTCCAATAGCCGGCCATGTTGGAGCCGGAGCGCGTCGCGATCTCGCCGACCTGGCGCGGTGGCAGAGGTTGGCCGTCAGCATCCAGAATCGCGATCTCGACGCCCGGCAGCGCCTTGCCGGCCGAGCGCATCCGCTCCAGCCCCTCGATATGGTCCTCCGGCGGCAGTGCGACGATGGTGCCTGTCGTCTCGGTCATGCCGTACATCTGCACGAAGCCGCATTTGAAGACCTCGATGCATTCCTTCAGCAGCGCCGCCGGAATGGGGGAGGCGCCGTACAGCATGTATTTCAGCCGCGAGAAGTCGACCGTCTTGGCGCGCGGCTGGCGCACCACGAACTGCATCGCGGCCGGCACCATGAACAGTTTAGTGATGCCCGACTGCTCGAAGAAATCCAGCACCTTGGTCGGATCGAATTCGCGCGCGATCACGCCGCGCGCGCCGTGATAGAGCCCCATCACGCCCCACCCCGAGCCGCCGATGTGGAAGATCGGCATCGCGACCAGCGACACGTCGTCGGTCGACCACCGGTTCCATTCCGGCTTGTCCTCGGCATTGCCTGTCTGCACGAGGTTGAGGAAGTTTGCATGGCTCAGCATCGCGCCCTTTGGCTTGCCCGTGGTGCCTGACGTGTAGAGCTGGATCGCGATGTCGCGGGTGTCGATCGCAACCTTCGGGTCGTCGCCGCTCTGCGCGTCCCGCCAGGCCGTGAAATCCTGCCACTCCGGCGCGCCGCCCTCGGTCGTGATGATCGTGCGCACGCCCGGGATTTGGTCCCTGATCTGACGGATTTGCGTGATGAATTCCGGTCCCACGAACAGCACGGGCGCCTTGCAGTCGGAAACGATGAAGGCGACCTCGGGTCCTGCGAGCCGCCAGTTCACCGGCGCCATCACCACGCCGGCTTTCATCGCGCCCATCAGCAGCTCGAAATAGAAATCGCTGTTCTTGCCGAGATAGGCGATGCGGTCGCCCTTCTTCACGCCCATCGCGAGAAGCGCGTTGGCGACCTTGTTGGTGTTGACGTCGAATTCGGCAAAGCTGGTCACGCGGCCCTCAAACTCGAAGGCGGTCGCGTTGCCGCGGCTCTTGGCGCGCTCGCGCACCATGTCGGCGAGGTCAGCCAATGGCTGTGTAGACATGTTTCTCCCGCGGTGTTTTGTTTTTATGGCTGGGGAGTGTGGCGTCATCCGCGGGTGAAGACAAGGTGGGGAGGGCGCTACTCTCTCAACGTCGTCGTCCCGGCGAAGGCCGGGACCCATAACCACTGAACACAATTTTGCGAAGACAGGTCACGACCAGCCTTCGCCAGACTACTCTCGGTGAGTATGGGTCCCGGCCTTCGCCGGGACGACGCTTGAGCGCGGAGCGAAACTTCCGTGCTGCTCTCTACACAGAGAGAGACTACCCCCGCTTCGCCCGGTCCTTCTCGTTCTGCGCCATGATGCTCTCGCGCGCGGCCTTCCAGTCGTCGTCGCTCCAGTCGCGGAGCTGGTAGAAATTGCCGCCCATGGCGAGCGCCTGGGCGCCGTCCATGGCGATGGTCTCGCCATTGATCCAGTCGCAGCCGCCGGAGATCAGGAACACCGCGAGGTTCTGCAGCTCCTCCATGGTCCCGACCCGGCCCATCGGATTCATCGCCTTGGTGCGCGCGCCGGCCTCGTCACCGGGCTTGATGCGCTTGCTCATGCCTTCGGTCGGAATTTCCCCGGGTGCGATGGTGTTGAGGCGGATGCCGTGGCGGCCCCATTCGGTCGCCAGCGACATCGTCATGGCGTGGATCGCCGACTTGCTCATGGCCGACGGCACCACATAGGGCGAGCCGTTGCGCACCCAGGTCGTGGTGATCGAGACGACGTTGCCGGGCTGCTTCAGCGCGATCCAGCGTTTGCCGACCGCATGGGTCACGTAGAACGTGCCGTGCATGACGATGTTGGCGACCGCATCGAAGCCGCGCGGCGACAGCTCTTCCGTGCGCGAGATGAAATTGCCCGCAGCGTTGTTGATGAGATCAGTCAATGGCGCGTCGCGAAAGATGTTGTCGATCATCTCCTCGACGGCGAGCGCGTTGCGAATATCGACGCCGTGGCTGGTGACGCGCCCGCCATACTCACCCATCAGCTCGATCGCCGTCTCGTCGCAGACGATCTTGCGCCGGCCGCAGATGTGCACCTCGGCGCCGAGTTCGAGGAAGCGCGCCGTCATCGACTTGCCGAGCCCGGTGCCGCCGCCGGTCACGAGAATGCGCCGACCAGCCAGAAGATTTTCCTTGAACATGGCTGTTTCTCCCGTACGTATCGTCAGTTAATTGGTCGATTGACTAAATCCGGCCGTCAGCTTTCTGTAAAGCGGCACCGAACAAGAACAGGGGAGAATTCATCCATGGAAGAGCGCGTCTCGATCTCGATCTCGGAAGGCGTTGCCGACGTGCGCCTGGTGCGCGCCGACAAGATGAATGCGCTGGATCAAGCCATGTTCGAGGCGCTTGTCGCGGCAACCGAGCGTCTTTCCCGGGAAAAAGGCGTACGCGCTGTCGTGCTGTCTGGCGAGGGCCGCGCCTTCTGCGCTGGTCTCGACATGGGACGTTTTGCCGCCATGAGGGAGAAGGGCGGCAACGGAATTCCGGGTGGCGAAAATCGAGATCTCACCAAGCGGACGCATGGCCAGGCCAACTTCCCGCAACAAGCGGTGTGGGGCTGGCGCCAGCTTCCGGTTCCGGTGATTGCGGCCGTGCACGGCGTTGCCTTCGGTGGCGGCTTCCAGCTCTCGCTCGGCGCCGACATGCGCTTCCTGAGCGCCGATGCGCGGATGTCGATCATGGAAATCAAATGGGGCCTCGTGCCTGACATGGCAGGCACGCCGATCCTGGCGAGCCTCGTGCGCGACGACATCCTGCGCGATCTCACCTACACGGGCCGCATCTTCTCCGCGCAGGAAGCGAT
The DNA here is from genome assembly GCF_028128665.1 of Bradyrhizobium sp. CCBAU 45384. Taxonomy (NCBI): domain Bacteria; kingdom Pseudomonadati; phylum Pseudomonadota; class Alphaproteobacteria; order Hyphomicrobiales; family Nitrobacteraceae; genus Bradyrhizobium; species Bradyrhizobium sp. CCBAU 45384. The sequence goes on from NZ_LBIZ01000116.1 coordinate 385,130, forward strand.
GAGCTACGGTCTCGCCACCCGCATCTGCGATGATCCGCGCGCTGCGGCGCTCGAAGTCGCGCGTGAGATCGCCGGCAAGAGCCCCGATGCGATCCGAGCCGCCAAGCGACTGCTGAACAATCTCTCGGTCGATCCAGGACCTGCGCTGCTTGCGGAGTCGGTCGAGCAGCAGAAGCTGATCGGCAGCCCGAACCAGACCGAAGCGGTGCGGTCGAACCTGGAGAAGCGCGCGGCGAAGTATGTGGATTGAGTTCGTCATTCCGGGATGCGCCGCAGGCGCAGGCCCGGAATCCATCCCGCCGCATTCCCTGCCGTGACATGGATTCCGGGTTCGATGCTTTCGCATCGCCCCGGAATGACGACCATGATTGTGCCTCTGTCGAAACCCGACGAAAGATCGGAAAACAAGAATGAGCGAAACGTCCAAATTTCTCGGCATCGTCTCCGGCGACCGCCGCCGTGCCCACACCGAGGTCGCCGATCGCGCCGACCGCATCGCGTCCGGGCTCGCCATGTCAGGTGTCAAGCAAGGTGATTGCGTCTGCATGCTGATGCGCAACGATATCACCTTCCTTGAGGCCGCCTACGCCGCGATGCGGCTTGGGGCCTACGGCGTGCCGATCAACTGGCACTTCAAGCCGGAGGAGATCAACTACATCCTCGGTGACACCGGCACCTCCGTGCTGATCGGACATGCTGACATGCTGCACGTCCTGCGCGATGCGATTCCTGATGGCGTTACCGTGCTCAGCGTGCCGACGCCACCGGAAATCCTGAAGACCTACAAGATCGATCCCGATCACCTCGAGACGCCGGACTTCGCAATCGATTTCGAGTCCTGGCTCGAGCAGTATCAGCCCTATGACGGCCCGGTCGTGCCGCAGCCGATGAACATGATCTACACGTCAGGCACGACAGGTCATCCCAAGGGTGTACGTCGCAACGCCCCGACGCCGGAGCAGCAGGCGGCCGGCGAGCGTATGCGTGCGACGATCTATGGGTTGAAACCCGGCGCCCGCGCGATCCTGCCAGGTCCGCTCTATCACTCCGCGCCGAACTCGTTCGGTATCCGTGCAGGCAAGCTCGGCGGCGCGCTGGTCCTGATGCCGCGCTTCGAGGCGGAAGAGTTTCTCGAGCTGATCGAGCGGTACAAGATCGACACCATCTTCATGGTGCCGACCATGTTTATCCGCCTGATGAAACTGCCGGAGGAGGTCCGCAAGAAGTACGACGTCTCCTCGCTCCGTCACGTCATTCACGCGGCCGCGCCCTGTCCGGCGGACGTCAAGCGCGCCATGATCGAGTGGTGGGGGCCGGTGATCTATGAATTCTACGGTTCGACCGAGTCCAGCGCCGTCACCTTCGCGACCTCCGAGGACGCGCTCAGGAAGCCGGGTACGGTCGGCAAGATCTCACCCGGCGCCGAGCTGCGCTTCATCGGCGACGACGGCCGCCTGCTCGGCGTCGGCGAGATCGGCGAGATCTATTCCCGCATGGCGGGGCTTGCCGACTTCACCTACCACAACAAGCCGGAGAAGCGCGCCGAAATCGACCGCGACGGTTTCATCACCTCGGGCGACGTCGGCTATATCGACGAAGATGGTTACGTCTTCATCTGCGACCGCAAGCGCGACATGGTGATATCAGGCGGCGTCAACATCTATCCGGCCGAGATCGAGTCGGTGCTGCATGCCATCCCGGGCGTGCATGATTGCGCCGTGTTCGGCATCCCCGATGCCGAGTTCGGCGAGGCGCTGATGGCGGTGGTCGAGCCGCAACCGGGCGTCACGCTCGGCGTCGCCGACATCCGTGCGCGATTGAAGAGCTCACTCGCCGACTACAAGGTCCCGAAGCATATCGAGATCCGCACGGGCCTGCCGCGCGAGGACTCCGGAAAAATCTTCAAACGCCGCCTGCGCGATCCCTATTGGGAGCAGGCGGGGCGGAAGATTTAAACGCCCTGTAGCCGGATGGAGCGAAGCGCAATCCGGGACTTAACTCTCCGGATGCAAAGGCCCCGGATTTCGCTGCGCTCCATCCGGGCTACAGGCTGACCTCTAAACCAGCTCTCCGCCGACGAACAACAGGAACGACCGGCCCGGTACCTTGTAGACGCTGTCGAAGTCGAACCGGACGCCGGATGCGCCGTCGGCGGCATTGGTGTCGAGCAGCAGCGACCAGCACGGTCCGGCCGTGGTGTGCGGCAGCTTGAAGTCGACTTCGCCCTCATAGCTGTTGAGGATGATCAGCACGCTGTCGTCCTCGCCGTGGCGCGGGATGGCCGTCTTGCGTGCACGGCCGTCGAGCACGGCGCCGAAGCATTTCAGCCAGCCGCTCTCCCACTCGGCGCTCGACATCTCGCTGCCATTGGGATTGATCCAGACGACATCGCGGATGTCGAGCTGCGCATCATGCACGCCGGTGAGGAAGCGGCTGCGGCGCAGGATCGGATAGTCGCGCCTCAGCTGGATCACCCGCTTGGTGAAGGCGAGCAGCTTCTGCGCATGCTCGCCCATCGTCCAGTCGAACCAGGAGATATCGCTGTCCTGGCAATAGGCGTTGTTGTTGCCCTGCTGGGTGCGGCCGAACTCGTCGCCGCCGAGCAGCATCGGCGTTCCCTGCGAGAGCAAAAGGGTCGCCAGCATGTTTCGCTTCTGCCGCTCGCGCAGGGCGACGATCTCCTGGTTGTCCGTCGGGCCTTCGACGCCGCAATTCCAGGAGCGGTTGCTGGAATTACCGTCGCGGTTGCCCTCGCCATTGGCTTCGTTGTGCTTGTCGTTGTAGCTCGCCCAATCGTTCAGCGTAAAACCGTCATGAGCCGTGATGAAGTTGACGCTGGCCCATGAGCGACGGCCGCCCCAGCGGCCGAAGATGTCGCCGGAGCCGAGCAGCCGCGAGGCGAGGGCAGAGGGCGGCGCCTCGCCGCGCCAATAATCGCGCACCGTGTCGCGATATTTGTCGTTCCACTCCGCCCAGCCGGGCGGGAAGCCGCCGACCTGGTAGCCGCCGGGTCCGCAGTCCCAGGGCTCGGCGATCAGCTTGACGGTCGACAGCAGCGGATCCTGATCCATCGCCTTGAGAAATCCGCTCTGCTCGTCGAAGCCGTAGACCTCGCGTGCGAGAATGGTGCCGAGGTCGAAGCGGAAGCCGTCGATATGCATATGGCCGGCCCAGTAGCGCAAGCTGTCCATCACCATCTGGATCACGCGCGGATGCGACAGGTTGACGGTGTTTCCGGTGCCGGTGTCGTTGATGTAATAGCGCTTCCGGTCGGGCAGCAGGCGATAATAGCTCGCATTGTCGATGCCCTTGAAGGATAGGGTCGGCCCAAGCTCGTTGCCTTCGGCGGTGTGGTTGTAGACGACGTCGAGGATCACCTCGAGGCCTGCGCCGTGCAGCTTCGAGACCATCTCCTTGAACTCGCGCAAGGAATTCGGCACGTCGGAGGCGTAGCGCGGGTCGGGTGCGAAGAAGCCGATGGTGTTGTAGCCCCAGTAATTGACCAGGTTCCTCTTCAGAAGATTGTCGTCGTTGATGAAGGAATGGACCGGCAGCAGCTCGATCGAGGTCACGCCGAGCGATGTCAGATGCGCGATCATCTCGGGTGCGGCGAAGCCGGCATAGGTGCCGCGCAGGTTGTCCGGCACCGCTGGATGCTTCTTCGTAAAGCCCTTGACGTGGGTCTCGTAGACGATGGTCTCGTCCCAGTGCACGTTCTGCCGGGCGGCCTCGGCCTGCCAGTCGAAATCAGGATCGACCACGACGCATTTCGGCATGAACGGCGCGCTGTCGCGTTCGTCGAAGGTCGTATCGTCGCCCGTCTCCATGATGTAGCCGAACACGGCCGGATTCCAGGTCAGGCTCCCGGCATGGGCGCGGGCATAGGGATCGAGCAGCAGCTTGTTGGGATTGAAGCGATGACCGGCGTCGGGCTGATAGGGCCCGTGGACGCGATAGCCATAAAAGGTGCCGGGGCCGACGCCGCTGATGTACCCATGGAAGACCTGATCGGTATATTCCGGCAGCTCGAAGCGATGCGTCTCGCGATCGCCGTCGTACAGGCAGACTTCCACCTTGGTGGCATTGGCTGAAAATACCGCGAAGTTGGTGCCGTTGCCGCTCCAATGGGCACCCAGTGGATAGGGCAGGCCTTCCTCGATGACGAAATCGGACATGCGACCCCCCCTAGGCCCCGATGGCCGCGACAGCAATGCCATTGCGCCCCGAATGTTTCAAACGCCGTGCCATTCTGGGCAATGCGTGCGTCAATTCGATGAAGTGGGTGCCGCCGTCGCAACGACGATTTTCCCACCTATATAAGTGGGGTCATTGGCCTCCGGATCATCCCAGGGTTCTTAAAGTCATGTCCCCAGTTTCCATCCTGCTCAACCTGATCTGGATTCTCATCGGCGGGGCCTGGATGGCCTTCGGCTGGCTGGTGGCTTCAGTGATCATGGCCATCACCATCATCGGGCTGCCCTGGGCGCGGGCGGCGTTCAACATCGCCATCTACACGCTGCTGCCGTTCGGCTCGCGCGCGGTCAGTCGTGACGAGGTCACCGGCATGAGCGACATCGGTACCGGCGCCCTCGGGGTGATCGGCAACATCATCTGGCTCGTTCTGGCCGGCTGGTGGCTGGCGCTCGGCCACCTCCTGACCGCCGTGCTCTTCGCCATCACCATCATCGGCCTTCCCTTTGCTTGGGCCCATCTGAAGCTCGCCGGCATCGCGCTCTGGCCGATCGGCAAGGTGATCGTGCCGGCCTGACTCTGCCGGGCCGCCGGCCCCAGCGGCGGCTGTGTGCACCGCCCCCAACTTCGTCTTGCACTGCGGCAGAAAAATATCGCACACTCGGTCCGCCGGGGAGCCATTGGGAGCTCTAGAAAAAGGAGCGAGCCATGTCCCTCCAGACCGTACCATCCGACGCTGCCGATCTTCGCCCGAACCGGCCTGAGGACGTCCAGGCGCTGGAGGCCGATGTCCGGCTGCGCGACGATATCCGCCTGCTCGGACGCATCCTGGGCGACACGGTGCGCGACCAGGAAGGTGCCGACGTGTTCGACCTGGTCGAGCGCATCAGGCAGACCTCGATCCGGTTCCACCGCGACGAGGACCGGATTGCCCGCCGCGAGCTCGAGCAGATCCTCGACAGCATGTCGACCTCGGAGACGGTTCGGATCGTCCGCGCCTTCAGCTATTTCTCCCACCTCGCCAACATTGCCGAGGACCAGAACAACATCCGCCAGATGCGCAGCCGCAGCGCCGCCAACGGGTCCGGCGTGCTGGCGCAAACATTGGCCAAGGCCAAGGCCGCCGGCATCGGCGCCGACGCGCTGCGCAGCTTCTTCAAGACCGCGCTGGTCAGCCCGGTGCTGACCGCGCATCCGACCGAAGTCCGTCGCAAGAGCACCATGGACCGCGAGATGGAGATCGCCGCGCTGCTCGACCGCCGCGAGCGGGTTGCGCTGACCGCGGACGAGGCCGCCGCGAGCGACGAGCAGCTTCGCCGCGAGGTGCTGACGTTGTGGCAGACCAATCTGCTCCGCCGCACCAAGCTCACCGTGCTCGACGAGGTCGCCAACGGCCTGTCGTTCTACGACTACACCTTCCTGCGCGAGGTACCTCGACTGGTCAACGCGCTGGAAGACCGGCTGGAGGACGGCGGCGAGCAGGCCGCCAGCGAGCTCGCTTCGTTCCTGCGCATGGGCAGCTGGATCGGCGGCGACCGCGACGGCAATCCCTTCGTCACCGCCGACGTGATGCGCGGCACGCTGCGGCTGCAGTCGAGCCGTGTGATGCAATTCTACCTGAACGAGCTCCACGTGCTCGGCTCGGAATTGTCGATCGCCGCCCATCTCGCCGATGTCTCCGAGGAGCTCCGTAACCTCGCGGAGCGCTCGCCCGACACCTCGCCGCACCGGAGCGGCGAGCCCTATCGCCTTGCGGTCTCAGGCATCTATGCGCGCCTGACCGCGACGGCCGAGAAGCTCGAGGTCGAGATCACCCGCCGGCCGGTCGGCAAGGGCGCGCCCTACGGAAGCGTCAAGGAGCTGCAGGCCGATCTCGACGTGCTGCATCGCTCGCTGATCTCCAACAACGCCCGCGTCATCGCGCGCGGCCGGCTGCGGCTGCTGCGGCGCGCGGTGGATTGCTTCGGCTTCCATCTGGCGCGGCTCGACATCCGCCAGAACTCGGCGGTGCACGAACGCACCATTGCCGAGCTGATCGACGCCGCCAACCCCGGAATGTCCTATCTCGCGCTCGGCGAGGAGGCGCGCATCTCGCTCCTCACCAACGAATTGCGCTCGACGCGCGCGCTGGTCTCGCCCTTCGTCAAGTACAGCGATGAGACCATGGGCGAGCTCAACGTCTTCCATGCCGCCGCGGAGGCGCATGCGAAGTTCGGCTCGGACGCGATTCCCCAGTGCATCATCTCGATGTGCAAGGGCATGTCCGACATGCTCGAGGTCGCGGTGTTGCTCAAGGAGGTCGGCCTGGTCCATCCCTCCGGGCGCAGCGCCATCAACATCGTGCCGCTGTTCGAGACCATCGAGGATCTGCAGGCCTCTTCAGGCATCATGGACCGCATGCTGTCGCTGCACGATTATCGTCGCCTCGTCGACAGCCGTGGCAGCGTGCAGGAAGTCATGCTCGGCTATTCCGACAGCAACAAGGATGGCGGCTTCGTCACCTCGGGCTGGGAGCTCTACAAGGCCGAGATCGGGCTCGTCGAGGTATTCGAGCGTCATCATGTGCGGCTGCGCCTTTTCCACGGCCGCGGCGGCTCGGTCGGCCGTGGCGGCGGGCCGAGCTATGACGCCATCGTCGCCCAGCCGGGCGGCGCCGTGAACGGCCAGATCCGCATCACCGAGCAGGGCGAGATCATCTCGTCGAAATATTCCAACGCCGAAGTCGGACGCAACAATCTGGAGATCCTGGCTGCGGCGACGCTGGATGCGAGCCTGTTGCGGCCGCGCGAGAGCGCGCCGCGCCGCGAATATCTGATCGCGATGGACGAGCTTTCAAATCTCGCCTTTAGGGCATACCGCGGTCTTGTCTACGAGACCGAGGGCTTCGTCGATTATTTCTGGTCCTCGACCGTGATCAACGAGATCGCGACGCTGAACATCGGCAGCCGTCCGGCCTCGCGCAAGAAGACCCGCGCGATCGAGGATTTGCGCGCGATCCCCTGGGTGTTCTCCTGGGCGCAATGCCGCCTGATGCTGCCGGGCTGGTACGGCTTCGGCAGCGCGGTCGAGCAGTGGATCACAGACCATCCCGACAAGGGCATGCCGTTCCTGAAAGAGCTCTACGGGGAATGGCCGTTCTTCCGCATGCTGCTGTCGAACATGGACATGGTGCTGGCGAAGAGCTCGATCGCGATCGCCTCACGCTATGCCGAGCTGGTGCCTGATGAGGCGCTGCGCGAAAAAATCTTCGGCCGCATCCGCCGCGAATGGCATTCCTGCATCGAGACGCTGCTCGATATCATGGGGCAGGACCGCCTGCTGCAGGGCAACCCGCTGCTGGAGCGCTCGGTGCGTCACCGCTTCCCATATCTCGATCCGCTCAACCACGTGCAGGTCGAGCTGCTCAGGGAGCATCGCGCGCAGAACCCGGACGAGCAGGTGCTGCGCGGAATTCAGCTGACCATCAACGGCATCTCGGCGGGATTGAGGAATACGGGTTAGCCGTCATTCCGGGGCGCCCGAAGGGCGAACCCGGAATCTCGAGATTCCGGGTCTGGTCCTTCGGACCATCCCGGAATGACGGTGGCGCAGCGTTACACCGGATCCCAGGGGAAAATATCCGCGGAGCGATCCAGCTTGTAGAACGAGCCCTTCAGCGCCGGCATGCCGTGTTCGGCGATCGACTGCGGCGTCCAGCCTTCGCTGCGATGGACCGAGCGCAACGGGCGGTTCTGGCTGAACAGGAACAGCTCGTTCATGCGTGCGCCAAAGATCTGCCCGGTGACGTCCTTGGCGGCATCGGAGAGCAGATAGGCGCAGATCGGCGCGATCTTTTCCGGGCCCATCTGCTTAATCTTCTCGACCCGGGCCTTCTCGGCCTCGGTCTCGGTCGGGATGGTACCGATCATGCGGGTCCAGGCGAACGGCGACACGCAGTTGGAGCGCACGTTGAAGCGGCCCATGTCGAGCGCGATGGATTTCGACAGCCCGACGATGCCGAGCTTGGCGGCGGCATAATTGGCCTGGCCGAAATTGCCGATCAGGCCCGAGGTCGAGGTGAAGTGCACGAAGGAGCCGCTTTCCTGCTCGCGGAAGATGCGCGCGGCGGCGTGGCTGACATAGAACGAGCCCATCAGATGCACCTTGATGACGGCCTCGAATGCTTCCACGCTCATCTTGTGGAAGATCATGTCGCGCAGGATGCCGGCATTGTTGACGACGCCATCGAGCCTGCCGAAGGCATCGGTCGCGGTCTTGACGATCTTGCTGGCGGGGATCGCTTCGGCGACCGACTCGAAATTGGCGACCGCCGTGCCGCCGCGCTTCTTGATCTCCTCGACGACTTCCTCAGCAGGCGTCGCGCTCGACCCGGCGCCGTCGGCAGCCGCGCCGGGATCGTTGACAACGACCTTGGCGCCCTCGGCCGCACAGAGCAGCGCGATCTCGCGCCCGATACCGCGGCCTGCGCCGGTGACGATGATGACCTTGTCCTGCAGTGATTTGCTCATGTGGTGCCTCCTGTTTTGTCCGTCATTCCGGGATGGTGCGAAGCACCAGACCCGGAATCTCGAGATTCCGGGTTCGCGCTAAGCGCGCCCCGGAATGACGGGCTGTTACCTCTCATTCGTAAACACGATCGTGCCTGACGCCGCGAACATGCCGCCGACGCCATGGCACACGGAAATCTTCGCATTCGCTACCTGCGCCGGTGCGATGCCGCGCATCTGGCGCACGCTCTCCTGCAGCGCGTACATGCCGTACATGCCCGAATGCATGTAGGAGAGGCCGCCGCCATTGGTGTTGAGCGGAAGCTTGCCCCCGGGCCGCGTGTTGCCATCAGCGATGAATTTGCCAGTCTCCTCGTACGGCATGAAACCGAGATCGCCGAGCCCGAACAGCGGCAAATGCGCAAAGGCGTCGTAGATCATGAGGTGATCGACGTCCTTGTGCGCGATGCCGGCCTCCTTGAACGCGAGCGGTCCCGCGGTCTTGAATGCGCGCGAGGAGTTGAACGTCTCCATCTGGCTCACCATCGGCGTTTCCACGCTCTCGCCGGTGCCCATGATATAAACGGGCTTGCGCGGAAAATCCCTGGCGCGGTCGGCCGAGGTGAGGATCAGCGCGCCGCCGCCGTCGGTGACGAGGCAGCACTGCAGCAGCCGGAACGGATAGGCGATCATGCGCGAGTTCAGCACGTCGGCGACCGTGATCGGATCCTTCATCATCGCGCGCGGATTCCTGGCCGCCCATTCGCGCTGCACGACGGCGACCGACGCGAGCTGTTCATGGGTGATGCCATAGGTCTTCATGAAGCGCAGCACGGGAATCGGGAACATGCTGGGCGGGCCGTAGACGCCATAGGGCGCCTCGAACTGGCCCTGCAGACTGTCGGCGGGGATCGAGCGCGGCGCCTTGCCGATCATCGACTTTCCGCTCTCGGCATGGGTGATCAGCACGGTCTTGCAAAGACCAGCCTCGATCGCGGCGGCCGCATGGCGGACGTGCAGCATGAACGAGCAGCCGCCGACGGACGTGCCGTCCACCCAGGTCGGCTTGATGCCGAGATAGTGGCAGACCTGCTGTGGCGTTTCGACCGCGGTGGCAAAGCCGTCGATGTCGGAGAGCTTCAGCCCGGCATCGGCGATCGCATTGAGTGCTGCATCCGCGTGGAGCTGGAGCTGCGAGGCGTTGGGGATGATTCCGAGTTCGGTGGTCTCGGCCGCGCCGACGACGGCAACCTGGTTCTTGCGCATGGCTTACCCCTTCGCCGGACGGAATATGGGAAGGGTGATCTTGTCGTCCAGCTGCTGGAACGCGACCTCAAGCTTCATGTCGAGCGCGAGCGCCTCCGGCGTCTGCGGGCAGTCGATGATGTTGCTCATCATCCGCGGTCCCTCGTCGAGCTCAACGACAGCGATCGCGTAAGGCGGCGTGAAGCCCGGCGCGGCAGGGCGGTGGTTGATGACGTAGCTGTAGAGGAAACCCTTGCCGCTCGCCTTGAAGACGGAGACCTTGCGTGAGGCGCAGGACGGGCAGAACGGGCGCGGCGGAAAGTAGACATGCGCACAGGCATCGCAGCGTTGCAGGCGCAGCTCGCCCGCTTTGGTGCCGTCCCAGAAATGCTGGGTCTCCGGCGTTGGTTTCGGTCGTGCGCGCTGCGGTTCGGCCATGTCGGCAGCTCCTCCCAAAGGCGAGAACTCGATGCTCGTCTGTTTCAATCTTGATGCGCCAATTGACTATCGCGCGTCAACGGTCCAGCACTGAGCTCTGCACGCCCCGTATTCCACCATGCGCACAATTGCTGACGGCGTGCTTGTGTGCCAGTAAGTTCGCACGGTACATAAGTGCCGAGACAAGAAGAGATCGGGAGGATTCCATGTTGAGATCAGTAGGCGTTGCGCTGGTTGCAGGTCTGACCTTCGCTGCGCCGGCCCTTGCTGCGGATGCGCCGGCCGAGATCAAGATCGGAACGCTCTACGCCTCGAGCGGGCGCTATGCCTCGATCTCGATGCCGGTTCACTATGGGCTGAAGCTGTGGGTCGAACAGAAGAACGCCGAAGGCGGCGTCTATGTGAAGGCGTTCGACAAGAAGATCCCGATCAGGCTCGTTGCCTATGACGACCAGAGCAACACGGCGACCGCGGCGACATTGTACAATCAGCTCATCACCCAGGATAAGGTCGATCTTCTGGTTGCCGATTCCGGCTCGGTGCTGACCGCGCCTGCGGTTGCGATTGCTCGCGACCACAAGATGTTCCTGTTCGACCAGACCGGTACGGGCGCCAGCTTCTTCTCCAAGGACAATCCCTACATCGCCCTGATGGCCGACCCGGTGTCGACCGTCTGGCCGAAGCCGGTCGCCGATTTCGTCTCGCATGATGGACCTGGCCTCGGCATCAAGAAGGTCGCGATCCTCTATGCGACCAACGAGTTCACGGGCACGCAGGCCAATGCCTTCCGGAAGTTCGTCAAGGAATCGGGCGCGCCGATCGAGATCGTCTACGATCAGGGCGTTCCCACCGAGACGACCAACTACACCGTCATCATCAACAACATCGCCAACACCAACCCGGACGCGGTGATTCACTTCGGCTATGCGCCGAACGACATCGCCTTCCTTCGCAACGTTCAGGACGTCGGCGTCGTCTTCAAGATGCTGTTCTCGATCTATGCCGGTCTGGAGACCGAGCTGCTCGAGAAGAACGTCGGCGAGAAGGGACTGGAGCACGTCTTCACCTACGTGCCGCCGCAAGAGCTGAAATATCCGGTGAATTTCGGCATGAACATCGACGAGTACAAAGCGGCCTGGAACAAGAAATATCCTGACGGCAAGGTCGAGTTCGGCTTCAACTCGGTTGCCGGCTACACCACGGCTCTGGTGATCGAAAAGACCCTGTCGGTCGCGACCAGCCTCGATCAGCTCGAGCTGCGCAAGGCAACCTTCAGCCTGTCCAACCAGCTGCAAACGCTGGACGGCACGTTCGCGCTCGACGAGATGGGCGGTCAGATCGGTGAGCTCACGCCGCTCGGCCAGCTCGAGCTTGGCGATCACGGGCATCTCAAGTTCATCTCGATCTATCCCCATGAGACGGCGACCGGAAAGCCGGTCTATCCGCGTCCATGACGGGAAACCCCGCTGAGCAAGTGCTGGGAGTCGGCTGCTGATGTTGACCTACGCGTTGGTCGCCGGCGTCCTGTTCGGGCTGTATTTCAGCCTGGTCGGTATGGGGCTCAATCTCGTCTTCGGCGTCATGCGCATCGTCAACCTTGCGCATGGCGACGTCTTGATGCTCGGCGCCTTCGTGGCGCTGGGCGTCGTCACCCTGGCCGGAATCGACCCGCTGTTTGCGGTGCCGCTGGCATTCGTGCTGTTTCTGCTGGTCGGCACGCTGCTTTATTGGGTGCTGGTGCCGCGTCTGCAGGGATCGGCAAATCCCGAGATGCTGTCGATCATCCTGTTCTTCGGCCTGTCGCAGGTGGTCGAAGCCATCACCACGATCTTCGCCGGCACCAGCGAGCGCTCGATCCAGAGCCGGCTGCTCGGCACGGTGTTCTCGACCATCAAGGTCCAGCTGTTCGGCGGCAAGCCGCAGAACGGTCCGATCCGCATCCTCGGCCAGGGATTTCCCGCGCCGTGGGTGATTGCTGCCGGAATCAGCCTGGTCGCGATCGGTCTCGTTTACGTCTATCTCTATCGCACGCGGCTCGGCACCTTGACGCGCGCCGTGATGTCGCGACGCGACGAGGCGCTGGCCTCGGGCATCGATGTCGATCGTGTCTCGGCCGCGGCGTTCGGAATTGGACTCGGGCTTGCTGCGGTTGCGGGCGTGTTTGCGCCGTTCATGTTCGGCTCGATCACGCCGGCCTTCGGCGCGGACGCGACGGTGACGTCGTTTGCGATCGTCGTGCTGGGTTCGCTCGGCAATCCGCTCGGCACGGCCCTCGGCGGTGTCGTCTATGGTGTCTGCTATATGCTGGTGCAGACCTATCTCAGCTCATGGGCGGACCTTCTGCCCTATGTGCTGCTGATCCTGATCCTCTTGCTACGTCCGAGCGGCCTGCTTGGAAGGCGGGTGCGCGTTGCCTAATGCCGTCAAGCATGTGCTGTTCATTCTGGTGCCGTTGATCGCCGTGTTTGCGGTGTTGCCGGGCCTCTACCAGAACCATCTGCTGTTGTTCAATTTCGTCACTTTCCTGATCCTCGCGCAGGGCGTCAACATCATCTACGGCTTCACCGGCTATTTGCCGTTCGGCTATGTCGGCTTCTTCGGGGCCGGCGCCTACGGATTTGCGGTGCTGGTGATGCATTATCAGTCGCCGGCGCTGGTGGCCGTGCTGGCGGCGGGGCTGGTCGGCGTGCTGCTCGGCCTGCTGCTGACACCGCTGTTGCGGCTCTCCGGCGCCTATTTTGCCATTGCCAATCTCGCCGCGTCGCTGGCTGTGCTGCACCTGGTCGCCAATCCCGCATTGGAGGGCATTACCAAGGGGCCGTATGGCGTGTCGCTGACGGGCACGTTCAACCCCTCGCACGCCTATGATGCGGCGCTGGTGGTGCTGACATTGACGGTGGGCGGTGTCGTCTTCCTGAAGAATTCGAGCTTTGGGCTTGCACTGCAGGCCGTACGCGAGGATTCGGTGAGCGCGTCGATGGCGGGGGTCAACGTCGTCAAGATGCGCATCGCGGCCTGGCTGGCCTCTGCGCTGGTGGCGGGGCTCGCCGGCGGCATCTATGCCTGGTACGTGTCCGTGTTCTATCCCGACAATGTCTTCAGCGGCGAGTTCAGCATCTTCGCGATCGTCTTCGCGCTGTTCGGAGGTGTCGCGACGATCTCCGGTCCGATCATCGGCGTCCTGATCCTGTACGGCGTCTACAATCTGATCGGGTTCACGACCCCGCAATATTTCCAGCTCATCTACGGTCTTCTCATCATGGGGTTGGTGTTGTTCCTGCCGGCAGGGCTGGTCTCGCTGGCGACGCGGAGGGGCTGGCATGTCCCCTGACACAAAACCCATTCTCAGCGTCGACAAGCTGGTGAAGCGCTTCGGCGGTTTCGTCGCGCTCGACGGCCTCAGCTTTCATGCCGCGCCCGGCGAGGTGCTGGGGCTGGTCGGTCCGAATGGTTCGGGCAAGACCACGGCGATCAACGTGATTTCGGGTCTCTACGCCCCCGATGGCGGCGAGGTCGCTTTCGATGGCGAGCCCATCGGCGGCATTGCGTCCCACAAATTGGTCCATCGCGGCATCAACAGGACTTTCCAGGTGCCGAAGCCGTTCATGTCGCTGACCGTGCGGGAGAACGTCAGGGTCGCCCTGGCCTACGGCCACATTGGCGGAATGCCGCCGGCGCTCGATGCGCTGCTCGACGAATATCGTTTGGACGCGGTCGCCGATCGGCCGGCAGCCGATCTCAACAGCGCGCAGCAGAAGATGCTGGATCTGGTCCGCGCCCTGGCGACGCGACCGCGCCTGCTGCTGCTCGACGAGCTCGCCGCCGGGCTCAATCCCGCCGAGCTCGACTGGATTGCCGAGCGGATCAAGCAGCTCGCGGCAGGCGGCATGTCGATCATCGTCGTCGAGCACCTGATGGGCTTCATCGAGCACATCACCGACCGCGTCATCGTTCTCAATGCGGGACGGGAAATCTTCGAGGGTAAGCTCGCTGCGGCCGTGAAGGAACCGCAGGTGATCGAGGTGTTTTTGGGAGGCGAGCATGCCGCCTGAAGCAACACCTCTTCTCCAGGCGCAAGGCGTCGATGCGGGCTACGGCACCATGCAGGTGCTGTGGGGCGTCGATCTCGACGTCAAGTCCGGCGAGACGGTCCTGCTGCTCGGCGCCAACGGTGCCGGCAAGACCACGTTCCTGAAATCGCTGGTCGGCCTGGTCGAGGCCCGTCACGGCAGCATCGCGCTCGGCGGCCAGGATATCGCGCATATGCGCTCCAGCGACCGCATGAAGCTCGGCATGACCTACATGTCGGAGCTCGCGGTGTTTCCTGACCTGTCGATCGAGGAGAACATCCTGGTGGGGGCCCAGGCGCTGGGACATGCCAACCCGCGCCGGCGCCTCGACGAACTCTATGGCCTCTTTCCCGTGCTGCGCGACAAGCGCCGCGACGCTGCCTCCAGCCTGTCAGGCGGGCAGCGCAAGATGCTCGGGATCGCCAAGGCGCTCGCGGCCGAGCCGAAGCTTCTCGTCATGGACGAGCCTTCGGCCGGGCTGTCGCCGCTGTTCGTCAAGGAGGTCATCCGTATCCTGAACGGCCTGCAGGGGCGCGGGATCGCGCTTTTGATCGCCGAGCAGAATATCGGTTTCCTTGAAGTGGCAACCCGCGTATTTGTTCTGGAAGGCGGGCGCATTCGCTTTTCCGGCACGGTTGCCGAGATGACCGACAACGAGGCGCTGCGGCGCGCCTATTTTGGATTGAAATAGCGCGGCAGCGTTTTGGCCGCGCCCGACGCAGGCGAACCAGACATGCCGAACGCCCCGACTCTCGCCACACTGGCCGACGATCTCGAAAGCGGCCGTACCACCTCCCGAAAACTGGTCGAGGCGTGCATCGCCAGGATCGCCGATCCCGCCGGCGAGGGGCAGCGCACCTTCATCCATGTCGACAAGGACGCCGCGCTGACCACCGCCGATGCCATGGATGCCCTGCGCAAGGTCAAGGCGGCGCCCTCGCGCTATGCCGGTATCCCGATCTCGATCAAGGATCTGTTCGACATCAAGGGACAGACCACGCGCGCCGGCTCCCGTGCGCTCGACGATTCCGATCCGGCCGAGCACGATGCGGCGGCGGTCGCGCGGCTGCGCAAGGCCGGCTTTGTCGTGATCGGACGCACCAACATGACCGAGTTCGCCTATTCCGGCATCGGTATCAATCCGCATTATGGGACACCTAAAGGCGCCTGGAACCGGGCCGAGGGGCACGTGCCGGGCGGCTCGTCCTCGGGCGCGGCGGTCTCCGTGCTCGACGGCATGGCCCATGGCGCGCTCGGCACCGACACCGGCGGCTCCTGCCGCATTCCCGCGGCCTATAACGGCATCGTCGGCTACAAGCCGACGCAGCGCCGCGTGCCGCTGGATGGCTCCGTGCCGCTGTCGTTCTCGCTCGACAGCATCGGCCCCTTGGCGCGCTCGGTCAGTTGTTGTGCCATTCTCGATGCGGTGCTGGCCAACGAGCCGGTCACGGCGCTCACGCCGCGTCCCGTGAGGGGCATGCGGCTGGCCGTGCCGACCACGGTTGCGCTCGACGATCTCGACGCTCCGGTCGCGGAAACCTTCGAACGCGCGTTGAAATCGCTCGCCGATCACGGCGCCATCATCGAGCGCATCGAGATGGCCGAATTCCACGACATCGGCCCGATGAACGCCAAGGGTGGCTTTGCGGCGTCCGAGAGCTATGCCTGGCATCGCTATCTCATCACCTCCAAGGGCGACGTCTATGATCCCCGCGTCTACGTCCGCATCATGCGCGGCGAGGCGCAGAGCGCGGCCGACTACATCGATCTGCTCAACGAGCGCCGCTCGCTGATCGCCCGCGTCAACGCCCGCATTGCACCCTACGACGCGCTGGTGCTCCCGACCACCGCCAACACGCCGCCGAAGATCGCAGATCTCGCCGACGACAAGGCGTTCACGACGCAGAACCTGCGCGCGCTGCGCAATTGCACGCTGATCAACGTGATCGACGGCTGTGCCATCTCGCTGCCGGCGCATCGCGAGGGCGAGGTTCCCGTCGGCCTGATGCTTGCCGGAGCGGGCGGCTCGGACCGCCGTATTTTTGAACTTGCTGCCGGCATGGAGGCCGTCATTCGTGTTTGATCTGACTTTCACCATCGATGCCCTGGACACCACCACGCCGCTGACCTTGGCGATCGACCAGATGGTCATCGCCGGATGGACCGGCCGCGATCCTGTTGCGCGCGACAAGCACATTGCCGAGCTGCAGGAGATGGGTATCGCCCCGCCGGCCTCGACGCCGATCTACTACCGCGCCTCGGCGCGCCGGCTGACCCAGGAAGACAGCATCGAATGCACCGGCGGCGATTCCTCAGGCGAGGTCGAGTTCGTGCTGGTCGGCTGGCAGGGCCGTATCTTCGTCGGCTGCGGCTCGGATCACACCGACCGCAAGGTCGAGGCCTACAGCGTCACCGTGTCCAAGCAGATGTGCGACAAGCCGATCGCTTCCACGCTGTGGGAGCTCGAGGATGTCATCGGCCACTGGGACAAGATGATCCTGCGCTCCTACGCCACCATCAACGGCCAGCGCGTGCTCTACCAGGAGGGTACGCTGGACGCGATGCTGCCGGTGGCCGAGCTCATCGCGCGGGGCTTCGCGGGCGGCAGGTTCCCCGACGGCTGCGCCATGTTCGGTGGCACCTTTGCGGCCAAGGGCGGCATCCGCCCTGCGGACCGGTTCGAGTTCGAGCTGGAGGATCCCGTGCTGAAGCGGATCATCAGGCACGGCTACGAGGTGGTGGCGCTGCCGGTGCGGGGCTGAACTCTCTCCGCGTCATTGCGAGGAGCCCTTGCGACGAAGCAATCCAGACTGGTTCCACGGAGGGATTCTGGATTGCTTCGCTCCGCTCGCAATGACGGTCCGAGATAGTCATCGGAAATCGGGTGGCCGCGGCTGCTCGAACCTGCGACACACTCTCCGTCATTCCGGGGCGCGCCCTCTTGGCCGCGAGCCCGGAATCCATCGTGCGGCAGCGCCGATGGATGAATGGATTCCGGGCTCGCGACTGCGTCGCGCCCCGGAATGACGAAGGATGATAGCAATGGCCATCGCAAAACGTGTTCCCGTCGGTTTCGATGAAACGACCGAAATCGCCACCCATGTCGACACCCTCGATTGGCCCCAGATCACCGCCGAACTCGACTCCCATGGCTGCGCCGTCCTGAAGAACGTGCTGACGCCCGAGCAATGCCGCGCCATCGCCGCGCTCTACCCAGACGATGCGCACTTCCGCAGCCGCATCGTCATGGGCCGCCACGGCTTTGGCCGCGGCGAGTACAAATATTTCTCCTATCCGCTGCCCGATCCGATCGCGGAGCTGCGCCCGGCGCTCTATAGGCATCTGCAAGGCGTCGCCAACCGCTGGAACGAGGCGATGGGGATCGACATCCGCTATCCGACCTCGCACGCCGCGTTCCTGAAGCGCTGCCATGAGGCGGGGCAGGTCCGCCCGACGCCGCTGCTGCTGCAATACGAGGCCGGCGACTACAACTGCCTGCATCAGGACCTCTACGGCGAGCATGTGTTCCCGCTCCAGGTCGCGATCCTGCTGTCCGAGCCGGGAGGTGATTTCACCGGCGGCGAGTTCGTGTTGACCGAGCAGCGGCCGCGCATGCAGTCCCGCGCCGAGGTGGTTCCACTGACGCAGGGCGACGCCGTTGCCTTTGCTGTGCACCATCGCCCGGTGCAGGGGACACGCGGCACCTACCGCGTTAATCTGCGTCACGGTGTCAGCCGGATCAGGTCCGGCCAGCGCCACACGCTGGGTGTGATCTTCCATGATGCCAAATGAGCGGAGCCATTGACGGCAGATCTGTTCGACAGCGTTGCCGAAGCCCAACCGTCGCGCGAGGAGATCGCGGACGGCGCCGTGCTGCTGCGCGGCTTCGTCAGGCCGATCGAGGGCGAGCTGATCGAAGCGGTGCGCGCCATCGTGGTGCAGTCGCCGTTCCGGCGAATGACCACGCCCGGAGGCTACCAGATGTCGGTGGCCATGACCAATTGCGGCGAGCGCGGCTGGATCACCGATCACACCGGCTACCGCTATGATCCCATCGATCCGCGAACCGGCGCGCCATGGCCGGTGATGCCGCCGGTGTTTCGCGATCTCGCCCGCCGCGCGGCGGAGCAGGGCGGCTTCGAGCACTTCGCGCCCGACGCGTGCCTGATCAACCGCTACGAGCCCGGCACGCGGCTCTCACTGCATCAGGACAAGGACGAGCTGGACTATTCGGCGCCGATCGTCTCGGTCTCGCTCGGCCTGCCCGCGACCTTCCTGTTCGGCGGCCTGGCGCGCGCCGACAAGCCGCGCCGCTTTCGCCTTGTGCATGGCGACGTCGTGGTGTGGGGCGGGCCGAGCCGGCTCGCCTATCACGGCGTCGCGCCGCTGGCCGAGGGCGAGCACGGGCTGCTGGGACGTATCAGGATCAATTTGACGTTCCGCCGGACGCGCTGAAAGAGCGGTCGTTCCGGAGCGATGCGAAGCATCGAATCCGGAACCTCGAGATTCCGGGTTCGCGCTTTCGCGCGCCCCGGAATGACGGACTAGGGCTTCTGCGGGTGAATGAACGCCCACGGGCTGACTTCCGAATCCCTGGTCACCTCGATCGAGATCAGATACGGCCCGCGATGGGCGAGCGCCTTCTCCATCGCGGACTTGAACTGGTCCGGCGCCGTGACGCGCGCGGATGCCACGCCAAAGGACTCCGCCAGCTTGACGAAGTCAGGATTGACCAGATCGGATGCCACCACCCGGCCGTCAAAGCGTTCGCGCTGGTCGCGGCGGACATTGCCATAGGCGTTGTTGTTGAACACCAGCGTCACCACGCCGATGTTGAACTGCACGGCGGTGGCCAGCTCCTGCACGCCGAACATGAAGCCGCCGTCGCCGGTAATCGCAACCACCGGCGTGTCGGGACTGGCGACTTTGGCCCCTAACGCCGTCGGGAAGCCCGAACCGAGCGTGCCCTGATAGCCAGAGGTGATGAAGGTCCGCGGCTGGTAGATCGGAAAGCCGTACCAGGAGGCGAAGCCGAACTGCGACAGCTCGTCGGTGACGATCGCGTTCGCCGGCAGCACCTCGCGCAAAATGTTGAGATACGCCATCTGCGGCTGGACGCGCTGGATCTCTGCCAGCGCCGTCGCGGTCGCCTCGCGGATCGCCCCGCGGCGGCCGGCGATCTTGCTGTAGCCGACCTTGCTGACGGCGGCGACGAGATCGGCGGTCGCGGCCTTGGCATCGGCAACGATGGAAGCGTCCGAAATGAAGCGCCGCATCTCGACGGGATCGATATCGATCCGGATGCTCTTCAATCCATCCGGCCGATAAGGCCAGCGCGACATCGTCGGCAATTCCAGCCGCGTGCCGATGCCGATCATCAGGTCCGTCTTGGCCCATAGCTTGTAGGCGGCGGCCATGGTCAGGCCAAGCTCGTGCGCATTGGAGACGATGCCGCGGCCGCTGCGGAAGGCGACCACGGGCGCATCGATCATCTCGGCGAGCTCGAGGATTTCCTCGCCTGCCTCGATCGCGCCGCTGCCGACGAAGATCATCGGTGCTTTGCTGGCCTTGATGAGCGCTGCGGCCTGCTTGATCGCATCGGGGTCTGGGAGCGGCGCGGGCAGGGGCTCCAGCACCTGCGCAGCGGCGGTGTCCGCGCGCTGCGTAAAGATATCCCAGGGCATCTCCACCGAGGCGGGGCCGCGTCGGCCGGACATCATTTCCTGGAAGGCGCGCGCCACCGTGGTCGGTGCATTGGCAGAAGCTTCGATTCTATCGGCCCATTTCACATAGCTGCGCAAGGTCGCGAGCTGGTCCGGCATCTCGTGCAGATGGCCGCGCCCCTTGCCGAGAAACTGCGTCGGCACTTGTCCGGTGACGCACAGCACCGGCTCGTTGCAGCCGAAGGCGGTGAGCAGCGCTGCGCTGGCATTGAGCACGCCGGGGCCGGGCACCACGCTGAACACGCCGGGTCGGCCGCTCGCGCGCGCATAGCCAAACGCCATGTAGCCGCAGGCCTGTTCGTGCCGCGCGCCGATCACCTTGAGCTGAGCCTGGTGGAAGGCGTCGAACAGGCCGTAGACCTGCGCGCCCGGCAGGCCGAACACGGTGTCGACGCCATGGGCGACGAGCCCGCTTACGATCGCTTCGCCGCCGGTCAGGGTGGTCATTGCATCATTCCATTCGTGTTGTTGTCTTAGGCTTCGTCGACGACGCCGTTGCGTAAAACTCCGATACCCTCGGCCGCGACCTCGATGACGTCGCCGGGCTTCAGGTAGCGCGGCGGATCGAACCGCGCACCCGCGCCGGTCGGCGTGCCCGTGACGATGATGTCACCGGGGACCAGCGTCGCGAAGGTCGAGATATAGCTGATGAGATAGCGGAACGGAAACATCAGCCGGCTGGTACGGTCGTCTTGACGCAGCTCGCCATTGACATGCGTGGTCAGCCTGATGTCTGCGATCTGCGCTTCCCTGATGTAGGGCACCAGCCACGGCCCGAGGCTGCCGCTGGAATCAAAGTTCTTGCCTTGCGTGACGTTGAATTTTGCGTGGCGCAGCCAGTCGCGCACCGAGCCTTCGTTGCAGAGCGTCAGCGCGGCGACGTGATCGAGCGCAGCGCTCTGCTTGATGTGCCGGCCGGCCTTGCCGATCACCAGCACGATCTCGCCTTCATAGTCGAGCTGCGCGGACGCGCGCGGGCGCACCAGCGGCGTGTCGTGGCCGACGAAGGAGCGGGGCGAGCGCATGAACATGCTCGGATATTTCGGCGCCTCCTGGCCGTCCTTGTATTCGGCGTTGCGGTCAGGATAGTTGACCCCGATGCAGATGATCTTTTCCGGCGCGGGCACCGGCGGCAGCCATGTGATCTCGCCGAGCGCGTGAACCGGCGTACGGCTGGCGGCCTCTTCGGCGAAGGGCACGTGCTTGCCGGCGGCGATCACCTCGCGCAGGGTCGGATAGTCCTTGGCGTAGCGCGCCGAGAGATCGACGATGCCGCCCTCCAGGACGGCGCCGTAGCGGGTTTCACCCTTGACGGAATAGGTAGCGAGGCGAGGGAGTTTCATCGCTTAATCCGCCACCAGCACGTCGGCGACGAATTTCGGCTCCCGTACGGCCTGGCCGGTGAACGGCGAGCCCTGTTCGAACCAGGAGCGGGGGGCAGGTGCGCCCCACAGCGTCTGGCGGCGCGGGTCGCGCAGCGACCAGCGTAGCGGCTCGTGGTCGTGATCCCCGGTAAAATAATCGCTGGTGTAGAGCTCGAGGCGGTGGCCATCGGGATCGCGGACGTAGAGGAAGAACGCGTTCGAGATGCCGTGGCGCCCGGGGCCGCGCTCGATGTTCTTCACAAAGCCCTGTGAAGCCATCACGTCGCAGAGATGGATGATGTTCATCGCCATCGGCGTCCAATAGGCGAAGTGGTGCAGGCGGGGGCCCTTGCCATTCGTGATCGCAAAGTCATGGACGTTGCCCTTGCGATGCATCCAGGCGGCGGCGATGCGGCCGTTCGGCCCATCTTCCTCGGCGTATTCAGTGAGGCGGAAGCCGAGCCGCGCATAGAAGTCGACTGTGTCCTGCACCTCGGCGGCGAAGACGTTGAAATGGTCGAGCCGCTGCGGGTGGCAGCCCCGGTAGAGGTCGTAGCGGCGCAAGAGATGCGGCCGCCGCTCCATCGAGGCATAGAGCTCGATCTGGAAGCCGAAGGGATCGGTGAATTGCAACGTGCGCCCCTGGAACGGCTGATCGACCAAGGCATGGGCGAGGCCGTTTTCGGACAGAAACTTTGCGGCCTTGTCGAGATCGCCGTCATTGCCAACCTTGAAGCCGAGCCGGGCGCAGGCCGGCGCCGCAGCTTTCCGCAGCACCAGCGAGTGGTGCTGATGCTCCTCGGCGGCGCGCAGGTATACGACGTTGCCGTCGGCATCCTCGACATGCAGGCCGACGGTGATCTCGTAGAACTCGCGGCTCAGCTTCAGATCGGTGACGTCGAGCACGACGTGGCTCGAGCGGATGATGTTGAACGGCGGCTCGAAGATATGGTGCGGTACGGGCATTGGCGTTTCCCCTCTTGTCATTCCGGGGCGTGCGAAGCACGAACCCGGAATCCATCACGCGGCAGAGTTGGTGGATGAATGGATTCCGTTCGATGCTTCGCATCGACCCGGAATGTACCGTTTCCTAAATTCCCAGTTTCTGAATCTTGTGCGTACCCCGCGCCAGCGAGACATGCTTGGTTTCCATGTAGAAGTCGAACGAGTAATCGCCGCCGTCGCGGCCGATGCCTGAGGCCTTCATGCCGCCGAACGGCGTCGGCAGATGGCGGACGTTCTCCGAGTTCAGCCAGATCATGCCGGCTTCCAGCGCGTCGGCGACGCGCAAGGCGCGGCCGACATTGTTGGTCCAGACATAGCCGGTGAGGCCATAGCGGATGTCGTTGGCGATCTCGATGGCGTCGGCTTCGTCCTTGAACGGCAACACGGTGAGGAAGGGGCCGAACACCTCCTCCTGCGCCACGCGCATCCTGCCGTGCGCGGCTGTCACCAAGGTCGGCTCGACATAATGTCCGCCGCCCGGACCGTCATAAGCCTTGCCGCCGACGGCGATGGTCGCGCCGTCCTGGCGCGCGACGTCGAAATAGGAGCAGACCTTTGCGAGGTGCCGCTCGTGGATCAGCGGCCCGATCTCGGTGGCGGGATCGAGGGGATGGCCGACCTTCAGCGCCTTCACGCGCGCAGTCAGCTTCTCAACGAATTTCTCGGCAATGTTCTGCTGGATCAGCAGGCGGCTCGACGAGGTGCAGCGCTCGCCATTGAGCGAGTAGATCATGAACACGACGGCATCGAGCGCGCGGTCGAGATCGGCGTCGTCGAACACGATGACGGGGTTCTTGCCGCCGAGCTCGAAATGCACGCGCTTCAGCGTCGGCGCGCCCTGCACCATGATCGCCGAGCCCGTCGCACTCTCACCGACGAAGCCGATCGCCTTGATGGCGGGGTGCTCGGTCAGCGCCTTGCCGGCCTCTTCGCCCAAACCGTGCACCGTATTGAGCACGCCGTCGGGCACGCCGGCTTCCTTGACCAGCCGCGCCAGAATGGCCGCCGTCACCGGCGACCACTCGGCCGGCTTGTGCACGACGGTGCAGCCGGCGGCGAGCGCGGGGGCGATCTTCCAGGTCGAGAGCATGAACGGCGTATTCCACGGCGTGATCACGCCAACCGGGCCGATCGGCACGCGGGTCGAGATGTTCCAGTGCTCATCGCTCGGCGTGTTGAGGCCGTCGCGCGCCTCGGCGCATTTGTCGGCGAAGAAGCGGAAGTTCTCGGCGGCACGGATCGCGGCCTTGGCCATGAAGCGATAGGCTTGTCCCGTGTCGATGCATTCGAGGACGGCGATGTCCTCGGCATTGTCCTCGATTGCATCGGCAACGCGATGCAGCAGCTTGCGCCGCATTACCGGTCCCATGTCGCGCCAGGACTTGAAGGCAAGCGCCGCGGCGGTAGCCGCGGCATCGATGTCCTCGGCGTTGCCGCGCGCAACGCTTGCGAGTGTCGCGCCGTCGACCGGGGACTTGGTCTCAAAAGTCTCGCCTGATATCGACGGCACGATCTTGCCGTCGATCATGTGACCGATGCCGTCCGCCCTGAGTGTCTTCAGCAGCGGCGCGACGCGGTCGCGATTGGCCTGGAATACGTCGGCTTTCGGAGCGGGCTTATCCATGGGCGGCTTCCACTTTCAGGGCGTCGTGGATGTTGTTGCGCTTCCAGCTGGTGTCCTTGTCGTTGATCTGCATGTCGAACGACAGAGCGAACTTGCTGGCGGCGAAGACCGGATCGAGATGCTTTGCGAGCGCCTGGAAGACGTGCTCGCCGGCTTTCTGGCGGGTCGGCAGATCGCGGCCCTCGCCGATGCGCAGCACCATGTCGAGGAAGCCGTAATCGTGCCTGCCATCTGCGATCGCGTAATGCTCGCATTTGATGGCGCGAACACGGATGCCGCCGAGCGGGAAGATACCGGTCTCGACCGCCGCTTTGCGCACGACCTCGCACACCGCGCCGATGTCGAGGCGGCCATCGAGATTGGCCGAATATTCGATCGTGAAATGCGGCATGGCGGTTTCACTCCTTAGGTCGTCTTAAGCGAAGTAGCAGCTGACCGAGCCGTAGGCACCGTAATCGGCTTGAATTGTGTCGCCCTTGCGGGTCTCGATCGGGCGGATGAAGGAGCCGGCGAGCACGACCTGTCCGGGCTCGAGCGCAAGGCCGAGCGGCGCGATCTTGTTGGCAAGCCAGGCAACCGCGGTTGCGGGATGATTGAGCACGCCGGCGGCAAGGCCGGTCTCTTCCAGCTGGCCGTTCCTGAAGCAGAGCGCACCGATCCAGCGCAGGTCAGCCTCGAGCGGACGGATTGGCCGCCCGCCGAGCACGATGCCGGCATTGGCCGCGTTGTCGGCGATGGTGTCGTAGATCTTGCGCGTTGCCTTGGTCTTGGCATCGACGCGCTCGATCCGCGTGTCCAGGATCTCCAGCGCCGGCACCACGAAGTCGGTGGCGTTGAGCACGTCGAACATCGTGCAGTCCGGCCCCGCCAAGCGTTTGCTCATGACGAAGGCGAGCTCGGCCTCGATCCGCGTCGCGATGAAGCGGTCGGTCGGAACGATCCCGCCATCGGCGAAGAACATGTCGTCGAGCAGCACGCCGGAATCAGGCTCGTTGATGTCAAGCGCGCTTTGCATCGCCTTCGAGGTCAGGCCGATCTTGTGGCCTTTGACGATCCGTCCCTCGGCGATCTTGATGTCGACCCATGCCCTCTGAATCGCGTAGGCATCGGCGATGGTGATCTCGGGGAAATCCTGCGACAGCTGCCGGATCTGCACGCGGGTCTTCTCCGCCTGGTGCAGACGGCCCGCGCAAGCTTGGATATCGTCGTTGGAAAGCGCCATCCGTGATCTTACAAAACCTGGTGCCCGGAGATGCTTAACATGTTAAGTGAATGCGTCAAACACAAATCCGGCTTGCTGCACTGCAAACGTTTGGTGGTCTGAAAGGGTATCATGGCGAAGAGACCGGCTGATCCGATCAGCGCAAGCGCGCCCGCCGCCCGGCAAGTGCCGATGCGCGACTTCTCGCGCTCGCTGCCGATGTCGCTGCTGCGGGCGCGCGAGGCGGTGATGCGGCAGTTCCGTCCCTCGCTGCGCGAGCATGGCCTGACCGAGCAGCAATGGCGTATCCTGCGCGCGCTCGCCGCCATCGAGGCCGCCGAGGTCACGGAACTCGCGCGCACCGCTTTTCTCCTGGGGCCAAGCCTCTCGCGCATCCTGCGCGATCTCGAGGCGCGCAATTTGATCGAGCGCAGGACGGCGAAGGCCGACCAGCGCCGCAGCATGGTCTCGATCTCGAAAGAGGGCGTGAAGCTGATGGCCTCCGTTGCGCCATCCTCGGAAGCGATCTATGCGGAGATCACGCGGCGCTTCGGCGCACGCAAGCTCGCTGAATTGCAGGAGATGCTTGCAGAGCTCGAGCGGAGCCTTGCGGAGCTTGGCGCGAGCGATGAGGCAAGTGCCGAGGAGTGAAACCAGATATGCGCGCCAGCGCGGCAACAGCCATGGACATTGCCGCCGTTTTTCGCTCAAAGTGCCGCCCAAGCTGATCCGTCCAAAATCGGCACCGGAAGGCAGGATCGCGCTGTCGCGACGCTCGTCATGGTGACGAAGATCCAAACAGCGGTCGAAGCAACAAGAAGGAAGGCAACGTGGCGAACAAGGTCAAGGAAATCTGGAAGTCGGGCAAGGCCGTGGTCAACGCGTGGCTCGCCATTCCCTCCGGCTTCTCGGCTGAGATGATCGCGCAATGCGGCTTCGACAGCGTCACCGTCGACATGCAGCACGGCGTGCAGGACTATCTGTCGATGGTGCAGTGCTTCCAGGCCATGGACAAGCACCCGGTGACCCCGATGGTCCGCGTGCCCTGGAACGAGCCGGGCATCATCGGCAAGGTGCTCGATGGCGGCGCCTATGGCGTGATCTGCCCGATGGTCAACACGCCGCAGGAGGCCAGGAACCTCGTTTCCTATTCGAAATATCCGCCGAAAGGAGTCCGTTCCAACGGCCCGATCCGCGCCGGCATGTACGGCACCGCGGGCTCGTACCAGAAGACCGCCAATGCCGACACCATCCTGCTGCCGATGATGGAGACCAGGACTGCGGTCGAGAACATGGAAGCGATCCTCGACGTCGAGGGCATCGACGGCGTCTATGTCGGCCCGTCCGACCTCGGCTTCTCCTACGGCCTGGAGCCGAAGCTCGACCGCACCGAGCCCGAGATCCTGGCGATCTACGACAAGATCATCAAGGAATGCGGCAAGCGCGGCCTCAACCCCGGGATCCATTGCAGCGGCGCCGAAGGCGCAGCACGCGCCATCAACATGGGCTTCAAGCTCGTGACGCTCTCGAACGAGGTCGGCATGATGACGACCTACGCCAGGATGCAGGTCAACGCCACCCGCAAGGATTCCGGCGGCAAGGCCTGACAAGTCTCGCGAATGGCGAATGGGGAGTAGCGAACGGCTGCTCCCTTTTCCATTCGCCACTCAACATTCGCTACTCGCCTCCGAAGGAGACTCCCATGACCATCAGCCCCGTCATCCGCCTGCATCCCGATGATGGCGTGCTGATCGCGCGCGCCAGCCTGCCGCCGGGAACATTGGTGGCCGACGGCGTCACCACGGTCGAGCGCATTCCCTCCGGCCACAAGGTCGCGATCAAGCCGTTCGCGGTGGGCGAGCCAGTGATCCGCTATGGCCAGATCATCGGCTTTGCGACGAAGGCGATCGCGCCGGGTCAGCACGTGCACGTGCAGAACATCGGCATGGGGGATTTCGCCAAGGACTACGCCTATTGCGCCGACGTCAAGCCGACGCCCAATTTCGACCTGCCCGCGACCTTCGAAGGCATCCGCCGTCCGGACGGCCGCGTCGCCACGCGCAATTATATCGGCATCCTCACCTCGGTGAATTGCAGCGCACATGTCGCTGGCCTCGTCGCCGACGTCTTCAAGAAGAATCCCTTCACGGGCGACAATCCGCTGGCCGAGTTTCCGAACGTCGACGGCGTCGTCGCCCTGACGCACAAGACTGGCTGCGGCATGACGCAGAACGAGCCGCTCGCGCTGCTCCGCCGCACGCTCGGCGGCTATGCGCGTCACGTCAATTTCTCCCACGTCATCGTGCTCGGCCTCGGCTGCGAGGTGAACCAGATCGGCGGCCTGATGGAAGAGCAGAAGCTCGCCGGCCGCCTGCGCGCGATGGACATCCAGGAGGTCGGCGGCACCCGCAAGACCGTTGAAGCCGGCATTGCCTTCGTGCGCGAGGCGCTGACCGACGCCAACAAGGTCAAGCGCGAGAGCGTGCCCGCGAGCGAGCTCACCGTGGCGCTGCAATGCGGCGGCTCGGACGGCTATTCCGGTGTCTCGGCCAACCCGGCGCTGGGTGCGGCCAGCGACCTCATCGTGCGCCACGGCGGCACCGTGATCCTGTCGGAGACGCCCGAGACCTATGGCGCCGAGCATCTCTTGACGCGGCGCGCCGTCAGCCGCGAGGTTGGCGAGAAGCTGGTCGATCTCATGCGCTGGTGGGACGAATACACCGCGCGGGAAGGCGCCGAGATGAACGCCAACCCGAGCCCCGGCAACAAGGCCGGCGGCCTCACCACGATTCTGGAAAAGTCGCTCGGCGCGATGGCCAAGGCCGGCACCACCAACCTCGTCGAGGTGCTGCGCTACGCCGAGCCCGTCACAAAGAAGGGCTTTGTCTTCATGGACACGCCCGGCTACGACCCTGTCGCAGCAACGGGGCAGGTCGCCGGCGGCGCCAACCTCGTCTGCTTCACCACCGGGCGCGGCAGCGTGTTCGGCTGCAAGCCGGCGCCCTCGATCAAGCTCGCCACCAACACGCCGATGTACAAGCGCATGGAAGAGGACATGGACGTCAATTGTGGCACCATCCTCGAAGGCGAGGAGAGCGTCCAGCAATGCGGCGAGCGCATCTTCGATCTCATCCTGAAGACCGCCTCCGGCCAGCCGACCAAGAGCGAAAGCTTCGATTTCGGCGGCGCCGAGTTCGCGCCCTGGGTGCTTGGCGCAACGATGTGATCGCGCGCGGCGGTAGCTGGACACAGCAGGCCGCCGGCTACGTAATCATACGTAGGCGTCATTTGATCGCACGGGTTCCCGTGCTCACCGCTGATTAATATTTGCTGCCGTAATCCTGAATCGAAGCGGGCTCGACTCCTCAAGGCGCTGCCCCTTCGCGAGGGATTGGGCGAGATGACGCGTGCGATACGACCGACCGGCGTGGAGAGTTTCCTCGGCGAGGAAGAGCTGATCGTGTCGAAGACCGATCTGAAGGGCCGCATCACTTACGCCAACGACGTCTTCGTCCGCATGGCGAAGTACAGCTACGCGGAGCTGATGGGCGCGCCCCACAGCCTGATCCGCCATCCCGAGATGCCGCGCGCCGTCTTCAAGCTGCTGTGGGACACGCTGCAGTCCAGGCAGGAGATCTTCGCCTATGTCGTCAATCTGGCGAAGGACGGCAGCCATTACTGGGTATTCGCGCACGTCACGCCGACCTTCGACGAGCGCGGCAATATTGTCGGCTATCACTCCAACCGTCGCAAGCCCGATCCCGTCCAGATCGAGCGAATCAAGCCGATCTACAAGACGCTGTGCGCCGAAGAGGCGCGGCACGCCAATGCCAAGGACGGCATGCATGCGAGCTTCGATGCGATGGTCGGACTCCTAAAGCAACAGGGTGTCGGTTACGATGAATTTGTGCTCTCTCTCTAAGGCGCAGGGAGCGGCCGCGCTCGCGTGGGTTTTTGCCGTGGTCGCGCTCGTCCTCTCGCTTCTTGGCGTGACCGGACTTTTCGCTGCGGCTTTGCTCGGCGCAACCGTCGCGCTGCTCGGCTACGCCGTCTGGTGCCAGCATCGCACGGCGGTGGCCGTCGACGAGGTGGCCGATGTCTGCCGCAAGGCCTCGCACGGCGATCTCGAAGCGCGTATCCTGAGCGATCGTCAGGCCGGCCGGATCGGATCGATCCAGAAATCGGTCAACGACATGCTCGACATCACCGACGCCTTCGTCCGCGAAGCTTCGGCGTCGATGGACTATGCCAGTCGAGGCAAGTATTTCCGCAAGATCCTCGCGCGCGGTCTGCCCGGCTCGTTCCGCCGTTCGGCCGCCGTCATCAATTCCGGCACCGACAGCCTCGGCCGCCGCGTGGTCGAGATCGGCGATCTCGCACGACAGTTCGGTACTCATCTCGACGCCGTCGCCGGCACGCTGATGGGCGCGGCAACGGATCTCGAATCCGACGCCGGCCAGATGGCGACCGCAGCCGAGAAGACCAGCCGCCAGACCTCCGGCGTGCTCAGCGCCTCCGACCAGGCCTCGCGCAACGTCGCGACCGTCGCCGGTGCCGCCGAGCAGCTCGCATCCTCGATCGCCGAGATCGGCCGCCAGGTCACCGGCTCGACCGCGAGCACGGGCCGCGCCGTGACTGAACCGAACCGCGCCGGCAGCGAGATCCGAAACCTGGCGGATGCCGCGCTGCGGATCGGCGACGTCGTCAAGCTGATCAGCGAGATTGCTTCGCAGACCAATCTGCTCGCGCTCAATGCCACCATCGAGGCGGCGCGTGCCGGTGAGGCCGGCCGCGGCTTTGCGGTCGTGGCTTCCGAGGTCAAGAGCCTCGCCAACCAGACCGCCAGGGCGACCGAGGAGATCAGCGCCAAGGTCGGCGAGATGCAGCAATCGACCACCAACTCGGTCGCGGCCGTCGAGGCGATCGCACAGACCATCGCCGAGATCAACGGCATCACCGCCTCGATCGCGGCCTCGATCGAGCAGCAGGGTCTCGCCACCCGCGAGATCGCCCGCAACGTCCAGGAAGCCTCGGCCGGTACCGCGCAGATGTCCTCCGATGTGACGGGCATCAGCGAGGCCGCCGCCGACACCGGCCGCGTCGCGGCCCGCGTCAACAGCGCCTCCGAGCGCGTCCATGGCGAGGTCGAGACTCTCCGGCGCGAGGTGACGCAGTTTTTGCAAAGGCTGACCTCGGCAGCGTAGCGCGGCCGCTAGCTTGCTCCCGTAGCCCGGATGGAGCGAAGCGCAATCCGGGGCGGTCCATCCGCGGATGAAGAACCCCGGATTACGCTTCGCTCCATCCGGGCTGAGGGGCAACCGGGATACTTCATAGGCACCCTCTGCCCGTTGTTAGTGCTTGATCGCATTGACGTCAGGTGTTCTGCTCAAAAAAGCTGCTGGAGCACCGTACCCCGTGTCGATCTACGTCGCATTACACCACGTCACGCACTACAAATACGACCGCCCGATCGATCTGGGACCGCAGACCATCCGCCTGCGGCCGGCGCCGCACACGCGGACGCCGATCCTGAGCTATTCGCTCAAGGTCACGCCATCCAATCATTTCGTGAACTGGCAGCAGGACCCGCAGGGCAACTGGCTGGCACGCTACGTGTTTCCGGAGAAGACCAGCGAGCTGAAATTCGAGGTCGACTTCACCGCGCAGATGACGACGGTCAACCCGTTCGACTTCTTCGTCGAGCCCTATGCCGACAGCTTCCCCTTCGAGTATCCCAGGGATCTCAAGACCGAACTGGCGCCGTATCTGGAGACTATCAAGCCCGATCCGGCCTTCGCAAAATATCTGGCCTCGATCCCGCGCGAGGCGCCGAACACGGTCAACTTCCTGGTCGACCTCAATCGCGAGCTGCAAAAGAAGATCAGCTATATCATCCGCATGGAGCCCGGCGTGCAGACGCCGGAGGAGACGCTCACCTCCTGCGCCGGCTCATGCCGCGACTCCGCCTGGCTGCTGATCCAGACCTTTCGCCATCTCGGCCTCGCCGCCCGCTTCGTCTCCGGCTATCTGATCCAGATCCGCCCCGACATCGATCCGATCGAGGGGCCGCCCGAGGTCGAGAACGATTTCACCGATCTGCACGCCTGGGCCGAGGTCTATCTGCCGGGCGCGGGCTGGATCGGGTTTGACGCGACCTCGGGCATGCTGGCCGGAGAGGGGCACATCCCCGTCGCCGCCACGCCGCATTACCGCTCGGCCGCGCCGATCTCGGGCGGCGCCGGCTTTGCCGAGGTCGAGTTCTCCTTCGACATGAGCGTGAAGCGCATCCGCGAAGCGCCGCGCATCACAAAGCCATTCTCGGACGATTCCTGGGCGCGCCTCAATGATCTCGGCGAGCAGGTCGACGGCGATCTCGCCGCGCAGGACGTGCGGCTCACCATGGGCGGCGAGCCGACCTTCGTGTCCGTCGATGATCTCGAAGCGGCGGAATGGAATACGGAAGCCGTCGGTCCGACCAAGCGCACGCTCGGCGACGAACTGATCCGCCGTCTGCGCAATCGCTTCGCACCGGGCGGCCTGCTGCATTACGGACAGGGCAAATGGTATCCGGGCGAGAGCCTGCCGCGCTGGGCCTTTGGTCTCTACTGGCGCAAGGACGGCGTGCCGATCTGGAAGAACGCCGACCTCATCGCTAAAATCGAGAATCCCAGGCGCGCCCAGACCGAGGATGCCGAGGATTTCATCGAGGGCACGGCGGCACGGCTCGGGCTCGATCCCGGCTACATCATTCCGGCCTATGAGGACACGGTCTACTGGCTCCAGAAGGAAGCCGAGCTTCCGATCAACGTTGACCCGTCCGACTCGAAATTGTCCGATCCCGAAGCGCGCGCCCGCATGGCGCGGGTGTTCAACCAGGGCCTCCGCGCGCCGCGCGGCTTCGTGCTGCCGGTGCAGCGCTGGAACGCGCCGCCGCGCTGGCGCAGCGAGCGCTGGCAACTCCGGCGCGGCCACCTGTTTCTCTCGCCGGGCGATTCACCGCTCGGCCTGCGGTTGCCGCTCGGCTCGCTCGGCTATGTCCCGCCCAATCAATATCCCTACATCGTCGAGCAGGACCCGATGGAGGCGCGCGGCAAGCTGCCGGTGTTCACGCTCCCGGAGCGCCCGAAAGCGCCGCCGCGCGCCGCGCCCGAGCATCTCAACACATCCATTCCCGTCCGCACCGCGCTGTCGATCGAAGTACGCGACGGCGTGATCTGCGCCTTCATGCCGCCGGTCGAGCGCATCGAGGATTATCTCGAGCTGATCGCGGCGATCGAGGCCACCGCCGAAGAGATGCAGCTCCAGGTCCATGTCGAGGGCTATGCACCGCCGTTCGATCCGCGCATCGAGGTCATCAAGGTGACGCCCGACCCCGGCGTGATCGAGGTCAACATCCAGCCGGCGCAGAGCTGGCGCGACGCGGTCGAGATCACCTCGGGCCTCTATGAGGACGCCGGCAAAGTCCGTCTCGGCGCCAATCGTTTTCTGCTCGACGGCCGCCACACCGGCACCGGCGGCGGCAATCACGTCGTGATCGGCGGCTCGAGTCCGCAGGATTCGCCCTTCCTGCGCCGGCCCGATCTCTTGAAGAGCCTCGTATTGTATTGGCAACGGCATCCGTCGCTGTCGTACTTCTTCTCGGGTCTCTTCATCGGCCCGACCAGCCAGGCGCCGCGCATCGACGAAGCCCGCCACGACAGCATCTATGAGCTCGAGATCGCGCTCTCGCACGTGCCGCCGCCGGGCTATCAGGTGCCGCTGTGGCTGGTGGACCGGCTGTTCCGGCATCTGCTCGTCGACATCACCGGTAACACCCACCGCTCCGAGATCTGCATCGACAAGCTCTATTCGCCTGACGGTCCGACGGGACGTCTCGGCCTTGTCGAATTCCGCGCGCTCGAAATGCCGCCCGATCCGCGCATGTCGCTGGCGCAGCAGCTGCTGATCCGCGCGCTGATCGCAAAGTTCTGGCGCGAGCCGCAACAGGGCAAGTTCGTGCGCTGGGGCACCGCACTGCATGATCGCTTCATGCTGCCGCATTTCATCTGGGAAGATTTCCAGGATGTGCTCTCCGAGCTGAAAAGCTCCGGATATGCGTTCGAGCCGGAATGGTATCTGGCCCAACTCGAATTCCGCTTCCCCGGCTTCGGCCGCGTCCATCACGGCGGCGTGACGTTGGAGCTGCGGCAGGCGCTGGAGCCCTGGCACGTCCTGGGTGAAGAAGGCTCGGCCGGCGGTACGGTGCGCTATGTCGATTCGTCGGTCGAGCGGCTCCAGGTCAAGGCCGAGGGCTTCGTCGAAGGCCGCCACATCATCACCTGCAACGGCCGCCGCCTGCCGATGACCTCGACCGGCCGCTCGGCCGAGGCCGTGGCCGGCGTCCGCTTCAAGGCCTGGCAGCCGGCCTCCGGCCTGCACCCGACCATCCCGGTCCATGCGCCGCTGACTTTTGACCTGATCGACAGCTGGAACGGCCGCTCGCTCGGCGGCTGCGTCTATCACGTCGCCCATCCCGGCGGCCGCAACTACGAGACCAAGCCCGTCAACACCTACGAGGCCGAGGCGCGGCGGCTGGCGCGCTTCCAGGACCACGGCCATACGCCGGGGCCGATCCAGCCGCCGCCCGAGGAACGCACAAGTGAATTTCCCCTGACCCTCGACTTGCGAACCACGCTCCTGCAATGAGTATGATGGTTGGGCAGGGAGAGGCGCATGGGCGAGGGCGCAGCCGAAGGGGACAGGGGGACAGGTAAGGGGCAAGGCCAGCGCGACGGCCAGCGCCGCCTCGCGCAATGGGTCCGCGATTACAGCCGCCTGCCTGGCATCCCCGACGAGTTCCTGGGCCCCGATGGCGCCCCGCGCACGGTCTGGAGCCGGTTCTTCGAGGCTTTTGGTGCGCTGGCGCCTGACGAGGTCGAGCGGCGCTTCGGCATGGCCGACCGTCACTTGCGCGAGGCCGGCGTCACCTATCGCGCGCCAGGCGACAGCGCCGATCGACCCTGGATGC
Organism: Bradyrhizobium sp. CCBAU 45384; assembly: GCF_028128665.1. NCBI lineage: Bacteria > Pseudomonadati > Pseudomonadota > Alphaproteobacteria > Hyphomicrobiales > Nitrobacteraceae > Bradyrhizobium > Bradyrhizobium sp. CCBAU 45384. The sequence goes on from NZ_LBIZ01000116.1 coordinate 419,485, forward strand.
TCAGCCATCTTCCGCTGCTGATCGATGAAGCCGATTGGCAGCAGCTCTGCGCCGGCATCACCCAGCGCGCCGAGCTCTTGGAGCTCGTGCTGCGCGACATCTATGGCGAGGGCCGGCTGATCGCGGAGGGCGCGCTACCTGCCGGCGCGATCGCCGGCAGCCCCGAATATCTCCGCCCCGTCTGCGGCGTGCCGCCGCCGGGCGGGCGCTATCTCTCGCTCTATGCCGCCGATGTCGGCCGCGGGCCCGACGGCCGCTGGTGGGTGCTCGGCGACCGCACGCAGGCGCCGTCGGGCGCCGGCTATGCGCTCGAGAATCGCCTCGTGCTGTCGCGCGCCTTCTCCGATCTCTACAAGTCGATGAACGTGCCGCGCGTCGCGCCGTTCTTCGAGGCGTTTCGCGATTCTCTGCGCGCGCGTGCAGACCGCGACGAGCCGCGCATCGGGGTGCTCACGCCCGGCAGTTTCAGCGAGACCTATTTCGAGCACGCGACGCTGGCGCGCTATCTCGGCTTCCTCCTGGTCGAGGGCGACGATCTCGCCGTCAGCGACAACCGCATCCACATCCGCACTGTTGCGGGGCTGAAGCGGCTCGACGTGCTCCTGCGCCGCGTCGATTCCAACTCGCTCGATCCGCTCGAGCTCGATGCCTCCTCGCATCTCGGCGTGCCCGGCCTGATCGACGTGCTGCGCAAGGACGGCGTGGTCGTCGCCAACATGCCGGGCTCTGGCGTGTTGGAGGCAAGGGCGCTGCTCGGCTTCCTGCCGGCCTTGAGCCGTCGCCTGCTCGGCGAAGAGCTGAAGATGCCGCATATCGCGACCTGGTGGTGCGGCCAGAAATTGGCGCGCGACGAGGTGTTGTCGCGGCTCGACGAGGTCGCGATCGAAGGCGCCTATCAGCGCGGCGTGCCGGGCTTCGATAGCAACGGTCCGGTGCTCGCGAGCGAGCTCGATGTCAAAGGACGTCAGCGCCTGATCGATTCCATAGCTGCGCGCGGCATGGATTATGTCGGCCAGGAGGTGGTGCGCCTGTCCACCATGCCGGTGTGGGAACACGGCCAGCTGACGCCGCGGCCTTTCGTGCTGCGGGTCTTTGCAGCCGCAACGCCCGAGGGCTGGGCCATCATGCCCGGCGGCTTCTGCCGCATCGCCGAGCAGGCGGACGCGCGTGCGGTGTCGATGGGCGATGGTGCGCGCGCCGCCGACGTCTGGGTTGTCTCCGAGAAGAAAGTCTCGACCGCATCCCTGCTGCCGGCCACCGACAAGGTGCGCATCCGCCGCATCGCCGGTGTGCTGCCGAGCCGCGCCGCGGACAATCTGTTCTGGCTCGGCCGCTATCTCGAACGTGCCGAAGCGACGCTGCGGCTGGTGCGCGCGCTGGGCTCGCCGAGCGGGCCAAACAAGGGCACCGCGGCCTCGCTGCAATCGGCCGAACGGATCCAGCGTCTGCTGGTGACCTGGGGCGCGATCTCGCAGACCTCGCGCGCGGCACCGGGGCGCATCGTCGCCGAAGCCTTGCAGAGCGAGGCGCGTTTCGGCTCGGCGCTGTCGCTGGTGCGCTCGGCGCTGCGCACGGCCACCTCCCTGCGCGAGCGGCTGTCGCCCGATGCCTGGCAGGTCATCACCGAGATGGCCGAGCGTCTCTCCTACGAGGTCGAGGACGACGACAGCGTGCTGAGCGCGGCCGAGCTGACCCTGCAGGAACTTGCCAGCTTCGCCGGCCTTGCGCAGGAGAACATGAACCGCGCCGCCGGCTGGCGCTTCCTCGATATCGGCCGCCGCACCGAGCGCGCCATCAACACCGCGCGCTTCGCGCGGCAGTTCGCCTATGACGAGGCCGGCGATGAGGATCTCGACATCCTGCTGACGCTTGTCGATTCCCAGATCACCTATCGCTCGCGCTATCTGCTGGCGCCGATCCTGGCGCCGGTGCGCGATCTCGCGGTGCTCGACAGCTACAATCCGCGTTCGGTTGCGTTCCAGGTCGCGACCTTGAACGAGCATATCGCGGCGCTGCCGAGCCTGAAGGAGCACGGCCTGATCGAACAGCCGCAGCGGCTTGCGGTGGCGGTGCAGGCGATGCTGGCGACCGCGGAGGCCGAGAAGCTCGAGGTCAAGGCGCTGTTCGCGCTGGAGCAGGACCTGCTCAGCCTCGCCGAGGCGATCGGGCTGCATTACTTCCCGCATGGTCCGAATGCGAGCCGGCCGGAAAAGCTGACGGGGCTGGCGTGATCTACGACATCCAGCACGTCACCACCTACGAATATGAGAACCCGGTCAGCTTCGCACGCTGCACGCTGCGGCTCGAGCCGAACAGCGCTCACGGTCAGGAGCTGATCTCGCACAAGGTCGAGATCCGCCCGCGTCCGTCCGAGCGCAACGTCCGCCGCGACTTCTTCGGCACGCTGACCGAGAGCATCGTCATCGAAGCCGCGCATCGCAATTTGCGCATCGACTCGCGCTCGCGCGTTTCCGTCGATCGCAAGCCGCCGGCGCGCGATGCCGTGAGCCCGAGCTGGGAGAGCATCCGCGACATTGCCTTCGAGGCCACGAGCCTCGGGCCGTCCTCGCCGGTCGGCTATGTCTTTGCCAGTCCGCTGGTGCCGGTCCTGCGTCCCGTCAGCGCCTACGCTGCGGAGAGCTTCAAGCCCGACACCGGCATCCTCGCCGGCGCGGTTGATCTGATGCACCGCATCCGCGCCGAGTTTCGCTACGACCCCAAGGCTACTGCGATCTCGACGCCGCTCAACGAGGTCTTCGACCAACGCCACGGCGTCTGCCAGGATTTTGCTCATGTCATGATCGCGGGACTGCGCGGGCTCGGCCTGCCTGCGGCCTATGTCAGCGGATACCTGCGCACCATTCCACCGCCGGGCCAGGCGCGCTTGCAGGGCGCAGACGCAACCCACGCCTGGGTGTCGCTGTGGTGCGGGGCCGAGCTCGGCTGGATCGATTTCGATCCGACCAACGATCTCCTGGTCGCCAACGACCACATCGTGCTGGCGGTCGGCCGCGACTTCTCCGATGTGTCTCCGGTCGACGGAATCATCGTCGGCTCGCCGAAGCAGAAGCTCGGCGTCGCCGTGGACGTGCTGCTGGTGGAATGACCGGTCCGCAATGCGGTGCAGGCGCTCTGGCCGCGCCGCGGTACCGCCAGCGCCCGGGCTTCCTCACAACATGAACGGTCGGCCAAGGGACATGCCGGCAGAGCGCCCGCACAACCTGACCGTGGCGTGCATCGCAGTGTGACCGTATCCGTGATGTTGCGCGGCGGGAGAGTAACACATTTACGTATTTTCGTTCCGGGATTTGGTCAGTCGCCCCAGATTGGGCTATGCTGGCGGCTGCGTCGAGGACCAGAACGAGGCTCGGGAGTTGCCGTGGGAAACCACCGACAGACGGGACTGCATCCATGATGACGTTACCGCGACTGGCGGCTGAATCCCTGGAGAAGTTGCTGGGCTCGTTCATGCGTCGCAGGTACGACGAGACCTATGCCAGGGTCGTGGAGGCCTCGACACGCACCGCGATGGAATGCATCGGCAACAGCGATGCGCTCTATCACAACATCGAGCACACGATGCTGGTGACGCTGGCGGCCCAGGCGATCATGCTGGGCCGCAATCTCCATGCCCATATCGATGCCGAGGATTACATTCACGTTCTGATCGCCTGCCTTGCGCACGATATCGGCTATGTCCGCGGGCTGTTTCCGGAAGACGACGAAGACGGTTTCATCATCGACGAGGCCGGCACCAAAGTGTCATTGCCGCGCGGTGCGTCCGATGCCAGTCTGATGATGTATCATGTCGACCGCTCGAAACTTTTCGTGCGGCGGCGGTTGCCGCCGATCCGTGGCGTTGACTCCGAGCGGGTTGCCCGCGCCATCGAGGGGACGCGCTTTCCGGCCCGCCAGGGCCAGGAATACGACCACGAGGCCTCGATCCTGCGCGCCGCCGATTTCATCGGACAGCTCGGCGATCCCAACTATCTGCGCAAGGCCAACGCGCTCTATTACGAGTTCGAGGAAGTCGGCATGAACCGCCAGCTCGGCTACGACTCGCCCGCCGACATCGTGAACCGCTATCCGCAATTCTACTGGAACAGCGTCGCACCCCACATCCAGACCGAGATCGGCTATCTCAACAAGACCGAGATCGGCCGGCAGTGGATCGCCAATCTCTACAGCAATGTGTTCCGCGCCGAACGCGAGATCTCGCTGTCCGGACCGCAGAAATAGAATTCTCAACCGGTCTGCGCGACGGCACCACTGCTGGCGCCTTCGATGCAATCGCGCCGAACGGAATCCAACGTCCGCCGCAGCCAGGTCTTGATCGTCCCGACCGGCACCCCGAAGCGCTCTGCCAGCATCCTCCGGCTTTCGCCGTCGAGATAAGCCCGCGACAGCAGTTGACGGCGTTGATCGGGAAGCCGCTGAATGGCGCGAGCCGCGATCGGTTGAACGAGGTCGTAGTCGAACGCACCTTCGTGCTCGGAGATTTCGGGCACCGACAGCGCTTCGTCGAAATCCGCCATCGGCACCTGCTTGAGCCTGACAGCGTCGATCGCGGTGTGGCGCATGATCGCACACATCCAGGTGATCGGTGAGGAACGGGCAGGATCGAAGCGGGCCGCATGTTTCCAGATCTTCAAATAGGCGTCCTGGAGCAGGTCATCGAGATCGGCGTTCACAGGCGCAATCGGGCGTGCAGTCATGCGCAGCTTGTTGCGCGTCGCGGCGAAAAGCTCGGCGAAGGCGCGCTGGTCGCCGCGCCCGACCCGGGCGAGAAGATCGCTCAGGCGTTCGATCGTCGGGTCCCGTGCCGTCCGTCTGCCGCAGCTCATTCCCTCATCCTCCAGCATTGCTTGCCAGGAGAACGGCGGCGCGATGCGACTGGATCACATGAGGATGCTCAAAGCCGCACGAAGGGCGAGATCAACCGGCCAAGCCAGCCGTGCATCTGCAAGTCGCCGCGCATGGCCACAAGGCACAGGCACGGCATGTCGCTGCCGACGATCGGCTGGTGATCGACCTCGCCGTCGCCGAAGTCGAAATCGCCTGGCCTGAAATCGCCGCCCTGATGGCTGAAGCTGCCTTTGAGCACCAGCGTCAGCTCGGTCCCTGTGTGCGAATGCTCCAGCATGCGCGTGCCAGGTGCGGACCACAGCAGGAACGCGCGCGAGGTGTCCGCGCCAGGCAGAACGATCGGCTGCATCTTGACGCCCGGTGCCACGCGCCGGCTTTTGGCGAACCGGCATTTGCGCAGCATCTCGGGCAGGTCATCGTCAAGCAGCGGCACCGGCCGCGAAGAGGCCGGCGCATGCGTTGATGTCGTCTCCGGCTCGTCGATCGCAGCCATGATCGTCGCGAACGCATCGTCCGCCATGGCGACCGGAGCGGCCTGTTCAAGTGCGGCACCCGCAAGCTGCTCGATCGCGGCGATGAAACGCTGGCAGCGTGGGCATTGCGCGGCATGGACGCCGATGACGAGGCGATCGGCTTCGTCGAGCCGGCCGGCGGCGAAATCGCCCAGCAGATCTTCGGGTGGATGATGGTTGATGGTCATGTCAATCGTCCAAGAGATCTCTGAGCCGCGCCATGGCGAGCCTGATGCGAGACTTCACCGTTCCGAGCGGGATACCGAGCCTTTCCGCGATCTCGCTATGCGGCTGCTCCTCGATAAACGACATTCGGATCACGGTGGATTGCTCGTCTGACAATTGCTGAAGCGCCGCCGATACGCGCGATATGTCGTCGCGCCGGCTCATCACGGTTTCGGGCGAGTCAGCGACCTCGGGCGTCTCATCTTGCTGCGCGCTCACGGCAGCCTTGGCCAGCCGCGTCGCAGCCCTTGCGGAATCGATGCGCAGATTGCGCGCGATCGTGAAAATCCACGCAGCCGCGCCCGCGGACGTCGGGTCGAACCGGGCCGCCTTCCGCCAAACCGTCAGGAGCGTCATTTGCGCGATCTCCTCCGCGGCGTCGGCATTCATCCCGGTCCTGACCAGGAATCCCTTCACGCGCGGAGCAAAATGCTCGAACAAAAGCTTGAACGCGTCCCGATCGCCATGGGCCGCGACACGTCCGATCAATTCAGCCCATTCCACTGTCGCCTTGGGCCTTTCTTTGGGCCTTTCGTTGGGCCTTCCGCCTGAAACTCGTCGAGGCCAATCCCCCCGGGGAACTGCTGCAGGCTTGCTGCGCCACAGGGGCCTGCTCGCAGCGGTAAGACCGGTCGTCATGGAGCCTCTGATAACATGTCCCAACCATAACGCCGGGCATGGCCATCCGGATCACTCCATGAACCGGCTTGTTTTAGGGACCGGGCCCGGGCGCGACAAGCCTCGGCATTCTGAACCGCATCAGGCTGTGCGCCGAAACGGATGGATTGCCGGAGGCGTTCGATTTACGCTGCGGGAGGTAGCGAGGTGCGCAGCATGCAATACAAATCCGTCACGACTGAGGTTCTGGAGATTGCCTATCTCGACTACGGCGCGCCCGATGGCTGGCCCTGCATCATGAGCCACGGCTTTCCCTATGACGTAAACGCCTATGCCGAGGCCGCGCCGATCCTGGCCCAAGCGGGCGCACGGGTGCTGGTGCCGTGGCTGCGCGGCTACGGGCCGACGCGGTTCCGCTCGGCTCGGACGTTGCGTTCCGGCGAGCAGGCGGCGCTGGGCGCCGATCTCTTGGCCTTCATGGATGCGCTCAAAATCGAACGCGCCGTCGTCGGCGGCTATGATTGGGGCGGCCGTGCGGCCTGCATCGTCTCGGTGCTCCACCCCGAGCGCGTCGTCGGGCTCGTCTCCGGCAATTCCTACAACATCCAGAACATCGCGCGCGCGATGGAGCCGGCTTCGCCGCCGCATGAGGCCGCGCTGTGGTACCAATATTTCTTCCACAACGAGCGCGGCCGCCGCGCACTGGAACGTAACCGGCGCGGCTTTGCCCGGCAGCTCTGGACGATGTGGTCGCCGAAATGGCAATTCGATGACGCGACCTTCGACAGAACTGCGGTGTCGTTCGACAATCCCGATTTCGTCGACGTCGTGACCCATTCCTATCGCCACCGCTTCGCGCTGGTCGAGGGTGATCCCGCCTACGCCGTGATCGAGGCAAAGCTCGCCGCGCAGCCAAAGGTCCGCGTCCCCACGATCGCGATCGACGGCGACAGCGACGGCGTCATCCCTGGTACCGCTCATCATGCGGAGAAATTCGAGGGTTTCTACGAGCGGCGTGTCTTCGCCGGCGCCGGTCACAATCTGCCGCAGGAGCGGCCCGCCGAATGGGCGCAGGCCGTGCTGGACGTGCGGAAAGCGGCGTCCTGATTTTCGCGACCACGGGAACTTTTCGCGGTCGCCGTCGTCCAATCCTGAACTGCCAGGGAGATGACACATGGCCGAGGACAAGAAGCCGAGCGGACCTGATCTGACCAAGGGCGTGGCGATTGGTGATTTCAAGGAGGGCAAGCTGCTCGGCCATGTCGGCGAGGAGGACGTCCTGCTGGTGCAGGCCGGCAGCGAGATCTTTGCGATCGAGCCGCTTTGCAGCCACTATCATGGTCCGCTCGCCGAGGGGCTGGTGGTCGGCGACACCATCCGCTGCCCCTGGCATCACGCCTGTTTCGCCTTGCGGTCAGGCGAAGCCACGCGGCCGCCGGCGCTGAATGCGCTGGCAGCATGGGACGTCACGCGCGATCAGGACTGGATCACCGTTGCGCGCAAGCGCGAGGCGCCGAAGCCCTCGATCGCTCATCGCAGCGCGCCGACGTCAGAAAAATTCGTCATCGTCGGCGGCGGTGCGGCCGGCTTCGTGGCGGCCGAGACGCTTCGCCGCGAGGGCTTTGCCGGCGCCATCACCATGCTCAGCAATGACGGCGCGATGCCGGTCGACCGGCCCAACCTCTCCAAGGACTATCTCGCCGGCAACGCGCCGGAGGACTGGCTGCCGCTGCGCGGCGAGGACTATTTTCAGGACGCCGGCATCGATCTCAGGCTCAATACCAGCGTCTCGGGGATCGACCCGAAGACGCGCAGCGTCACGCTCGGCAATGGCGACAAGCTGCCATTCGATCGGCTGCTGCTCGCAACCGGTGCCGAGCCGGTCAGGCTGCAGATACCAGGCGCCGACCAGCCGCATGTCCACATCTTGCGCTCCGTCGCCGACAGCCGCGCCATCATCAAGGCATCAGGAAGCGGCAAGCGCGCGCTGGTGATCGGCGCCAGTTTCATCGGGCTCGAGGTCGCGGCCTCCTTGCGCGCGCGCAAGATCGAGGTTCACGTGGTCGCGCCCGAGGAGCGGCCGATGCAGAAGGTGCTCGGCCCCGAGATGGGCGACTTCGTCCGGTCACTGCACGAAGACAATGGCGTGATCTTCCATCTCAAGGACACCGTCGAGAAGCTCGATGGCACCCGTGCCACGCTGAAGAGTGGCGGCATGATCGAGGCCGACCTCGTCGTAGCAGGCATCGGGGTCAAGCCCCGCCTCGCGCTGGCGGAGCATGCGGGGCTTGCCGTCGATCGCGGCGTCAGCGTGAGCGAATATCTCGAGACCAGCGTCGCTGGAATCTTCGCGGCCGGCGATATCGCGCGGTGGCCGGATCCGCATTCGCGGCAGACCATCCGCGTCGAGCACTGGGTGGTGGCGGAGCGGCAGGGCCAGACCGCGGCGCGCAACATGCTCGGCAGACGCGAGCGTTTCGACGCCGTGCCGTTCTTCTGGAGCCAACACTACGACGTGCCGATCAACTATGTCGGCCACGCCGAGAGCTATGACGACATCGCGATCGAAGGCAGCATCAAGGACCGGGATTGCCTGTTGCAGTACCGCAAGGATGGCCGGGTGCTCGCCGTTGCCTCGATTTATCGCGATCTCGATAATCTCAAGGCCGAGCTCGAGATGGAGCGGTCGCGCGCTTGATCTGCGTCAACGTCGGCGGCCGCCTGGCTGATTTGCTGGTTGCGGTCCCGGGTCCCGTGCTATCTTGAAATGTGCTCTGGGGCATCACATGCAGGAGGTGCGTCATGACGTCTGCTTCGGATACCTCTTCCCATCTCGGCCTCGGTTCCGGCGTTGCGGCGCTGCATGGCAAATGGGGCTGGATCGTCGCCATGGGTGCGGTCTATCTCATCGCCGGCTTCGTCGCACTCGGCAGCGTCGTGATGGCAACGGTGGCGAGCGTGCTCGTGGTCGGTGCGATGATGATCGTCGCCGGTGCGGTCGAGATCATCGGCGCCTTCCAGATGAAGAGCTGGGGCAAGTTCCTGATCTGGGTGCTGCTCGGCGTGCTCTACGTCATCGCCGGCATCCTCACCTTCGACAACCCGCTGTTCGCGGCAGTCTTGCTGACGCTGTTCCTGGGCATATCGCTGATCGCCTCCGGCGCCGTCAGGCTGTTTCTCGCCTTCAGCATGAAGCGCGAGAGTCCGTGGGTGTGGGTCGCGTTATCAGGCGCCATCACGCTGCTGCTCGGCCTGTTGATCGTGGCGCGCTGGCCGGTCAACAGCGTCTACATCCTCGGCCTGTTCCTCGGCATCGATTTGATCATGGCGGGCGCAGGCTGGATCAGCCTCGGCCTCGCGCTGAAGCGGCGCGGATAGCAATCGGCAACTCGACGCCGGGCCGCCGACGAATCGCGGCGGCAACAAGGCCGTGCGCGACCTCGTCGCCGCGGCCACATCGTGGTGTTCAGCTAGAGTTCCCGGCCACTGCGGATTTCATGGGCGCCTGCGCGAGGGCTGGCCGCTGAGCGCGTAAGACTCCGGGGTATGTGATCGATCACGGCTGAGGTCATGTTGCTGACTCATTCCCTGTTTTAGACAGCGACAACGAAAACACGCGGGACCGCTTAGGTTCCCGCAACGGTTCCGCGGCCAGGGGTTGGCGCGAATTCGCAAGAGACTGGTGCAAGTTCAAGAACGCTGACGCGTTCGCTTGGCCATGTCCTGCGACATCGGGAACCGCACGAAAATCAAAGGAGATGTAATGGTGTTCCGCTCGAGCGCCGCAACTTGCGGCGCCCTGGTTGCGCTTGTCGTTTCAGTAACCGTTGCTCGCAGTGAAACAAGTGGGGTTCAATCAAGTGCCGTCGTCGAGGCCGCCTGCGAGGGAGCGATCGTTGGCGCTGCATCGACCTATAATCCGTTCAAGCCCGGCAAGGAGGAGGGCGGACCGAAAACGGCCTCCGGCGAGCGTTACGATCCCGAGGTGTGGACCGCTGCGATCAAGACGAGCTTGCGTCGGAAGTTCGGCGGGGTCCAATTCGGCGCGAGACCGAAATTTGCGCTGGTCGAAGCTGTCGGCAAGAAGGTCATCGTCAAGATCAACGACGTGGGGCCGCTCAGGCCCGGCCGCATCATCGACCTCAACGAGCGGACGATGCGCCATTTCGATCCGCGCATGAAGCTTGGCGTCATTCCCGACGTCACGGTCAGGCCGCTGTCCGGCAATGATTGGACACCGGGGCCGGTAGGCTGAAGCCTCGTTAATCTGGATCAACGAGGAAATGCCGCGGGATGGCGCGATGCGATCGCGCCTTCCCGCTCGCATCGTGCGGAGCCTCATCATGTGGGTCCTGAGGTATGTGTTCAGTCCCATGAGAGCACCGTCCCAGTCGCTTCAGCTGCGGTTTTGGCACAAACTGCACAGACGCGCTGCGTTATCATAGGTTAACTTTGGCCATGGGCAGCGAGCTGATCATACGTGTCGTCGTCGTTGCGGCCGCTGCTTTCACCGTGGCTGCCGCTTCCGTGCTCATTTTCGGCTATTGATCTATCTCAATCGACGCACCGCGCCCCGGCGTTTCCTGCGTTCGGCAGGACAGGCGGACGAGGTGCGATGATGCAGCCTTGGGCTTTGCATTCGCTGGTGTGGGGGCTGACGGCGATCGGCTTGATAGCCATCGTCTCCATGCTGCTTTGAGGCTGTCGGTACCCGAGCCGTTGCAGATCCAGGCGCGCCGGCGGACGATGAGGCATGATAGGCAAGCCCATCCTCCAAGCCCATCCTCATCGTGTTCGGCGGTCTTTCCGCCACCATGACGACGTCATGCCGATGGCGATCATCCCGCCTTGGCGATGCGGTTGTCCGCGCGCAGGTTCTGGAAGAAGTTTTCCACCTCCCGCGACAGCGTGTCCGCGGTCGCGGTCAGGCTGCTCGCCGCTGACAGCACCGAGGATGCCGCCGTATCCGTCTCGCCGATGGCGTCACGCAGCGAGGTGATGTTGGCGACCAGCGTCTCGTTGCCCTGGGCGGCGCTCTGCGCATTGGAGGAGATCTCGCGCGTGGCCTGGTCCTGCTGGCCGACGGCACCTGCTATCGCCGAGGTGACCTCGTTGATCTCGCGCACCGCGCCACCGATCTCGCGCACCGCATCCACCGCGTTGCGGGTGGAGGCCTGGATCATCGCGACGTTCTCGCTGATGTCGGCGGTTGCCTTCGCCGTCTGTCCCGCCAGCGCCTTCACTTCGTGCGCGACGACGGCAAAGCCACGGCCGGCATCGCCGGCACGGGCGGCCTCGATGGTGGCGTTGAGCGCGAGCAGGTTGGTCTGCTCGGCGATGGTCTGAATGAGTGTCAGCACGCCGTCGATGCGCTGCGTGGCGGCGGCAAGGCTCTCGATCTCGGCGATCGATTTCTCTGTGCGCTGGCCGGTCTGCTCGACCGCGCTTGCGCTCTGACGCACCTGGCGGCCGATCTCCTCGACGGAGGCCGACAGCTCCTCGGCCGCACCTGCGACCGCGGTGACGTTGTGCGAGGCCTGCTCGCTGGCGTTCGCTGCCGTTCCGGCGCGGTTGCTCGCATCCGCGGTGACGCGTGTGATGGTCTGCGCGGTCTCGCGCATGACACTGGCGTTGTCGCTGAGCCCGCGCATGATCGCGCCGATCGCCTCGCGGAACGCCTCGACCGATTGCTCGATATGGCGCGCGCGCTCTTCGTGCGCGGCGGAGTGCTGCGAGACCTGCGAGGCGAGGTTGCGGTTGCGGCCCATCGCGTCCTGGAACACCTCGATGGCGCGGGCCAGCGCACCGATCTCGTCGGCACGCCCCGAATGCGGCACCACGACATTCTCGGCGCCGTCGGCGACCTGCTTGATGGTCGCGGTGATCGCGGCGAGCGGCCGGGCGATCGAGCGGGCGATGATGATGATGCCGATCACGACCAGCGCCAGCGCGAGGCCGGCGAGGCAGGTCAGCACCAAGGACAGCGTGCGGTTGGTCTCGGTCTGAAGCGCGATCTGCCTGGCGCGCTCGGCATAGACCTTGGAGAGCGCCTCGAGGTCCTTGTTCAGCGCCGAGCGCACCGCGCGGTTGGCGTCGTTGTCGCCCCATTCGCGTCCCGCGGCTGCATTGATCTCGATGCCGCGGCGGACCAGCTCCTTGCGGAACTCGACGAACTGCTCGATGCGCTTCTTGAAGGTCGCGAACTGCTCGGCGTCATCGGCCTTGACGATGTTCTCCCAGCCCTTCACGACGCCGAGAATCTGCTCGTTGAACTTGAGCAGGCCCTCGCCGTATTTCTTCACCACCGCCGGCTCGGTCGACATGTAGACGCCGCGCGATTCCATCACGACCGCATAGACCAGCGAGTTGACGCGCTCGACATTCAACGCAGCCGCATTCGCCGTCTCGATCGCGCTCGTCAGCTCGGCACTGCGGCGGCTGTTGTAGTCGGACAGCATCGCGATCGCCGCGGTGAGCAGCGCGAACAGCGCGAAGATCGCATAGAGCTTGGTGGCAAGCGAGAAACGGCCTGCGAGGCCGGCGGCATTCCCAGATCGGTCGATTTGCATGCTGTTCGGGCCCAGATGGCCAGGAGCGGCCGGTGTGCGCGGTCGTATAAATTGACGCAAAACTATGCAGAATGAAGATGGACGCAGTGTTAACGCGCAAGTCCGGCGCGTGCGCCGAAGCTCGAGGGAAATGCGAGCTATCTCAGTGGTTTGGTGCCGCGCGATCGGTTCCCGGCAGATTGATCCGGGCATCGCCCGGAATGCCCCAAACATCGGCGTGCATACTGACCGTCAAGCGCGTATTCCCTGACACCAGCGCCGCCTTTCGCGCCGACCGGAGTCGGTCACTGGCCGACGATTTCAGGAGGGGCCTTTGGTCTATCGCCACACCATCGACGCCACGACCTATCGCTTCGCCGACCTACGCGACCTCCTGGCCAAAGCGACGCCGCCGCGCTCCGGCGACCGGCTGGCCGGCATTGCTGCCGAGAGCGCCGAGCAGATGATCGCCGCGCGAATGGCGCTGGCCGACGTCCCCCTCGGGCAGTTCTTGCAGGAGGCCGTCATTCCGTATGAAGCCGACGAGGTCACCCGCCTGATCATCGACAGCCATGACGCCAGGGCCTTGGCGCAGGTCTCTTCGCTGACGGTCGGGGCATTCCGCGACTGGCTGCTATCGGACGCCGCCACTCCCGAGACCTTGCGCAAGCTTGCGCGGGGCATCACGCCGGAAATGGCCGCTGCGGTGTCAAAGCTGATGCGCAACCAGGACCTGATCCTGGCAGCGCGGAAATGCGAGGTCACGACCGCCTTCCGCAACACCATCGGCCTGAAGGGGCGGATGAGCACGCGGCTGCAGCCCAACCATCCCTTCGACGACGCCAGGGGCATTACTGCCTCGATCCTCGACGGGCTGCTGCTCGGAGCCGGTGATGCCTGCATCGGCATCAATCCGGCGAGCGACGATCCGGCCGTGATCGGGCAATTGCTGCGATTGCTGGACGAGATCATCGCGCGGCTGAAAATCCCGACGCAAGGCTGCGTGCTGACCCATGTCACCACGACGCTGTCGCTGATCGGGCAGGGCGTGCCCGTCGACCTCGTCTTCCAGTCGGTCGCCGGCACCGAGGCTGCCAACCGCAGCTTTGGCATCGACCTTTCGCTGCTGAAGGAGGCGCACGCGGCCGGGCTGTCGCAGAAGCGGGGTACGGTCGGCCACAACGTGATGTATTTCGAGACCGGCCAGGGCTCGGCATTGTCGGCGGGCGCCCATCACGGCGTCGACCAGCAGACCTGCGAGGCGCGGGCCTATGCGGTGGCACGCGCTTATGCCCCGCTGCTGGTCAACAGCGTGGTCGGCTTCATCGGCCCGGAATATCTCTACGACGGCAAGGAGATCATCCGGGCGGGGCTGGAGGATCATTTCTGCGGCAAGCTGCTCGGCCTGCCGCTTGGCGTCGACATCTGCTACACCAACCATGCCGAGGCGGACCAGGACGACATGGATAATCTCCTGACGCTGCTCGCCGCGGCCGGCGTCACCTTCATCATGGGGGTGCCCGGCGCTGACGACGTCATGCTGAACTACCAGTCCACGTCCTTCCACGACGCGCTCTATGTGCGCGACGTCTTCGGTGTGGCCCGCGCGCCGGAGTTCGACGACTGGCTGGTGCGATCAGGCATTGCCGGCGTCGACTTCCGGCTTGCGGGCGATGCGGGCCTCTTGCCCGATTTTGCCTCGCGGCTGATCGCGTGATGCGAAAAGATCCGGCAAAACCCTGTTCGCCGCCGTGAACCGGGGAAACCACTGGCGCGTCTCACGAATTAGTTCGCTGCCACAATATTGAGGAATTCCGGTCGCAGCGTTACGCTATGTTTCTGGAGACCTCGTCAGTACCGTCAGCAGAACGTGGTTGGGGGAAGTTCGATGCGCGCTGAAAGCAACGGAACGAGCCGAAAGATTCTCTGCGTCTTTCCGCGTTACACCTCATCCTTCGGCACCTTCGAGCACGCTTATCCGCTGACCGATGGAGTCCGCGCCTTCATGCCGCCGCAGGGCCTGTTGCTGCTCGCGGCCTACCTGCCCAGGGAATGGCAGGTCAAATTCGTCGACGAGAACCTCCGCCGCACGACCAAGGAGGAGTTCGAATGGGCAGAGGCCGTCTTCGTCAGCGGCATGCACATCCAGCGCCAGCAGATGAACGACATCTGCCGCCGTGCCCATGAATTCGACCTGCCGGTGGCGCTCGGCGGTCCCTCGGTCAGCGCCTGCCCGGATTATTATCCCTCGTTCGACTATCTGCATGTCGGCGAGCTCGGCGATGCCACCAATCAGCTGATCGAGATTCTTTCGCGCGATACCTCGCGCCCCGAACAGCAGGTCGTGCTCACGACCAAGGACCGCGTGCCGATGACGGAGTTTCCGATCCCGGCCTATGAGCTCGCCGACGTGAAGCGCTATTTCCTCGGCAGCATCCAATATTCGAGCGGCTGTCCGTATGAGTGCGAGTTCTGCGACATTCCCGGCCTCTACGGCCGCAACCCGCGGATCAAGACGCCGCAGCAGATCATCGCCGAGCTCGACCGTCTGCGCGAATGCGGCATGACCGACACGGTCTACTTCGTCGATGACAATTTCATCGGCAACCGCAAGGCCGCGATGGACCTGTTGCCGCACCTCATCGAATGGCAAAAGAAGACCGGCTATGTGATGCGGCTCGCCTGCGAGGCGACGCTCAACATCGCCAAGCGTCCCGAGATCCTCAAGAAGATGCGCGAGGCCTATTTCATCACCATCTTCTGCGGCATCGAAACGCCGGACCCGGACGCACTGAAGGCCATGCACAAGGACCACAACATGATGGTCCCGATCCTCGAGGGCGTGCGCACCATCAATTCCTACGGGATGGAGGTGGTCTCAGGCATCATCATGGGGCTCGACACCGACAAGCCCAACACCTCCGATGCGCTGCTCGCCTTCGTCGAGGAATCACGCATTCCGCTGCTCACCATCAACCTGCTTCAGGCCCTGCCGAAGACGCCGCTGTGGGACCGCCTGGAGAGGGAAGGGCGCCTGGTCGACGATGAGGGGCGCGATTCCAACGTCGACTTCCTGCTGCCTTATGACGAGGTTGTCGCGTCCTGGAAGCACGCCATGAGCGTCGCCTACGAGCCCGAGAAGGTCTACGAGCGCTTCCAGTATCAATGCGACCACGTCTACGTGCACCGCCTCAAGATGCCGGTGCCGGACGAGATGAAGACCTGGGCCAATATCCGGCGCGGCCTCGTCATGCTGCGCAACATCTTCTGGAAGGTCGGCGTGCTCGGCGATTACAGGCGCGTGTTCTGGAAATTCGCGCTGGGGCGGATCCGCCGCGGTGACATGGAGGGCCTGATCGGCTGCACCATGATCGCGCATCATCTCATCACCTTTGCGCGGGCGGCCACCAGCGGCAAGCAGAACGCCTCGAACTATTCGATCCGCTTGCGCGAAGCTTCCGTTCCCGCCGAATGAGCGACGAGCCCGTTCCGGCGCGCCCGATCATCGACCTCAAATCGTTCACGCCTGCGCGCGTTGCGCTCGGGCGCAGTGGCGCGAGCCTGCCGACCAGGCCGCTACTCGATTTCACGCTGGCGCATGCCCGCGCCCGCGATGCCGTGCATGCCGCCTTCGACGCGCCGCGTCTGGTTGCCGAAGTGAGGGCGCTCGGCCTTGCCGCCACCGAGGTCCGGAGCCGGGCCGCCGATCGCGGCGACTATCTGCGCCGGCCGGATCTTGGACGGCAGCTCGATGCCGGCTCCGCCGCGACGCTGGAGCGGATTGCCGCCGCGCCGTGCCAGCTTGCGGTCGTCATCGGTGACGGCCTGTCGGCTGCTGCGGTCCATGCCCATGCGGCCAGGCTGCTGCAAAGCCTGCTGCCACGCCTCGCCGAAGAGGAGGCGGTCGCGATCGGCCATGTCGTCGTCGCCTCAGGCGCGCGCGTCGCCCTTGGTGACGAGATCGGCGCTATCATCGGCGCCCGCATGATCGTGATGCTGATCGGCGAGCGGCCGGGGCTATCAGCGCCCGATAGCCTCGGGGCCTATCTGACCTTCGCGCCGAAGCCCGGCCTGACCGATGCCGAGCGCAATTGCGTGTCGAACATCCACAAGGCCGGCTTGAGCTATGACGAGGCGGCCCTCAAGATCGCCTGGCTGGTCCGCGAGGGGCTGGCGCGCCAGGTCACGGGCGTGGCGCTCAAGGACGAGAGCGCCGACCGCGCCCCGCGTCGAATCGGCACGGCCGTGCCAGAATGACGGGCATTCCGGCAAAATCGCCGCATCTTGATCGATTCGGAGACCCCCGGCGTGCTTGCGAGAAGGGCGCTTGACCTGCTAAACCGCTGCCGGCGATTTTCCGCGCGTTTTCAACGGGCAAGCCTCCCATTGGTATGGCGTTTTCAAGCCGTTCGCGGAGCGCAATAAGCTCTCAAGACCGAGTCGATTGAGGAACTGGACAAAGGCATGCTCGAAAAGCACCGCGAGAATGAGGTTCATGTCGACAAGGTCGAGCAGGGGCCTGCGTCCTCCATCGCCTTCGGGCTGGAGCGTCTCGGGCTGATCGCGGTCCGGGCGCCGATCGTCTCCTGCGTCATCCTGCTCGCGCTGATCGTCGCCGCCGTGTTCGGCATCGAGCGGATCAAGATCGACGATTCGCTGTCGCAGCTGTTCCGCTCCAACACCCGCGAATTCCGCCAGTACGAAGAGGTGACCAAGAAGTTCCCGGCCGAGGAGTTCGACGTCCTCGTCGTGGTCGAGGGCAAGACCCTGCTGGCGCGGAATAACCTCGAGAAGCTCCGTGACTTCGTCACCGACATGCAGCTGGTCGAGGGCACGCGCGGCCTCGTCTCGCTGTTCTCGGCGCGTCAGGCGCCGGCGCCGGGCAAGCTGCCGGCCGCTCTGTTCCCGGCCGAGCTGCCCGAGGGCGCGGCCTATGACCAGTTCATCGAGACCGTCAAGAACAACGAGATCATCCGCGGCAAGCTGTTGTCCGAGGACGGCACGCTCGCGCTGATCGTGCTCTCGCTCGATCCGCAGGTGGTCGCCTCCAGCAAGCTCGGCAAGGTCGTCGGCGACATCCGCGCGCTGATGAAGGAGGATCTCGGCGACACCGGGCTCAGTGTGCAGCTGTCCGGCGTTCCGGTGATGCAGCTCGAGATCCGCAACGCGGTCGAGCGCGACGGCCTCACCTATAACATCCTCGGCATTCTCGCCGGCTGCATCATCGCCATCATCTTCTTCCGCAAGATCTCGTTCATGGTGGTGGCGGCATTCCCGCCGATGATCGCGATCCTGATCGCACTTGGCGCGCTCGGTTGGGCCAATTTCAATCTGAACATGTTCCTGAACGTGATGACGCCGCTCATCATGGTGATCTCGTTCTCGGACTCGATGCAGCTCACCTTTGCCGCGCGCGACCGGCTGATCGCAGGACAGGACAAGTTCACCGCGTTCAGGAACGCGGTGCTGGTGGTGGGCCCGGCCTGCGTGCTGACGCATGGCACCGCCGGCATTTCCTTCATCGCGCTGCAGTTCTCGGACTCCGACCTGATCCGCAAGTTCGGCGAAGCGGGCTTGGCTGCCACTATCATCGCGCTCATCACGGTGCTGTCGCTGGTGCCGGTGTTCGGCGTGCTGTTCGTGCGCAACGAGAAGATTTTTGCGGTCAAGTTCCAGAGCGCGGACGCCGGCGTGCAGGCGCTGCGCAATTTCTGCTACTGGATCGCGGTGCGCATGGTCGGCCGGCCCGGTCTGTTCAGCCTGATCGCGCTGCTGTTCGTCGGCAGCCTCGGCGTCATCTACGCCAATCTTCAGCCGCGCTACCGGCTCGCCGACCAGGTGCCGGACAAGCGCCAGGCGGTGGCCGCCAGCAACCGGCTCGACGCCAAGCTGACCGGCGCCAATCCGGTCAACGTGCTGATCACGTTCCCCAAGGGTCAATCACTGTACTCGCCGGAGACGCTGCAAACCATCGCAGACGTGCATGCGACCGTCGAGAAGGCGGCCGGTGTCGGCAACGTTTGGTCGCTAGAGACGCTGCGCCGCTGGCTGGCGGAAAAGGCCGGCAGCAGCGACGTCGCGACGCTGAAGGAATACGTGGGCGTCATCCCCGAGCATCTGGTGCGACGCTTCATCGATGCCGAGCAGGATGCGGTGGTCGTGGCCGGCCGCGTGCCGGACAAGGATTCCAGCCAGCTTCTGCCGATCGTCGACAAGCTCGATTCCGAGCTCGACGTCGTCCGCAAGAAGCATCCCGGCTACGAGGTTGCCGTCACCGGTCTTGCCGCCATCGCCGCGCGCAACTCGGCCGGCATGATCGAGAAGCTGAACCGCGGCCTCACTGTCGAATTCGCGCTGGTCGCGATCTTTATCGGTCTTGCCTTCCGCTCCTGGGTCGTGATGCTGGCCTGCATCCTGCCGGGCATCTTCCCGGTGGTGATGTCGGGAACGGTGCTGTGGGCAATGGGCGAGGGGCTGCAATTCGCCAGCGTCGTCGCGCTCACCGTCTCGTTCGGCCTCGGCCTGTCCGCGACAATCCACTTCCTCAATCGTCTGCGATTGGAGAGCAAGCCCGGCGTCGGCTCGGCGCTCGCGGTGGAGCGCGCGACCGTGCTGGTCGGACCTGCGCTGATCCTGACCACGGTGGTGCTGGCCTGCGGCCTCGTCGTCACCGTCTTCTCGGACCTGCCGTCGCTGCGGCTGTTCGGCTGGCTCAGCGCCTTCTCGATGGTGGCGGCACTGGTCGCCGACCTCTTCATCCTGCGGCCGACGGCGATGTGGCTGATCAACCTGCACGCCAGGCTGCACGGCGCCGACAAGCCGGCGATCTGAGCGGGACGACTAA